>CAMPKU010000105.1 GCA_946887385.1 uncultured Gammaproteobacteria bacterium
GTCTTGTACGCGTTCATGTGGTCGACCCGTGAAGCGTGAGTATCATATCGCTTCCCTTTTCCGGCCGCGCGCCGCTCACGATCGCTACGACTGCGAGCTTTGCAGGGCGGAGCCGCGACTCTCGGCTGCGGGCGGTGGCTGCGGCGCCGGGCCGAACCATTGACGCACGACCGGCAGCAGCAGCAAGCCGGGGATCGCGAGCAGCGCGCAGACGATGAAGAACTGCGGCCACCCGAGCGCCTCTGCCATGAATCCGCTCGGCGCCGACAGCAGCGAGCGCGGCACCGTCGCGAGTGTCGATAGCAATGCGAACTGCGTGGCCGTGAACTGCTTGTTCGTGAGCGCTGCCATGAACGCGAGCAGCGCGGCTGTGCCCATCCCCACCGTCATGTTCTCGAACGCGATGACCGTCGTGAGCCATGCGATGTCGTACCCCGCGTAGGCGAGCAGCACGAAACATCCCGTCGACGCCGCTTGCAGCACGCCGATCACGAACATAGCGCGGTACAGCCCCAGCTTCAGCGTGACCGCCCCGCCGACGAAGACGCCGAACAGCAACGCACCGGCCCCGACTACCTTAGCGATGGCGCCGATCTCGGTGTTCGTAAAGCCGAGCTGCAAATAGAACGGGATCGACATGTGATTGGCGAGGTTGTCGCCGAGCTTGTAGATCACGATGAATACGAGCACGAGCAACGCCTTCAGCGCGCTGTCGCGGCGCGTGAAGAACTCGACGAACGGGCCGACGAACGACGCGGCGAGCGTGCGGGGCGGCGCGCTACCGACCGGCTCCGGCGCCACGAACGTTACGATGACACAGGCCGCCATGACGGCCGCCATGACGAGATAGACGGCATTGAAGCCGATGATATCGGCCAGGATCAATCCGCCGGCCGACGCGAGCAGCATGCCGAGGCGATAGCCGTAGGTGTAGAACGACGCGGCAAGCCCTTGCTCGTCGTCGGCGAGTGTCTCGCGCCGGTATGCGTCGATGACGATGTCCTGCGTCGCCGAGAAGAACGTCACCGACAGCGAGGCGAGGAGGACTCCCCAAATGCTTCGCGCCGGATCCTGGAAGGCGAGCCAAACGATGCTGGCAACGAGCGCAACCTGCGTGATCAGCAGCCAGCCGCGGCGCCGGCCGAGGGCCAGCGGATTGAATCGGTCTTCGAGGGGCTCCCATAAGAACTTGATGCTGTACGGCAATCCGACAAGGCCGGCCATGCCGATCGTCGCAAGGCTCACGCCTTCCTGCGTGAGCCATGCTTGCAGCACCGTGAGTGTCAGCAGTAGCGGCAGGCCACCCGCGAAGCCCATGAGCGCGGCAAGCCATAGCCTCGCGCTAAATAGAACCTCCCAGTTCTTGGCTGCCTTGCCCGTCATGGCTTCCTATAGAACAAATCGACGACCTCGTGCCCGAGCCGCCGTCCGCGGCGCTCGAACTTCGTCGGCGGCCGAAGGGCGAGCGGATTGTGGCATAGATCCGCGGCTTCGACCGGAACGAGCGCGCTGCTTCC
The DNA here is from genome assembly GCA_946887385.1 of uncultured Gammaproteobacteria bacterium. The sequence continues at coordinate 1,518 of CAMPKU010000105.1, forward strand.
CGCGAGCACGTCGCGCGTGTGCCGCGCGTAGTCTGCCCAATCGGTTGCAACGTGGAATATCCCGCCGGGCTTAAGCACGCGCGCGATTTCCGCCACGAAAGGTTCCTGCACGAGGCGGCGTTTATGGTGGCGCTTCTTGGGCCATGGATCGGGAAAGAACAGGTCGACGCAGTCGAACATTGCGTCGTCCAGGCGCTCTTTGACCACGTCGACTGCATCGCGCGCGATCACGCGCACGTTCGTGGCCGCGGCTTGCTCGAGCAGCAGCAGCAAATGGCCGATGCCGGGCTCGTGCACCTCCACGCCGAGGTAGTCGACCGTGGGGTTGTTCAGCGCGTTCGTGACGAGCGCCTCGCCGTCGCCGAAGCCGATATCGAGCACGCGCCGCGCGTCGCGGCCGAATAGGCGCGGCAGATCGAGACGCCCGACCGATTCGACTACGCCATACCGCGGCAGCAGGTCCGCCAATGCCCGCCGTTGCGCCGCCGTCAAGCGCCCGGGACGGCGCACGAAGCTGCGCACCTTGCGCATCTGCGTGGCGGCTGGTTGCGGCGTATCCATCGGTCTCCTTGCGGGCTGAACGCGGGCGCCAGACTATACTCGGCCGAAGCGCCGGTGCAGCGCTCGAGTGCTTCTCTACGCCGCGGGCATTGGCTTAGAATCGAAACCGTCTCGCCGGGGGCGAGGCCGCGGACGCCTTGATTCGCGGGTGTAGTTCAATGGTAGAACCTCAGCTTCCCAAGCTGATGGCGTGGGTTCGATTCCCATCACCCGCTCCACTCCCAAAGGGCGATCCGTGCGCCATGCACGCATGAAGATAGACGCCCGTCACACAAATGCGCCGTGCCGCGTTTGTTAGCCTGCAGAAGCACCTATCCTAGGCCGACTTAGGGTAAACGTAGGACACGGCGGAGCGGCGTGCTCGCGCTGGTCTACGCCCTTCGATCTCGAGCGGTGCATGCCCGATAACGTCAATAGACTTCTGATCGTCGACGAAGATGCCGGCGTCGTCGACTTTGTCGGCGACATCGCGAAACGAGTGGGCTATGCGGTTGCGAGCGCAACTTCGGGTGCTCGGTTCTTGCAGCTGCTCGAGTCGTTCCAGCCGTCGCTGATCTTGCTGGAGCTGCAGTTGTCGGACACCGACGGCGTGGAGCTGCTGCGTTCACTCGGCACGCGCGCTTGCGCGGCCAACGTGGTGCTCTTGAGCGGCGGCGACGAGCGCGTGCTCGCGGCCGCTCACGGGCTGGGCTTCAGTCACGGCCTCGCGATGTGCGGCACGCTCGAGAAACCGATTCCCGTCGCGGAGCTCAAGACGAAGCTCGCGGCCATGCTGCATCAGAGCTCGAAGCTCGATGCCGACGATTTGCGCCGCGGTATCGCGGCGAACGAGTTCGTGCCGTATTACCAACCGAAAGTATCGCTCGTGCAAAACGGCTGGATCATCGACGGCGTGGAGGCGCTGGCTCGCTGGCAGCACCCGCGCATGGGCCTGGTGATGCCGAACGAGTTCATTCCGCTGGCCGAGCAGACGGGCCTCATCGGCGATCTCACGAGCACGATGTTGAACGCCGCCCTGCGCCAGCTACGCGCTTGGGCTGACGAGGGTTTGCGGCTCACGTGCGCCGTGAACCTGCCGCCAAGCCTGGTCACGGATTTGAGCTTCCCCGATCGCGTTGCGGCGCTGCTTGCTGAGAACGGTGTGGACGGCAGCCAGCTCGTGCTCGAGATCACCGAGACGGCCACGATCCAAAATCCCACGGCCACGATGGCCATCCTCACGCGCCTGCGCGTGAAGCGCGTGGGGCTTTCGCTCGACGACTTCGGCACCGGCTACTCGTCGTTGACGCAGCTTTATCAGATGCCGTTCAACGAGATGAAGATCGACAAGAGCCTGGTGATGAACGTGCCGCACAGCCGCGAAGCGAACACGATGGTGGGCTCGTTGATCGAGCTCGGCCACAACTTAGGGCTCAAGATCTGCGCCGAGGGCGTCGAGAACCGCGCGGCGCTCGACATGCTCGCGATCATGGGCTGCGACCGCTGCCAAGGCTACTTCATCAGCCGCGCGGTGCCCGCCGCAGATATCGCGAGCTTTACCCTTCAATGGAACCGCGACAACCCGGCCTCGTCATTCACGACCTTGCCGCGCGCGGTCGTTTGACGAGCCATCTGGAGCACGAACGTGAGCGACAACCCCGTGCAAGAAAACCGCCTCATGGTGATGGACGACGACACCGACGTCGGCGCCTTCTTCGGTCAAGTCGGAGAGGACCTGGGCTTCGACGTCCGAGTGATCTCCGATCCCACGCACTTCGCTGCCACGGTGCTCGAGTTCTTGCCGACCGTGCTGCTGCTCGATCTGCAGATGCCTACCCGCGACGGCATCGAGCTGTTGCGCGAGCTCTCCTCGCTCGAGTGCCGGCCCAAGGTGCTGATCGCAAGCGGTCTCGACAGCCGCGTGCTCACGTCGGCGTCCGAGCTCGGCACGTCGATGGGCGTGGATATTGCGGGCTCGTTCTGCAAGCCCATTCCGCTCGACGAGCTCGAGGTGCTGCTCACGCGCTTGAAGTCGCATATCAAGCACGTCACGGCGAACCAGCTCCGCGAAGCGGTGCACCAAGGCCAGCTCGTGGTTCATTACTTGCCGAAGGCCACGTGCAAGGGCCCGGGCCGCTGGATCATCGAAGGCGCCGAGGCGCTCGTGCGCTGGCAGCATCCGGAGTACGGGCTGCTGTATCCGAAGGATTTCATCCGGCTCGCGGAGGAAAGCGGCCTCATCGTGGAGGTTACGGACTTCGTCTTCCGCGCCGCCATGGAGCAGGCGCGCGTGTGGTTCGCGCATGGCCTCTACATGGAGCTCGGCATGAACCTGTCTGCGCAGTTCCTGTCGGATCTGAAATTCCCGGATCGCCTGCTCGCGCTGGTGCGTGAGAACAATCTCGACCCCTCGATGGTGACGCTCGAGCTCACCGAGACCGCCGCGATGCAAGACCCGGCCGTGGCGCTCGACATCTTGGCGCGGCTGCGCGTGAAGAACATCAACCTGTGCCTCGACGACTTCGGCACGGGCGCCTCGTCGCTGACGCACTTGTACAAGATGCCGTTCAGCGAGGTGAAGCTCGACAACCAGTTCACGAACGACATGCGGCTGCGCGAGGATGCGCGGGCGCTCGTCGAAGGCCTCGTGTATCTGGCGCACAAGCTGAAGATGCGGGCCTGCGCCGAAGGCGTCGAGGACGAAGGCACGCTCGAGATGCTCGAGGCCATGCACTGCGACAAGGCGCAGGGGCACCTGTTCGGCGCGGCCGTTCGGGCGCGCGAGCTCGAGGCGCTCGTGGAGAAGTGGAACAGCCGGTTCCAGACCAAAGCACGGCCCAGCGCGGGCGGCTAGACGGGCGTTTTCGCGGGTTTTTCTCCTCGGGAGAACCGGTTTGCTAGGATGAGGCCTTCGCTCTCACGAGGGCTCTCTCTAGCGAGCGTAATCCCATGAGCCGTTTACTCAAGATTCTAGGCATCGCGGTCGGTGCCATCGTGCTCCTGCTCGTCGTCGTAGCGGTGGCGGTAAGCCTGCTGTTCGACCCGAACGACTACAAGGACGACATCACGGCCGCGGTGCAAAACGCCACCGGCCGGCAGCTCACGCTCGACGGCGACTTGGAGCTGGCCGTGTTTCCCACGATTCGCATCGCCGTCGGCGCCGCGAGTCTGAGCAACGCTCCGGGCTTCGGCGACGAGCCCATGGCGCGAATCGGCAGCGCCACCTTGAGCGTGGCCGTGCTGCCGTTGCTGTCGCAACGCATCCAGATTCGACAGGCGCGGCTCGAGGGACTCGAGCTCAATCTGGCCCGCAATCGCAGCGGCGCCAACAACTGGCAGGATTTGGGCGGCAGCGCCGCACCGCCCGCCGATGCGCCGCCGGCCGCGGAGGGCGGCGCGCCCGTCGACCTGAACTTGGGCGTTGGCGCGCTCGACATCGAAGACGCGCACATTGTGTGGAACGACGCTTCGACCGGGAGCCGCTGGGAGCTCACCGATTTCGGCCTCACGGCCGAGGGCTTCGGCGTGGGCGAGCGCTTCCCGCTGCACATGGAGTTCGCGCTCGCGGGTGCCGAGGTGGCCGTCGAAATCGGCGCCGACATGCAGGCCACGCTGGCACTGGCCGACAACGCGTATCGGCTCGACGAGCTTGCCGTCACCATCGACGGCAGCGGCGCGGGGTGGCCCGGCGGGCCGAGCGAAGCCGCACTGAACTTCGAGTCCCTGGTGGCCGATCTCGCCGCCGAGACGCTGGAGCTGAACGGCCTCACGCTCGAATTCTTAGGTATCACGATGGCGGGATCGCTCTCCGGCCAGCGGCTCATGAGCAATCTGGCGCTCACGGGTGCTGTGGACATACGCGAGTTTCCGCCGCGCGAGGTGCTGGAGCGCTTCGGCGTGGACGTGCAGACGGCCGACGACGGCGTGCTCACGCGCGCGAGCGCGAAGGCCAATCTGCTCTATAACTCGAGCCAGATCGGCCTGCGCGACATGGCGCTCACGCTCGACGACTCCACGCTCACGGGCCGCGTGGCGCTCGAAGGGGAGCGCATCACTTACGATCTCTCCATCGACGACATCAACGTGGACCGTTATTTGCCGCCCTCCGAGGAGTCGGATGCGCCCGCCGACGAAGGCTCCCTCGACGAAGTCGATCTGCCGCTCGAAGTGATGCGCACTGTCGACGCGCGCGGCGAGCTGAAGTTCGGCCAGGCGAAGTTCAGCGGCCTCACGTTGACCAACGCCACGTTCGCGCTCACGGCGGCGAACGGCGCCGTGCGGTTGACGCCGAGCGCGCAGCTTTACGGCGGCCGCTTGAGCGGCGACATTCGCATGCAGACGGAGGGCGATGCGGCGCGCGTGAACGTGGAACAGACCTTGGACGACGTGGATCTCGCGGCGCTCGGCCAAGATCTGCTGGGCTCACAGGACATCACGGGCACGGGCGACGTGCGGCTGAACCTCGTCACGCAAGGTCAGAACTTGGGCGCGATGCGCCGCGATCTCGACGGCGACGTGTCGTTCAGCGTCACGAACGGGTCGATCGAAGGCATCGACCTGTGGTACGAGCTGCGCCGTGCCCGCGCCCGCCTGAGCAGCGATCCGGAGCCCGAACGCGGCGACACGCCGCGCCGCACGACGTTCGCGTCGTTGTCGGCCAGCGGCGTAGTCGAGGACGCGTTGCTCACGAACCGCGATCTGAACGGGCGGCTCGACTTCATGACGATCGACGGCACGGGCACGGTGAATCTGCTCGACGACACGATCGACTTCGATCTCGTCGCCACCATGATCGACGGTCCCGTGCTGCAATCCGACCCCGAGATGGTGCGCTACGCGGGCGCCGAGCTGCCGCTGCGCGTGACGGGCACGGTGGCGGCGCCGTCGGTGCTGCCGGATTTCGGGGCGATCGTGCGTCAGCAAGTGTCGCAGGAAGTGGAGGAGCGCGTCGACGAGCGCCGCGAAGAGGTGCGCGAGGAGGTTCGCGAGAGCCTTCGCGATCGGTTGCGCGACGCGCTCGAGCGGTGAAAGGCCTGCACGCTGCAATCGCAGCCGGTGCGCTCGCGGTGAGCGCGCTGGCCGCCGCCGCGGCCACGATCGACGATCTGGACGTGGAGCGCCGGCGCGGCGTGTACTCGCTCGAGGCCAACGTGCGGCTCGACGCCACCCCCGAGTCGATTTACGCGGTGCTCACGGACTTCGACGACAATGCGTACTCACGCATCTCGCGCGTATACAAGGAGAGCCGCTACCTCGAGCCTGCGCCCGACGGCACGCCCATCGTCTACACGCGTATGGAAGGCTGTGCGCTTTGGCACTGCATGACGCTCGAGCGTACCGAGCGGCTCGAGACGGAGTTTCCGCATTACATCAAGAGCGTGGTGCTCCCCGATCGCAGCAACTTCAAGCACGCGATGTCGGAGTGGGTGCTCGAGCCCGACGGCGACGGCACGAACATGACCTACCGCCTGGAAATGGAACCGGACTTCTTCGTGCCGCCCGTCATCGGGCCCTGGTATTTCAAGCGAACGCTCTCCCAAGGCGGGCTGCGCGCCGTGGTGCGCATCGAGCGGCTCGCACGCGAGCTCGATGGGCGGCCCGTCGCGCCGTTGCCGCCGCTGCGTAATCGCTCGCGTTGATGACCCCGCTCAGCTCCCGGCTGCTCGCGTGGTTCGACGCGCACGGCCGCCACGACTTGCCTTGGGCTATCGAACGCACGCCGTACTCGGTGTGGGTGTCGGAGATCATGCTCCAGCAAACGCAGGTCGGCACCGTGATCCCGTTCTTCGGCAAGTTCATGCAGCGCTTCCCCACGCTTGCCGCACTGGCCGCGGCGCCGCTCGACGACGTGCTCGCGTCGTGGGCAGGCTTAGGCTATTACGCGCGCGCGCGCAATCTTTGGCGGGCCGCCCGAGTCGTCGTCGCCGAGCACGGCGGCGAGTTGCCCGCCGCGTTCGACGCGCTGCACGCGCTGCCCGGCATCGGCCGCTCGACGGCGGGCGCCATCCTCGCGCAAGCGCATGGCCAACGCTGGCCCATCTTGGACGGCAACGTGAAGCGTGTGCTTGCGCGCTATCACGCAGTGGCGGGCTGGCCCGGCTTGCCGAGTGTGGCGAACGCGCTCTGGGGCCATGCCGAGACGCACACGCCGCACGAGCGCGTCGCCGATTACACGCAGGCGATCATGGATCTCGGCGCCATGCTCTGCACGCGCGCGCGCCCTGCCTGCACCGTGTGTCCGCTGGCGAGCGACTGCGCCGCAGCCCGGGCCGGTGCGCAGGCTTCGTACCCGGCGCCAAGGCCGAAGCGTGCGCGCGCGCAGCGCCAGGTCGCCGTGCTCGTCGTGCGCGATCCCGCCGGCCGCGTGCTGCTCGAGCGGCGGCCGGCGCGCGGCATTTGGGGCGGGCTCTTCAGCTTGCCGGAGCTGCCGGCGGAGGATTCGCCGCGCGAGTGGTGCGCACGCATGCTCGGCGCGCACGTCGCAGCCGAGCGCGCGCTGGCCACCATCGAGCACGCCTTCACGCACTTCGACCTCGATCTTAGTCCACGTTTGCTCGAGCTCGCGGCATCGCCGTCCGCAGTCATGGACCGCGACGATTGGCACTGGTGCCTGCCGGGCGCCGAGCTCGGCGTCGGCGTGCCGGCGCCCGTCGCGGCGCTTCTCATGACGGGCCTGAAGCCGGCATAGTGGCGCCATGGCTAGAAAGATCACCTGTGTATTGCTCGGCCCCGACTCCGAGGGCCTCGATCGGCCGCCGTATCCCGGCGCGCTCGGTCAGCGGATTTACGAGAACGTGTCGAAGGCTGCGTGGCAGCGCTGGGTGAAGCATCAGACGATGCTAATCAACGAGTACCGGCTCACGCCGATCGAGCCGAAGGCGCGCAAGTTCCTCGAGGACGAGATGCAGAAGTTCTTCTTCGGCGAGGGCTCAGCCGCGCCGCCGGACTTCAAACCCGAGTGATTTGAGCCGGTTACTGAACGACGAGCACGCTGCTCACCCGCGGCAGACCGCCGGCACGTTTGCGCCACGAGCGCCCGGCATCCGTCGACTCGTAGAGATTGCCGCCCTTATCCGCCAGCGCCAACGTGGAGCCGCGGGCCGCGATGCAACCGGTATCCACGATGCCGTCGAGCCACTCGGGCAACCCATCCACTCGCTCGAGCCGATGCTTGCCATCGACGGGCCGCCGATAGAGCGCTCCCCGGCTCGCAAAATGGTCCGTGGAGGCGGCCACCAGGATTTCGTTCTCCGCGAAGGCTACCGCCGAGCAGTACGGCGCGTGTAGGCCCTGCTGCTCCACGGTCCACGTCGCGCCGCCGTTGCTGCTGATGCAGAGCCCGGCGCCAGCCGCCGCAATCACGATGTTCGGCCTGAACGGGTGCGCTCGAACCTCGTGGACGTCGGCGTCGATCTCGATCGTCGCTTCCCACGTTCTGCCGTCGTCGGCCGAGCGCGGAATACCGCCGACGTGGACGTTGGCCAATAACACTTTGCCATCCGACGTCGACGTCATCGAGCGAACGCCCAGCGGCGGACCGACGAGACGGCCGTTGATCAGCGCCGAGCCGGCGTACCAACTGTCGCGCCCCGGAACATCGTCGAAGCCCTGGAGCGGCTCGATTTCACCGTCGGCCGTGAGCCGCAGCACGCGCGCGTCGTCGGTGCCGAGATAGATCTCCGTACCCACCGCTGCGAGGCAGGCGAGATCTACGTGGCTCGTCGCGATCGTGCTCCACACGCCGTCGTACCTGCGCCGGCACACCGAACGCCCGTCGACGATGGCGAGCGAAGCGCCGTGGGGATCGGCAGCGAGCGCTCGCACAGACCGGCCGGCCAGCTCGCGGCCGCGCGGCTCGCCCGTAAAGGCGAACACGCCGTCACTCCACGTAGCCGCCAGTACACTCGGTTCAATCATCGCTTCGGTTCACGCGCCACGCGGCATTGCGCGCCGCCCAGCGAAAGCTCGAGCCATCACGAGCCGGCGCGGTTCTTGATCAAGTCGTCGACGACGGCCGGCTCCGCGAGCGTGGACGTGTCGCCGAGCTCTTTGAAATCGTTCGCCGCAATCTTGCGCAGGATGCGTCGCATGATTTTGCCCGAGCGCGTCTTCGGCAGACTCGGCGCCCATTGAATGAAGTCCGGCGAGGCGATCGCCCCGATCTCCTTGCGCACCCAGCCCACGAGCTCTTTGCGTAGGGCTTCGTTCGGCGTTTCGCCGGTTTTCAGCGTCACGTATGCGTAGATGCCCTGGCCTTTCAGATCGTGCGGGAAGCCGACGACGGCCGCCTCGGCCACCTTCGCATGGCCCACGAGCGCGCTTTCGACCTCGGCCGTGCCCAGGCGGTGGCCCGACACGTTGATCACGTCGTCGACGCGCCCGGTGATCCAGTAATAGCCATCCTCGTCGCGGCGCGCGCCGTCGCCTGTGAAGTACATGCCCGGGAATTGTTTGAAATACGTGTCGACGAACCGCTGGTGATCGCCGTACACCGTGCGCATTTGGCCGGGCCAACTGTCGAGCAAAACCAGGTTCCCGGAGCAGGGGCCTTCGAGGATTTGGCCGCTCGGGTCCACGATCGCCGGCTTCACGCCGAAGAACGGCAGCGTGGCGGAGCCCGGCTTCAGCGTGGTGGCGCCGGGGAGCGGCGTGATGAGCATGCCGCCCGTTTCCGTCTGCCACCACGTGTCGACGATCGGGCAGCGGCCGTCGCCGACCACGTGGTAATACCATTCCCACGCCTCCGGATTGATCGGCTCGCCCACCGTGCCGAGCAGGCGCAGGCTCGCGCGCGAGGTTTTCTTCACGGGCCCGTCGCCCTCGCGCATCAGCGCGCGGATCGCGGTCGGCGCCATGTAGAGAATGTCGATCTGGTGCTTGTCGACCACTTGCCAGAGCCGGCTCGCGTCGGGATAGGTGGGAATACCCTCGTACATCACCGTGGTTGCGCCGTTCGCGAGCGCGCCATACACGATGTACGTGTGGCCCGTCACCCAGCCGACGTCGGCCGCGCACCAGAAGAGCTCGCCGTCGCGGTAGTCGAACACGTATTGATGCGTGATCGACGCGTGCAGGAGGTAGCCCGCCGTGGTGTGCAGCACACCTTTCGGCTTACCCGTGGAGCCCGACGTATAAAGAATGAACAGCGGGTCCTCGGCGTTCATCGCCTCGGGCGGGCACACGTCCGAGGCGCTATCGATCACGTCGCCGTACCACTCATCGCGCCCTTGCGTCCAAGCGATCGTGCCGCCCGTGTGCTTGACGACGACCACGTGCTCGACGCTCAGCCCGCGCACGTTCTTCAGCGCCTCGTCGACGTTCGCCTTCAGCGGAATCTTCTTGCCGCCGCGCACGCCTTCGTCGGCCGTAATCACGATGCGCGACGCGCAATCTTCGATGCGGCCCTTCAGCGCCTCCGGGGAAAAGCCGCCGAACACGACGGAGTGGACCGCGCCGATGCGCGCACACGCAAGCATCGCGATCACCGTTTCCGGAATCATCGGCATGTAGATCGTGACGCGATCGCCCTTCTTGACGCCGAGGCGCTTCAGCACGTTCGAGAACTTGCAGACGCTCGCGTGCAGCTCGCGATAGCTCAGAAGCCGCGTGGCGCCGTTCGGGTCGTCGGGCTCCCAAAGGATCGCCGTCTGCTCGGCGCGCTTCGCCAGGTGCCGGTCGAGACAGTTCGCGGCCACGTTGAGCTCGCCGTCGGCAAACCAGCGTACGTGCAGGTCCTTCGCGTCGAAGCTCGTGTCTTTGACCTGCGTGAACGGCTTCGTCCACGTGAGCCGCTCGCGTGCCTGCTTGGCCCAGAATGCCTCCATGTTCTCGACGGATTCGCGGTACATCGAGGCGTAGGTGGAGGCGTCGATCAACGCGCGCGCTGCGAACTTGGCCGGGGGCGGGTAACTCTTGATTTCGCTCATGGGGGTCGATGATAAAGAGCCGCCGCGGCATTGGCACCCCGGTTCGCGGTCTTCCTTGACGGCCCCTCGGCAGGGCCGTTCTAATAGCCGTCCCGCAAGGCGCCCTCACGGCGCATCAGCGCACGGCCAGGTAGCTCAGTTGGTAGAGCAGCGGACTGAAAATCCGCGTGTCGATGGTTCGATTCCGTCCCTGGCCACCATTTTAAGCCGGTGTATTCCGGTCACATGGGTAACACTTTCGCCGCGAAGGGGTTACCGACGCTTTCGAGCCGACATGTCTCGTGATCGAAGAAGCTAGATCATCTTCTCCCCATCGAGCAACCCGGCCACGAACCTAAGCCGTTCGTCCATCTTGGAACACTCCTGCCACGGCACTTTGCGTTCTCCCCGCAAAGGCCAGAAGTGTTACCTATGTGTCCGGAATTAAGTGCCACCCTTCTGTCCGGAAGCACAATCAATGACTTGCAGCGAAACAGCCTCGTCACGCCCACCGGGCGGACAGTTCTCGAAACACGCTAGGCCGCATGCAACGGTCATCAGCTAGCTTGCCAGTGCGGTGACCAAAGAGCCGGCTGCCACCCAGCGTCTTCAATGTAGTTCGGTAGCGGCCCAGGGTATTGTGGAGCTGGCTATAAGCCTCGAAAGGATTCGATTCGGGCGTGTAGACGATGTTTGACATCGGAATTAGCCCTTGCAGCGCGCATTCCCGATCGACCGCGCATGCCATTAGCCGCTCAGTGAAACCGCCGATGCAGTTTTCGCACCGCTAATTCAACCGAGCGTCATACCCACATTAGCGCTCCGTACTATGCCCGACCCCTCTCAGGCGCATCAAAAGGTTCTCAGCACATGTTTCGTCGTCGAATGATTCGTTCCCTCCGGCATCGCAGTAGTTGGCTAACGCTGCTCTTCGTCGTGCCAGGCGGTGTCGCATACGCGGGCGCTATCTCGGTCGACATCGTCGACGCCGTGACTACAAGACCGCTGGCAGGTGTGACGGTCACTGTCGAATCCAGAAGCGGTGAGTCTAGGAATGTGACAACGGGTTCTGACGGATCGGCTTACTTCGAGGATCTGGCCGAGGGCTTCTACGAGTTCCGCGCTGAAGCCGACGGTTACGTTCCGGGGGTAGAGCCAGTCGTTCGGATCATCGAGCGCCGGACGGAGCGGCTTCGTTTCGAGCTGCGGCCGCAAGCGGGTGCCGTCGATGAGGTCATCGTCTTGGGCCGAGCCCGAGGAGCCGATCCCTTCGGCTCGGCAGCGGACCGCTTCCTGACGCGCGACGAACTGCGCACCACGCCCGGTAGCGGCAGTGACGTGATGCGCGCCCTGGTCGGCCTGCCGGGAGTCGTGTCGAGCGGGGAATTCGCGGCCTTTTCGGTTCGCGGCCACGGGCCGAAGAACAATCTCATATTCGTCGACGGCTTCCCATTCCCGCAGGTCGCGCATTTCGAGCAAACGCTTGGGTCACAGTCCGACATCGTGAACGGAGGCCGCTACTCGATATTCGCCCCGAACGCGGTGACGGGTGCCGAGTTCTCACCCGGCGGGTGGAGCGCCGAATTCGGCGGCCGTAAGGCGTCGCTGCTCCAGTTCGAGGTCGCGGAAGGTGCGCCGTCGCCGGTGGGCCGCCTGCGACTGGACCTCGCGGGGGTCGAGGGAATCTACGAGGGGCCGAGCGGCTTTCACGACAATACGTCGATGTTCGTGCAGGCGCGGCGCTTCGACTTCGGCAAGTTCTTCGAGACCATTGAAGAGGGCGATTTGGGATCGCCGGTGTCGAGCGACCTGATCTTCAAGACGAAAACGCGTCTAGAGAACGACGACATCGAATTCTTGGCGATTCTCGCGCCGGAAACATACGAACGGACCGTCGACAACATTCTTGTTGCGAAACAGAAGGGAGAAGGAACCGAGGATCTGACGCTGCAGGACGACGAGCAAGATCTAATGCTGACGGGACTTACCTGGCGGCGGCGATTCGGCGATGACGGGGAATGGACGAACCGAGTGTACGTCCGTGAGAGCGATAAGGTGTCCTCGGAGGGCGAAGCGAATCACGACCTCGTGCCGGACGGCACCCCGGCTAACCTGGTGCCGGTGCGGGAACGCCTGCTGACGGTGACCGAGAACGACAAGGAATTCGGCTGGCGCAGCGACATCACAGTTGGCAACGCTCTCGGCCGCTTCTCCGCTGGCTTGAACGTCGCGAGCATCGATCTCGATTATTCGACCACGTTGCGCGAAGACTGGATTCGCTTCATCTACGAATCAAGCGATCCTCGCCCGCCCGGCGCGAACTACATAGTCCTGCAACCGGCCGAGATCAATTCGC
>CAMPKU010000106.1 GCA_946887385.1 uncultured Gammaproteobacteria bacterium
ATGACGTCGATGCGGCGGTTGCGGGCACGGCCCTGCTCGGTGTCGTTGTTGGCGATGGGCTGCGTTTCGCCGTAGCCGACTGAGCTCATCCGGTACGCCGGCACGCTGAGCTCGCTCGCCATGAACGCGGTGACGGCCTCGGCCCGCCGCCGCGATAACGCCAGATTGCTCTCGTCACCGCCGTAAGAATCCGTGTGCCCTTCGATGGTGAGCTGCGAGCGCGGGAACACGTCGGCGGCCTGCCGCAGCTTCTCGAGCAACGGCCGATACGTTGGCCGCACGACGTCCTGACCGCTCTGGAACGTGAGCCCCACGAGCCGAATGACCATGCGATTGCCCTCGCGCGAAACGCGCGCCTCATCGCGCCCGAACATGTTCTCGATCGCGGCGAACTGCTCGCGGATGCGCTCCTCGGCCTCGAGCCGCTGCACGAGCGCCACGCGCTCCTGCGACACGCCGCCCAGCCGTTCGTCGAGATCGCGAATCTCTTCCTCGAGGTCGGCCACGCGCGCGCGTGTGTCGGCAAGGTCGCGCACGCTTTGCGCCGACTGCTCGCGCAGCCCTTCGATGTACGCCACGAGCTCCGTGACGACCGGCTCGATGCCGTTGTCGAGCTGAGCCGCCTTGTCGGCGGCGGCGCTGATGTCGAGGAGCGGCTGCTCATAGCTCAGGATCAGGTCCTCGAGCGATTGATCCTCGGCGCGCAGCCGGTCGATCAATCCTGCGAGATAAATCGCGTGGCGCGCTTCGTAGTTCGCTTGCTGCGCGAGGCTTCGAGGCAGGTCCGTGTCGTAGCGGTTCTCGTTGAGCTCGCGCTCGGCCTCCGCCAGCAAGGAGCGCGCCTTTTCGTAGGTGCGAGGCGCAACCCGCGGCACTCGCGCTTGCTCGGCCTCGGCAAGCAGCGCGCGCGTTTGACTCAGGTATTGCGCCTTGATGGCCGTGAGCTCCGCGTCGCGGAACAGGGTCTCGGCCTCGTCGGCGCGGCTGCGCGCACCGCGGATGTCGCCGTTCTCGAGGCGCCGCGCAGCGGAATCGAAACTGCTGCCCGCTTCGGCCCACAGCTCGGCGGCGAAGGTAGCCGCATTCGCATTGGCGGCGTCGGCGCGCGTCTTGATGACGGCGGCGAGCGTGACATTAGCGATCTCGGCGGCTTCGCCGGCTTCCGTGAACGCGCGTGTGGCCGTGGCGAGGCCGCTGCGAATGCGCTCGATGTTGCGGCCGCGCGCAAAATCGCTCTCTGCGCTTGCATACGCTTCGCGGCCGCGCGCGAATGTGGCCGGCGCGAGCAGCTCGGCATCGGCCGCGCGCGCTTGCTCGAGAGCGCGGTTCGACTCCGCGAACAAAGTGGCCCGCAAGTCTTCTTGGGCGGGCGCCCGCAGCGCAACCATCGTGAGCAGACAAGCGAGTACGGCGAACCGAGTCAAAGTCATCGCGTGCTCCGGCACAACCAAGCCTTCTCTATAAGCCGCCGGCGAAATATGTCAAGAGCAACGTGCCCGCGGCATTTCCGTACATTCTGCCGTGATTCGCTGCGTGTGTGCGCGCCGCGCGCCGGCAAACTGTGCAACTAATCACAGACGTTTTGGCGGCTGCTGCCTACACTCCCTGCACATGGGTGTTAAGTACTACACACACTTCGTGCTGACGGGCGAGGCGGCTGCCGGCTCGGATCAGGAGTTCAGCGGTGTGGTGGAAGTCAACCAAGCGACCGATCAGCGCTACGAGACGAAAGAAATCGAGGCGCTGCTCGCCAGAAATTTCGATTTGCGCTCGAGCGACGTGCGCTTGATCAACTGGGCTCGACTCCAGTAGCTCCCAACGGTTTCCCCCTGTGATTTTGCCCGGCCCCGTGCCGGGCTCTTTTTGCGGCCGCTCAACGATAGCGAACACCCGTGACCTCGTAGCGCCGTTCGCCCTCGGGCGTGCTTACCGCGATCTCCACGCCCGGCGCCTTGCCGAGCACCGCGCGGCCGAGCGGCGAATCGACACTGATGTAGTCCGGTGCGGCGTCGAGCTCGTCGGGGCCCACGAGCCGATACTCGCGGCAACGGCCATCGTCGTCTGCGAGCTCGAACCATGCACCGAAAAACACTTTGCTGGTATCGGCGGGCGGCTGATCGACCACGCGAATGCCGGTGAGCCGCTTGCGTAGAAAGCGCACGCGCCGGTCGATCTCGGCGAGCTGCCTCTTGCCGTAGATGTATTCGGCGTTCTCGGAGCGGTCGCCTTGTGCTGCCGCCTCGGCCACGGAGCGCGTGACCGCGGGGCGCTTGACTCGCCAGAGCTCGTCGAGCTCCATGCGCAGCCGCTTCGCGCCCTCGGGCGTGATGTACTTCGCGCCCGGCGGCCGTGGCGCACGATACCGGCCCATAACACCCCTTTTGCTTGGCGTGCGATACTCGATCGCGTCGATTGGGCGATGTTAGCAAGCAAGATGACCGAGTTCCGCGGCATTCCCGTCGTTACGACGGGCGCCAAATACCAAACCGAGCACGGATTCGCCGCGATCAAGAACGGCGTCAAGGCGCGAGCCGATCGGCAACACACGCGGCGCGAGCCGAAACCGCCGTGGCTCAAGGCGCGCGTGCCGGCGGGCGAGCGTTTCGAGCAGCTGCGCAGCACCGTGCGCGAGCATCGGCTTGCAACCGTGTGCGAAGAATCGATCTGCCCGAACATCGGCGAATGCTGGAACCACGGCAACGCCACGATCATGCTGATGGGCAAGGTCTGCACACGCGCCTGCCAGTTCTGCGCCGTCGATACGGGTAATCCGCGCGGCTGGCTCGATCCCGAGGAAATCGCGAACTCCGCGCGCACGGTGGAGCTGATGGGGCTGCGCTACGTGGTGCTCACGTCGGTCGATCGCGACGATTTGCCTGACGGCGGCGC
The DNA here is from genome assembly GCA_946887385.1 of uncultured Gammaproteobacteria bacterium. The sequence continues at coordinate 2,890 of CAMPKU010000106.1, forward strand.
CAAGCATTACGCCGACTGCATTCGCGCCATCAAGTCGCGATGCCCGCAGACGGCGGTGGAGGCGCTCACACCGGACTTCGCGGGCAGACTTGCCGATGTCGCGACGGTGGTGGACTCCGGTGTCGACGTGTTCGCGCAGAATCTCGAGACCGTGGAGCGGCTCACGGGCAGAGTGCGCGACGCGCGCGCCGGTTACCGCCAAACGCTTTCGGTGCTCGCATTTGCGAAGCAGCACCGCGCGCAGGTGCTGACCAAATCGAGCCTGATGCTCGGTCTTGGCGAAACCGAAAACGAGGTGCTCGCGGCGCTCGACGACCTCAAAGCGGCCGCCGTCGACATCGTGACGTTCGGCCAATACTTGCGTCCCACGCCGAACCATCTGCCCGTCGAGCGCTATGTGACGCCGCAGGAATTCGACGCCTACCGCCGCTTTGGCCTCGAGCGCGGCTTTCTCGAGGTGGTGGCCGGTCCGCTCGTGCGCTCGAGCTATCGCGCCGACCGCGTGTTCGAGAAGAACAACGTGGGACTGTAGACGCGGTGCGCGAGTTCTTCGCCGCATATGGCCTGTTCCTCGCGCAGCTCGGGACTTTCATCCTGGTGCTCGTCGTTGCCGCGGTGTTCATCATTGCGTCGCGCCGCCGCGGGCAGGCCGAAGGCCTCGTGGTCGAGCACCTGAATCGCCAGTTCGAGGACGCGGCCGACGAGCTCAAGCTGGCCATCGAGGGCAAGGGGCGGTTCAAGAAAGCCATGAAGCTGCGGCACAAGGAGCGCAAGCGCGAGGATAAGGCGCGCGCGTCCGACGGCAGCGGTAAACCGAGACTGTTCGTGCTCGATTTCAAGGGCGATTTACGGGCGAGCGCAGCGGCGTCTCTGCGCGAGGAAGTGTCGGTCATCTTGCGCGTGGCCCGAGCCGGGGAGCAGGTGCTCGTGCGGCTCGAGAACTCCGGCGGCACCGTTCATGAGCACGGCTTCGCGGCCTCGCAGCTGGTGCGCTTGAAGCAGCATGGCCTGAAGGTGCTCGTGGCCGTGGACAAGGTGGCCGCGAGCGGCGGGTACTTGATGGCATGCGTCGCCGATCGGCTCATCGCCGCGCCATTCGCCATCGTGGGCTCGATCGGCGTGCTGACGCAGCTGCCGAATTTCCATCGGCTGCTCGAAGAGAAGGGCGTGGACTACGAGCAGATCATGGCGGGGCGCTACAAGCGCACGCTCACCGTGTTCGGCAAGAACACGGACGAAGGCCGGGCCAAAGTTCAGCAAGAGGTCGAAGACATCCACGAGCTGTTCAAGAATCAAATTCGCGAGCACCGGCCGCAGGTGGACCTCGAGCGCGTAGCGACGGGCGAGCACTGGTACGGCACACGCGCCCTCGAGCTCAAGCTCGTCGATGAGCTGAAAACCAGCGACGACTTGCTGCTCGAGTCGGCGAAGGACCACGACCTCTACCGCTTGAGCTTCAAGCGCCGCCGGAGCTGGCAGGAGCGTATGCTCGGCGGCGCAGAGAGCTTGCTCACGCGCTAACGCCTTATGTAGAAGCGCGTGCCGCGGCTCGCCGGGTCTCGGGCATACTGCTCGGCGACATCCGCTAACAACAACAACGAACGAGGATGACGGACTCCATCGCGCCGCGGCTTGCCGCCGCGCTGCTCTATTCATTCGCGACGCTCGGCGTTGCCGCCGACGAACCGGACGGCGGTGCCCGCATGCCCGGCCCGAGCGAGTGGTCGGCGACGATGACCCGTGCCGACGTGGTGCTCGGGCGCATCGATGCCGATCACGACGACGCCTATTTGTACCGCCTGCCGTACGCCGGCGACGTAAGCTTCCCGATTATCCAAGGTTACGACGCGAAGCTCAGCCATCACGGCGCGGAACGCTTCACCCTCGACTTCGGGATGCCCGTGGGCACGCCGGTTCACGCGGCGCGCGACGGCGTGGTCGTGCTCGTCGAGGACTCGCACGCCGTGGGGTGCGCGCGCGAGGAGTGCGGCCGGCTCGCGAATTTCGTGGTGGTGCTGCACTCCGACGGCACCACCGGCGAGTACTTCCACCTCGAGCGGGGCAGCGTGGCGCTGCGCGTGGGCGACCGCGTCGCGCGAGGTCAGCCGCTCGCGCGCTCCGGCAACACGGGGTACAGCACGGCCCCACATCTGCACTTCGGCGTCTATCGCACGGGCCGCGACGGCAGCACCCAGGCCCTGGCCGTGCGGTTCCAGACGCGAAGCGGCCCCATCGGCACGCCCCGCAGCGGGGCGCACTACTTGCACCCGCATCAATAGGCTGCCACGCGGATCGGCGGCGCGACTTAGGTATACTCCCGGGACGTCTCTGGGGAGGGTACGCGCGTCATGCATCGACCGAGCCGCGCCGTTTTGCTCACGTCCATTCAGGTTAGCGCGGCAGCTACGCTGCTCTGCGGCTGCTCGCTGCTGACGGCGCCGCGCCAGGCGCCCGTTCCGGTAGTAGCGGCCGCCCCGGCAGCCCCGGATCCCGCGGCCCCGCGGCTCGCCGCACTCGACACGCGGCACTTCACGCTGGCGCCGCGCGACGAGCTCGTCGGCGAAACGCAGGTGATCTTCGCCCGTTACGAGAACACCTTCTCCGCGATCGGCCGGCAGTACAACTTGGGCTACGAGGAGATGCGGCGCGCGAATCCCGGCGTGGATCAATGGTTGCCCGGCGAGGGCACGCCGATCTATCTGCCCACGCAAGCCATTCTTCCGGACGCGCCGCGCGACGGTATCGTCATCAACGTGCCGGCGATGCGGCTCTTTTATTACACCGTCGAAAAAGGCGGCGATGCCGCAACGCCCGACGTCGTCAAGGTTTCGAGCCATCCCGTCGGCATTGGCACGCAGGGTTGGGCCACGCCGTTCGGCGAGGCGAAGGTGACGCAGAAGGCGCGCGATCCCGTCTGGTACGTACCCGCGTCGGTGCGCAAGGAGCACGCCGAGCGCGGCGATCCGCTGCCGAGCGTGGTGCCGCCGGGGCCCGACAATCCGCTCGGCAAATTCGCCATGGCACTTTCGCTGCCGGGCTATCTGATTCACGGCACGAACAAGCCGGCCGGCGTGGGCATGCGCTCGAGCCACGGCTGCATTCGCCTCTATCCCGAGGACATCGAGGCGCTGTTTCCGCGCGTCGGGCGCGGCACGAACGTGCGGCTCGTGAACCAGCCCGTGCTCGCGGGATGGCGGGACGGCCAGCTCTATCTCGAGGTGCATCCCCCGCTCGCCGAGGAGCAGCACGATCTCGTGGCGGAAGCCGACGCCGCGCTCGCCCGCGCGCTTGAACGAGCCGGCGCAGCCGCGGCTGCGATCGAGATCGATCGAGCCGCCATCGAAACGATCGTGGCCGAGCAGCGCGGGATCCCGCTTCCCGTTCTGCGTACGGGGCGCTCGCTGGGACAGTATCTAGCGGCCGCGCGGATCGTCGAGAACACGGTTCCGCTCTCGCTTGCGGAGGAGACGGCACAGCTCGCGGAGCCGCCCTCTGGCGTAGGCCGTTAAACGCCCGCTCGCCGCCGGCCCGCGGCGACTCGCCGTAACGTGATTCCGATTCGCGACGACAATCCCGTGCGCGGCGTTCCCGTCGTCACGGTCCTCACGATTGTCGCGTGCATGGCGGTGTACGTCTGGCAGCTGTCGCTGCCGCCGGAAACGTCGCAAGCGGCCGTCACGCTGCTCGGCTTCATGCCGGGCGTCCTGTTCGGTTATGCGCGCATCGAGGGCAACCCGTGGGTATCGCCGGCGGGCTCCATCTTCACGGCCATGTTCTTGCACGGCGGGTTCTTCCACCTGGCCGGCAACATGCTCTATTTGTGGATTTTCGGTGACAACGTCGAGGACCGCGTGGGGCGCGGCCGCTTCATCGCCTTCTACCTGATTTGCGGCGCTATCGCAGCGCTCGCCCAAGCGTTGCCCGACACGCGGTCGACGGTGCCGATGATCGGTGCGAGCGGCGCCGTCTCCGGTGTGCTCGGCGCCTACGTCGTGCTGTACCCGCGCGCGAACGTGCTGGTTGCGATGCCATTTTGGGTCGCGCGCGTGCCGGCGCTCTTCGTGCTCGGAGTGTGGTTCGTGGCGCAGCTCGCGCAGTCGCTGCTCCTCGAGCCGGGCGCCCCCGGAGTCGCTTTTACGGCCCATATCGGCGGCTTCATCGGCGGTGCGGTGCTGATCCGCTGGTTTTTGCGCGAGCGGCGAAAGCGCGAGGACTGACAACTCCCCGACACATGCGATGCTGCAAGCATCGGCGGCGCCGGCTATCATGCCTGCGTCTTTTCCAACCGCGGCCAGAATGGCGTCCGAACCTGTCGACTTCAGCTCCGGCCCGGGCGAGCCCCACGACGGCGCTGAAGTCATCCCGATCGTCGTTCAGACTGTCGTGGCGTTCATCGGTCGTACGGAGCGCGGTCCGTTGAACGAGGCCGTCGTCGTCAAGAGCTACGACGACTTCACTCGTGTGTTCGGCGGCCACACCACCTTCAGCTTCGTGTCGTGGGCCGTGCAGCACTTCTTCTGGCACGGCGGCGAAGTGGCTTTGATCGTGCGCGTGGCCAATCGTGCCACGCGGGCCGCGCTCGAAATTCCTGCTGGCCGCGAAATCCTGCGGCTGCAAGCGCGACAGCCGGGCAGCCGCGAGCACCTGCGTGCCTCCATCGACTACGACCGCGTCGAGCGCACACCCGACAAGTTCAATCTGGTGGTTCAGCGCGTCTCTCGGCCCGGCTCGCAGCTCGTCGACGACCAGGAAGTGTTCGAGGGCTTGTCGATGGATCCGACCGACGAGCGGTTCGTGGTCGACGCGCTCCAGGAGTCCGACCTCGTCCGGCTCGTGGGGCCGCTGCCGAGCTACCGGCCCGGTGCGACGCGAGCGGCGCACCCCGGTCAGCCGATACCTTATATAACGATCAAGCAGGCGGGCACCGACGGCGAAGAGCTCACGGACTACGACATCATCGGGTCGAACGCCGAAGGCACGGGATTGTTCGCGCTCGATCGCTGCGAACGCGTCGACCTCGTTTGCGTGCCGTCGCCGCCGGGGCACGATTTGGGGAGCACGAGCTTCGTGGCGGCTACGCGGTACTGCGAAAAGCGCCGCGCCGTGCTCGTCTGGGATCCGCCGTGGGCGTGGACGAGCGCCGACTCGGCCGTGCTCGCGCTGCGCACGTCGGGGCAAGCGAGCCGCCACGCGCTGACGTATTTCCCGCGCGTGCGGCCCCGCGGCGACCTTGGCCGCTATGGTGCCGGGATGCCGGCTTGCGGCGTCGTGGCGGGCATGCTCGCGCGCTGCGATCAAGCCGGCGTTTGGCATCGAATGCCGGCCGTCGATGCCACGCTCAAAGGCGGGCTTGCACCGCTCGTCGAGATCGGCCAGAAACCGGCCGCGACGCTGCAGCGCCTCGGCGTCAACACGTTCATGCGTCTGCAGCCGGGCGTCGCGGCGCTCCAGGGTAACGTGAGCTTCGCGGGCTCCGCGGCGCTCGATTCGCTCTGGCAAAGCTTGTCCGTTAGCCGCCTCACGTCGTTCGTGCTGCGCTCGATCGAGGCGGAAACCCGCTGGGTATTCACCGCCGAGCGCCTCGACCAGCTTGCGGCCGACCTCGAGCGGCAAGTGTGGATCTTCTTGTCCCGCTTGAAGCAGCGCGGTGCTCTTGCGGGCGCCACCGCCGACCAGGCGTTCTTCGTGCGGACGAGCGCTGCGCACGAGCCCGAGGAAGGGCGCGACGTCTCCATCGCGCTGCGCATCGGGTTCGCACCGCGCGAGCCGAACGAGTTCCTCACCTTCGACTTCCGCTATCACTCCGCAACGCTCATGACCGAAGTGCGGCCCGTGCGCGATGCGGAGCGGCATCTCGGCTGAGCGTAGCGCGGCCGCCGCGGGCGGCGTGCCGGTGACGGCGCTCGCGCCGTGCTAGCAGCAGCGCCGAATCTCAAGATGCTAGAGATTCCTCGGTCTATCTTTGGCTGCGCTTCGTCTTTCTTCGGCACTTCCGCATGTTTCTACAGATGGAAAGGGACTAACTTGTCGTCCATCGGAGATTCAACAGGGGTTTGCCATGAACACGTTGCGAATGTTGACTGTAGGGATGGTGTTCGCTGCTGCCGCAACCGCGGGCATGGCGGCCACCGATTTGAATATTCACGAGGTCACGGTCACGGCGGAACGCCCGCACGCGGCCGCGCTCACCGTCGAACGGGTAGCGCCCCGAACGCCGGTCGAGAACACGTTCGTCATGCCCACGGACATGCCCGAAGCCGAGATCGATTATCACTTGTCGCCGATCGCCGCTCCCCCCGCGGCCGACGAGCCAGTGACGTCGTAGCTGAAGGCACAGGCGGTCGCAATATCGGACGCGGGCAGCGTCTGCGAGGGACAAGCCCTCGATTGCGACCGCCCTTTCTTTGGATGCGAGGCCTAGCGGCCGGCCCTTCAGCCGGCCGCAGGCGTTTTCTAGGCGCCGTTTTCCTTACACCCTAGCGCCGCAATGCCGCACTCCTGACAGCGACGTGGAAAAAATCTATCCTCGACTCAACACGAGGAGAGGATTCGTCATGCCACGCCAGTTGCCCACGCATCGCTTCCCACACGCCCTGGCCGCCGCCGCGGCATTGCTGCTGTCGCTCGCCACGCCGGCGCCGGCGCAGCAGGTGACGATGGAAACTTTGCTCGACCGCATCCAGATCGAAGACTTGCTAGTGCGCTATTACTACGATCTTTCGATGGGCAGAGCCCATGAGATGTCCGAGTACTTCACGGCAGATGCCATGCTCGACGTCGACGGCACGATCGCCAACGGCCGGGCGGAAATCGAAAAACTGTATGGCGGCGGCTCCACGCGCGACGCATCTCGGCCGCGCAATCACATGCTGCTGACCAACCCCGTGATCGAGATCAAAGGCAATCGGGCGCAAGCCCATGTGCTCTGGACCGGCGTCACGAACAAAGGCGTCGGCGAAACGCCCAGTCTCTACGAGCAGGGGCGCGAGGATACGGAGCTCGTCAAGGTCGACGGCAAGTGGCTCATCAGCAAGCGCTACATCAGCTCCGACAGCGGGTTGCCGGATCGCTTCGACCAGACTTTCGAGCAGCGCGACAACCCGCTCGACCCGCTCTAGCGCAGTGCCCTACGCGAGAACCGCGCGTCGCTTCAACCGAAGCATGTACGCCAGCACAGCGATGGCCAATGGCATGCCGGCAAGCATCGTGACCCGAACGTCGAAGTACGGTTTTGGCTCCGCGGCCACCGTCAATAGGATCGTGTAAAGCACTCCACCCGCTAGATAGGCGCCGAACAGGCCGACGGACCTCTTGCGGAGCCGCAAGAACATGACCATCGACGCCAGCAGCGTCGCGGACATCAGGTACAACGGCGCCCACTCGAGCACGGACAGCGACTCGCGCACGGAGCGCGCTTCGATCGACAGGGCCGGCGGAGCGGAGAACAGGAGCCAGGACAGCGCCAGCGACGCGAGTAGCGCGCCAAGCCCAAGCGTGATTGCAATTACCCACACGAGCGCGGGCCGCGTGCGTCCTGCCGCGCTCTTCGCCGTGATCACCTCGCGGTTACGCACGACGCGCGTCTGCCGCTTCCTCGCCCCGGCGGCCGTCGCGGCGGCCAACGCGGGCCCCTCGTCGTCGGGGTTCGGCGGATCGCCGGCATCGTCGTCCTCGCGGTTCTTGAGGCGCTTCGCTTCTTGGACGATTCGAAAATCCGGATCGGCGACGTTGCCGAGCCCCATGAAAGGCGCCAGCGCGGCGGCAATGACGTATGCGCGCTTCGCGCGCCGGCGTGCCCACACGATGGCCCGATAGAGGACGAAAGCCAGGCCGCAAATGAAGATCGCCAGCGTCGCTACGGTGAGCAACGCATCGGTCAATGGGGAGCTTCCATCCATCGCAGCGCTCCTGTCGGGCCGCACGAGCACGGGTCGTCCAGGTCACCATTCGCGGGGTTACTGCTTCACCACTGCTCGATCTCGGCGGCGAGCGCTTCACTCGAGACGACGCGGCCGGCGCTGACGTCATCCAGACCCTGGCGAGCTTTATTGAGCACGTAGAGCCGGTAGACGATCTCGTCGAGCGCGACGTCGTCGGGAAGCTGCTCGATCGCCTCGATGGCTTGCTGCTTCGCGGTGTGAACCTGCATGAACGATCTCCCTGTTCTCGCCGCCTTGGTAGTGGGGACGAATTTCCAAATCCGTCCCCATCCCTCGCCATTTCTCTATCGGCAAACGCTCATCTTCTGTTCGAGCCTAGCACGGCTGCACAACACGCTGACAAGCGCAAATCCGTGCGTTTCGCCGCGATTGTGTCGTGGCGATCCATGGCGGTTATCGGAGCCCGATCGTCAAGGCGAGCCGTAGCCGCCGCCGCCCGGCGTCTCGATCACGAACCGGTCGCCCGCCGCGAGCTGCGCCGCGGCCGTCGCGCCAAGCTCTTCCCGGCGCCCATCCGCGCGCAGCACGTAGTTGCGCCCGCACGAGCCCGGCGAGCCGCCCGCCAAGCCGGAAGGCGGTATGCGCCGCCGGTTGGAGAGAATCGCCGCCTGCACGGGCTCGAGAAATTGCAGCTCGCGCACCACGCCGTCGCCGCCACGCCAACGGCCGGCGCCGCCGGAGCCGCGGCGAATTGCAAACCGTGTCACTCGCACCGGGAAGCGCTGCTCGAGCACCTCGGGATCGGTGAGGCGGGAGTTCGTCATGTGGGTGTGGACGGCGCTGGCGCCGTCGAAGCTCGGCCCGGCGCCGGCGCCGCCGCACAGCGTTTCGTAGTACTGAAAGCGTTCGTTGCCGAACGTGAAGTTGTTCATCGTGCCTTGGCTTCCCGCGCACGCGCCGAGCGCGGCGAGCAGCGCATCGGCGATGCATTGCGACGTCTCGACGTTGCCCGCCACGACGGCCGCTGGAGGGCGCGGATCGAGCAGGCATGCCTCGGGCAGCACGATCGCAAGCGGCTCGAGGCAGCCGGCGTTCAAAGGAATGCTCTCGCGCACCAGCGTGCGAAATACGTACAGCACCGCTGCGCGGACAATCGACGTGGGAGCGTTGAAGTTGCCCGGGCTCGCCGGCGAGGTGCCCGTGAAATCGACGGTCGCCCGCCGCCGCGCGGCGTCGACGCGCACGGCCACACAGATGCGCTCGCCGCCGTCGAGCTCCACCGTGGCCTGGCCGTCGCGCAATGCAGCGATGGCAGCCCGCACGCAGGCTGCCGCGTTGTGCTGTACGTAGCGCATGTAGCGCTGCACGGTGCGGATGCCAAATCGCCCGATGACACGCTCGAGCTCTACAACACCGCGCGCGTTGGCGGCCAGCTGCGCCTTCAAGTCGGCCACGTTCTGATCGGGATTGCGTGCCGGAAATCGCCCGCGCGCGAGCAGGGCGCGCAGCTCGGTCTCGAGCAACGTGCCTGCTTTGACGATTTGCACACCGTCGAAGAGCACGCCTTCCTCGTCGATGGTGCGGCTCGAGGGCGGCATCGACCCCGGCGTGGTACCGCCCACGTCGGCGTGATGCGCGCGGCTTGCAACGAAGTAACGCAATCGCCGGCCGCGCGCGTCGAAGACGGGCGTCACCACGGTGAGGTCCGGCAAGTGCGTGCCGCCGTTGTACGGCGTGTTCAATAAATACGCGTCGCCGCGCGCCAGGTGCTTCGAGCGCAGGATGCTTTGCACGCTGTCGCCCATCGAGCCCAAGTGCACGGGGATGTGCGGCGCGTTGGCGATCAGCGAGCCGTCGGCGTCGAACACCGCACAGGAAAAATCGAGCCGCTCCTTGATGTTCACCGAATGAGCCGTGTGCTCGAGCACAATGCCCATCTCTTCGGCCACGTGCATGAACAGGTTGTTGAACACCTCGAGCATGATCGGGTCGGCTTCGCGGCGCAGCGACTCGCGGCGCGTGCGCCGGCCGAGCCGTGTGAGCAGCAAGGTGCCGCTTGCGTGCACCTGCACGCGCCAGCGTGGCTCCACGATGGTGGTGGCGTGCGCCTCCACGATCAACGCCGGACCCGTGAAGCGCGCGCCCGCTGCCAGGGTGGCGCGATCGTACACGGGCACGTTGCGCCACCCGTCGCACCACACGTCGCGCCGCGCGATCGGCTTCGCCGCTTTGCCCTCAGTGCGCAGCGCCGGCGCGGCCGGCGACACGGCCACTCCGGGCACTACGGCCTCGAGCTCGAGCGATTCGACGACGAGCGTGACGTCGGGGTCGATGCGGAAGCCGAAATGCCGCGCGTGCAGGTCGGCAAACGCGGCGTGAAGCTCGCCGACCGCGGCCGCCGCGTGCCACGCCACGGCTAGCGAGGTGTCGGCGCCCGCTGCCTTCAAGAGCAGCCGCCGCTCGAGCCGCACGCGCCTTGGGTCGGCGCCTTGCTCGCGAAATGCGTCGAGCGCGTGCGACGCGAGAGCATCGAAGCGGCCAGCGAGCGTGCTCGCAACGGCGTCGTCGAGCGGCGCTTCGACGCTCGCCTGGCGCAGCATTCGGGCGTCGGCCACGCCGATCCCGTAAGCGGACAGCACGCCGGCCAAGGGATGAATGATGACGGTATCGATGCCCAGCGCTTCGGCCACTTGTGCCGCGTGCTGCCCGCCGGCCCCGCCGAAAGAGCAGAGCGCGAAGCGCGTGACGTCGTGGCCGCGCTGCACGGAGATTTGCTTGATGGCGTTCGCCATGCGCTCGACGGCGATCCGCACATATCCCGCGGCGAGCCGCTCGGGGCTCGGCTCCTCACCCGTCGCCGCGCCCACGTCGCGGGCCAATGCTGCGAAGGCCGCTCGCGTGGCGCTCGCGTCGAGCGGCTCGTCGGCGCGCGGCCCGAATACACGCGGAAAGAAATCCGGGGCGATTCTGCCGAGCAGTAGATTCGCGTCCGTCACCGTGAGCGGCCCGCCGCGGCGGTAGCACTTGGGGCCGGGGTCGGCGCCTGCCGAGTCGGGGCCCACCGTGAGCCTCCCCAGGCGGAACGCCAGGATCGAGCCGCCGCCCGCGGCCACCGTTTGAATCTTCAGCATCGGCGCGCTCACATGAACGGCCGCGATCACGGCGTCATGGGTTCGCTCGAGCTCGCCGGCGTACAGCGCCACGTCGGTGGACGTGCCGCCCATGTCGAAGCCGATGACTTCCGAGCAGCCCACCGCCTCTGCGGCACGCACCATGCCGATCACGCCGCCTGCGGGCCCCGACAGCAGGCTGTCTTTGCCGCGAAACCGATCCGCTGCCGCGAGGCCGCCGTGACTTTGCATGAAGTACAGCGGCGCGTTCGCGCGCGACGCCTCGAGCCCGGTGCGCACGCTCGCAACGTAGCGATCGAGCACCGGCGAGAGGTAGGCGTCGGCCAGTGTCGTGCCGCCGCGCGCACCGAGCTTCGGCAGCGGCAGCACGCGATGCGAGATCGACAC
>CAMPKU010000107.1 GCA_946887385.1 uncultured Gammaproteobacteria bacterium
CGCTCACGGCCGAGGAAAAGAACCATGTGAGCCACCGCGGCGCGGCGCTGCGCGGGTTGGTTGAACTGCTGAAGAATCGATAGGTTGGCAGCCCCTGGCACTCTTTCGAGCCGCGATTTATGCACACCCGCCCGAGGCTCGCATTGAAACAAGCGTGTTGCGCGCTCTTGTTCGAGGGCATGCCGCATTATCGCTTGCAACCCATTGAAAATGCTGCGCTCTTGCGATTGAGCGTTTTTTGACCAAATGACCGGAAATCGTTTCCCGCCGCTGTTTTGGCGCTGCACGGACCTCGTACTCCACAGAGTTATACACAGATTTTGTGGATAAGCTGGCCCGGCCGGGCCGTCGCCGCTGCGCCTTGTGTTCGGCGCTGACGCGCATTATTCTTCCGCGCCCGCTCGGAGCCCGCCCATGAAGCAAGAAATCCACCCCAACTACACGGCCATCAAGGTGATTTGCTCGTGCGGCAATGAGTTCGTCACGCGCTCTACCTTGGGCCAGGATCTGCACGTCGAGGTCTGCTCGTCGTGCCACCCGTTCTATACCGGCAAGCAAAAGATCGTCGATAGCGGCGGTCGCGTCGATAAGTTCCGCCGCCGTTACGCCAAGGCCGCGAGCCAGTAGAGCAGCGGGGCGAGCGCTCCGCTCGTCAGACGGGGGCCGGCTCGAGCAGTGCCAACACGGCCGAGCGCGACGCCCGCCGCATCGGCTTGCCGTCGATGGGACTTAGCGGCGCATGCGCCGACCCTCGTTCGGGAAACACCATGACCTCGAGCTCCTCCTCGTCGACGGTCAAGTCGTAGCCCGGGATCTGCTCGGCGCTCTCCCGGCGGAAGCGATAGCGCCGCTGGCTATCGCGTAACCGCAAGCCCCGATCCTCGAGCGCGGCCGCGACGGCCTCGGGCGCGTCGCTGAACACGTGTAGCTCGATCGCCGAGGTCTCGGTCGCAGTGCCTTCCAGCACGGGCCCCACGAGCTTCGGGCGAAACGCCTCGAGCAGCGCCATCACGTCGCTTGCCACGGAGCGCCGCTTCGCGAGGCGTCGATCGCGTGCCTCGGGCTCGAACAGGCGCTGGCGCTCGATCAGACGCTCCTGAATCTCCTCGTTGCTCGGCAGCGCGCCGGCTTGCGTGCGCACACCCAGGCGTTCCGCGGCCTTGCGCTTCGCCAGCGCGAAGTCTTGGATGCCGTGCTCGCTGATGAGCCGGGCGGCCTCGTCGGCGAGCTGTTGCCGCACGTCCGAGGGCAAGCGGGGGGAGCTGCGACGACGCGCGTTCATCGCACCCTCCCGCTCAGAAGATGTGGCCCGGCCGCGTGCCGGATCCCGGCTGCTGCGAGTCGAGCGGCGCCAAGAAACTGCCTTGCTCGCGCTCCGGTAAATTGTCGATGTCGAACTTTTCGAAGATGCTGTCGGGCGAGCCGTCGCCGTCGATGAGGCCGGTCTCGGGATTGATGCGGTACTCGACGATACCGGGCGGCCGCTTCAGCGATCGCTCGGGAGTGCCGTCGAGCGCCTCGCGCATGAAGTCGATCCACATCGGGATGGCGGTTGTGCCGCCCTGCTCGTTGCCGCCGAGCGGCCGGAACTGATCGAATCCGACCCACGCGGCGCCGACCACGCTGGGGTTGAAGCCGACGAACCACGTATCGCGGCCTTCGTTCGTCGTGCCGGTTTTGCCCGCGAGGTCGTCGCGCTTCAGCTCGCGCCGCGCGCGATTGCCCGAGCCATAACGCACCACGTCGAGCAGCATGTCGGAGATGAGATAAGCGTTGCGCGCCGAGATCGCGCGCGGCGCTGCGCGCTGCTTCGGATACAGCTCGGTGATATCGGAGACGAGTTCAGGCTTCGGCTCCTCGAGCGCCGCGGGAGTCTCGGGCGGTGCGTTGCAGTCCGGGCAAATCAGCGGCTTGCTCTCGTAGAGCACCTCGCCGTCGGCCGTCACGACGCGGTCGATGAAATACGGCGTCACCTTGTAGCCGCCGTTCGCGAACGTCGCATAGCCTGCCGTGATCTGCAACGGCGAGACGCCGCCTGCGCCGAGTGCCAACGATAGGTCGTTCGGCACCGCCACGCCGTCAAAGCCGAAGCGCTTAATGTGACTGATCGCGGCCGGCACGGTGATGCGCTGGAGGATCTTGATCGAGACCGAGTTCATCGACTCGAACAAAGCCTCGCGCAGCCGCGAGGGGCCGAAATATTTGCCGCCGAAATTCTCCGGCCGCCAGACGCGCTCGAGCGCGGCCTGATAGCCGACGTCGGGCGGCGCGTCGAGCTCTACCGTGGCCGGCGTGTAGCCGTTCTCGAACGCCGCCGAGTACACGAACGGCTTGAACGACGAGCCCGGCTGGCGCTCCGCTTGCGTCGCGCGATTGTAGCTGCTCAAGAAGAAATCGAGGCCGCCGTTCAATGCGACGATGGCGCCGTCGAGCGGATCGACGGCAACGAACGCGCCTTGCACTTCCGGTATCTGCGCGAGCCGCCAGCCTGCCTCCGCCGTGCGCCGAAAGCGCACGATGTCGCCGCGCGCGAGCACGGCCGCCACGGTGTCGGGCGCAGGGCCTTTCACCTCATCGTTGACGAACGGCCCCGCCCAGGCGACGGCGTCGAGGCCGATCGTTTGCTCGCCGTGCGCCGCAAAGAACACGCGCGCGCTGACGTCGTCGGCGGCGAGCACGATCGCGCTCTCGTAGTCGAGCAGCGGACCGTAGTCGTCGAGCAGCGCGCGCAGCGCATCGCGCGCGAGCTCGTCCGCGGCGGCGAGCGTTTCGTCGCCGGCGGCCGGCGCGATTTCCGGAAGCTCGATGCGCGCGATCGGCCCGCGATAGCCGTGCCGCTCGTCGTAGGCGCTCAGCGTGTTGCGGATGGCGCGGTTCGAAGCCGCCTGCAAGCGGCTGTCGAGCGTCGTCGTAACCTTGAGCCCCGCCGTCATAGCGGCCGGGCCGAACAGCGCGACGAGCTGGGCGCGCACCATCTCCGCAACGTAAGGCGCGGCGAGCTGCCGTTGCGGGCCGAATTCGCGGCCGAGAATGGGCTCGGCCAGCGCCCCATCGTATTGCTCGTTGTCGATCGCGCCGGTCTCGAGCATGCGCCGCAGCACGTAAGCGCGCCGCGTTTTAGCGGCATCGACGCTCGCCACGGGGTTCCATTCGTTGGGGCGCTGCGGAATGCCGGCGAGGATCGCGATCTCCGAGACCGTGAGCTCGCCGAGCGACTTGCCGAAGTAGGCCTGCGCGGCCGTGGCCACGCCGTAATAGCGCCCGCCGAAAAGGCCGGTGTTCAAGTACAGCTCGAGGATCTCTTCCTTGGTGAACTCGAGCTCCATGCGGTACGCGACGATCCACTCTTTGTACTTCGCGACGAAGCGGTCGAAGCCCGAGCTCAATCCCGCTCGCTTCATGATGTCGAGCGTGCGCGGAACCTGCTGGGTGATGGTGCTGCCGCCGACGTTCCCGCCGCTCGCGCGCAGCTCGTTGAGCGCGCCGCGGATCACGCCGCGCCAGTCGATACCGGGGTGCTCGAAGAAGTGCTCGTCCTCGGCGGCGACGACGGCCTTCACCAGCAGCGGCGGTATGTCCTCGTAGGCGACGGGCGTGCGCTTCTGCTCGCCGAATTCTTGGATGAGCCGGCCATCGCGGCTGTAGATCTGCAACGGCACCGCAATTTTGATGTCGCGCAGCTCGGCGGCCTGCGGAATGTCGGGTGCGAGATAGTAGTACGCCCCGATGAGCACCCCGGCCAGGGCCACGACACCCGCCAGCCCCGCGGCCAGAATTGTCAGCAAAATCTGCGAGTAAGGTTTCATGTTAGAAGTTGCATTCTACGCCCTTGCCAGCGATTAGGCCTTTGTGCATAGTCCGCGGCGTCAGGGCAAACCCATCGAAAGGTGGGGACGCAAAGCCTCCGGTCTACGGGCGCGGTGACGAGCCGCAACTAGGATAGCGGGGCTGCCGGAGCAAAACATCGGGGCTGCCGTTTGGAGACACCCGAGGCTTCGTCAGCTTTTTCCGCGTTCCACCCGCAATGCTGAGGGGCCCGTTTCGGCCTAGCACGGAATCCAGTCACAGTCGGCAGATTCCGCTTCGGCTCGCCCAGACTGGCGGGTTTAGGCTCGATCGGAAGATCGAGAGACCCGTCACAACGGTGTCTATCTCGAGTGAGATATAGTTAAATTGGGCAGTTGAAGACACGTGTAGGATTCTAACCCAACCTCCCGTGGTGGAAAGGAAAAATTGTGTTTGCTACGCGTCGGAAAGGATCTTTGGTAGGCCTCGATATCACGACCTCGTCCGTCAAGCTCATCGAGCTCGTCGAGAGCGGCCGCGGATTTCGGGTCGAAGCCTACGCCGCCGAGCCAACACCGCCGAACGCCATCAATGAGAAGGCCATCGTCGATGCCGACGCCGTCGGCGAGGCGATTCGCCGCGCTCACAAGCGTGCCGGCACGAAAACGCGCGAAGCCGCGATCGCGATCAGCGGCGACGCTGCGATCACGAAAGTCATCCAGATGCCGAAGAACCTGGGCAGCAACGATCTCGAAGGCCAGGTCGAGCTTCAGGCGGATCAATACATTCCGTTCCCGATGGAGGAAGTGAGCTTCGACTTCGAAGTCATCGGCGACAGCGAGCGCGATCCCGACATGGTCGACGTGCTACTCGTGGCCACCCGCACCGAGAACGTCGAGCAACGCCAGGTCGCAGTCGAAGCCGCCGGCCTGCAGGCCCGTGTCGTCGACGTCGAAGCCTTCGCCGTCGAGAATGCGTGCCAACTGCTCACGCACCAGATGCCGGATGCCGGCGCCGACAAATTCATCGCCATCGTCGACTTCGGTGCCAGCACCACCACGTTCAGCGTGCTCAAAGATCTGAAGGTCATCTATACGCGCGACTTCGCGTTCGGCGGGCAGCAGCTCACCGAGGAAATCATGCGCACGTATGGCTTGAGCATGGAAGATGCGGGCCGCGCGAAGAAGGAAGGCGGCTTGCCGAGCAACTATCAGCCCGAGGTGCTCGACGCGTTCATCGACGACATGTCGCAGCAAGTGAGCCGCTCGCTGCAATTTTTCCTCGCTTCCGGCAGCGGCCGGGAGCAACCGGATCAGATTCTGATTTGCGGCGGCTGCGCCAACATTCCCGGCGTCGCCGACGTGATCGGCAGCCGCGTGGGCATCGGCACGCAGATCGGCGATCCCCTGGGCCAAATGAAGATTTCGGGCCGCGCCAAGTCGCAGGGCGTGGATCGAGACGCTACGGCGTTATTGACCGCGTGCGGCCTCGCATTGAGGAGCTTCGACTAATGCCAAGAATCAACCTACTGCCGTGGCGCAGCGAGCTGCGTCAACGGCGCAAGAAAGAATTTCTCGTCGCGCTCGCGGGCAGCCTCGTAGTCGCCGCCGGCGTCGTGTATCTCTCGAAGCTCACGGTGCAAGGCTGGACCAGCGCTCAGCAAGGGCGCAACGGCATCCTGCGCGCCGAGATCGCCGACCTCGACAAGCAGATCGAACAGATCAACAGCCTCGAAAGTCAGCGCTCGCGGCTCCTGGCGCGCATGCAGGTGATCACGCAGCTGCAGCGCTCGCGTCCCGAGGTCGTGCATCTGTTGGACGAGCTCGTCGACGCCGTTCCCGAAGGCGTGAATCTCACTCAGGTCGTTCAGCAAGGCGCGCGCATCGAGCTCACGGGCGCCGCGCAATCGAGCACGCGCGTCTCGGCGCTGATGCGCAACATCGACGACTCGGACTGGCTGCGTGAGCCGGGGCTCGACGGCGTCGAGTTCGTAACTCGCGGCGTCGATCGCAACGCACAGTTCAAGGTATTCGCTCAGCAAGTATCCATCTCCACGCCCGACGGTGAGGTAGCCGCGACAACCGAGGCGGCCGGGGCGAACCGAAGGAGGGGCCGATGAACATCATCGACGAGCTGCGCAATCTCGATACCAACGACCCTGGCCGTTGGCCGCTGCCGATCCGCATCGGCGCCGTCGCCATCGCATTCACGGCCGTCGCGGCGATCGGCATCTACATGCTCGTGGTCAAAGAGGAAATGCCGCTGCTCGAGCGCGCTGAACGCGAGGAAGTGGAGCTGCGCACGCAGTTCGAGGATCGTCAGCGCAAGGCCGCAAACTTCGACGCCTACCGCGCTCAGCTCGCCGATATCGAGCGCGACTTCGGCGCGATGCTGCGGCAGCTGCCCGGCGAGACGGAGGTGCCGAGCCTGCTCGTCGACATCTCGCAGACGGGCCTCGGCGCGGGCCTCGAGGAGCAGCTGTTCCAGCCGACCGGCGAAATTCAGAAAGACTTCTATGCCGAGCTGCCGATCCGGCTCCGCTACTCGGGCAGCTATCACGAGTTGGGCAATTTTGTGAGCGGCATCGCTGCGCTGCCGCGGATTGTGACATTACATGACATCACGATTCGCCCGCGAGGAGGCAACTCGTCCCCTGACGAGTTGACCCTCGACGTGACGGCGAAGACTTATCGCTACCTCGACGAGGGAGCGGCGGAGGGCTAATGGTGACGCGTAGCGTGTTCTCGATGCGCTGGTTGGCTGCGGCCGCGATGGCCGTGGGCCTGACCGCGTGCGGCGGCGCCAACGACGACTTGCGCGCCTACATCGACGACGTCAAGGCGCGGCCCGGCGGCCGCATCGAGCCGTTGCCGCCGATCGAGCCGGCACCGTCGTTCGTCTACGAGCCCGGCACGCGCCGCTCGCCCTTCATGCCCGACGAGCCGCAGCGGCGCGTCAGCAACGACCCGAACGCCGTCGACGGCCCGGATCAGAACCGGCCGCGCGAGCCGCTCGAGAGCTTTCCGCTCGACACGTTGCGCATGGTCGGCACGCTGGCCGACCGGCGCGCAAGCTTCGGCCTCATCCAGACCACGGACGGGCTCGTGCACCGCGTCACGGTCGGCAATCACATGGGACAGAACTACGGCCGCATCGTGGCCATCTCGGATTCGCAGATTCAGTTGGTGGAGATCATCTCCGACGGTCTTGGCGGGTACCTGGAACGACCCGCTGCGATCGGCTTGGCCGATTGAAGCGCAGGGGAGCTTTAGGGAGTAACCGTATGAAGATGTCACCAACCGTTCGTCGCGAGAACCTGTCGAGATGGCTCGGCCTACCGCTTAGCCTCTGCTGGCTTCTCGCGATCGGCCTCTTGCCTTCCCCCGTGCTCGCACAAGCTGCGCTGCAACTTCAAGACATTGAAGTGCAGTCGCTGCCGGGGCAACAGGTCGAGCTGCGGCTGCGCTTGAGCGGCGCCGCACCCGAGCCGATGACCTTCACGATCGACAATCCGGCGCGCATTTCGCTGGATCTGCCGAACACGTCGCTGGCATTGGACTCCCGCCGCCAGGACGCGAACGTCGGCCCGCTCACGACGGTTCTCGCCGCGGAAGCCAACGGCCGCACGCGCGTCGTCATGAACTTGAGCTCGATGGTGCCGTACGAGACCCGCGTAGAAGGCAACAGCGTCGTCGTGCTGATCGGCCAAGGCCCCGGCGTCGGCGCCTCGCCCTCGTTCGCGGCGCAGCCAAGCCAGAGCCCCACTCCGCGCGCGGCCGCGGCCGCGCCGGGCGAGCGCTCGATCCGCAACATCGACTTTCGCCGCGGCAGCGATGGCGCCGGCCAAGTCGTGGTCGAGCTCAACGATCCGCGCACCACGGTCGACGTTCGCCAGGAAGGCGGACGCATCGTCGTCGACTTCCAGGACACGACGCTGCCACAAGAGCTTCTGCGCCGGCTCGACGTGACCGACTTCGCGACACCGGTGTTTACGGTGGACGCCCTGCGCGCCAATAGCAACGCGCGGCTCATCGTGACCGCGGCCGCCGAATACGATCAGGTGGCCTATCAGACCGACAATCAGTTCACGCTCGAGCTCAAGCCGCCCGTCGAGCAATCGGCCGCGACGCCGGGGCTCTTCGACGAGGATCGCGAGTACACGGGCGAGCGCCTCGGGTTGAACTTCCAAGACATCGAGACACGCGCCGTTCTACAGCTCATCGCCGACTTCAGCGGTCTCAACATCGTCGTCAGCGATACGGTGCAGGGCAGCGTCACGCTGCGCCTCCAAAACGTTCCTTGGGATCAGGCGCTCGACATCGTGATGACCACGAAGGGCCTCGACATGCGCCGCAACGGCAACGTCGTCATCGTGGCGCCGGCCGAAGAGATTGCGGCACGCGAGCAAGCCGAGCTCGAGGCGTTGCAGGCGCTGCAGACGTTGGAGCCGCTGCGTTCCGAGTTCATTCAGGTGAACTACGCCAAGGCCGGCGAGCTGGCGGCGTTGATTTCCGGTCAAGGCGGCCGCTCGCTGCTGTCGGAGCGCGGCACGGTCGCGATCGACGAGCGCACCAACACGCTGCTCATCAACGACGTGGCGTCGACCTTGGCCGACGTGCGCCGCCTGGTCACGACGCTCGATATCCCCGTGCGTCAGGTGCTGATCGAGAGCCGCGTCGTCATCGTCAACGACGACTACAGCCGCGATCTCGGCGTCCGCTTCGGCACGACGTCGGTGAACGACAACTCCGGCAACGGCTTGATCGGCGTGACGGGCACGGGCGCGGGTGCGGGCCTCATGGCCGGCGCGCCGGCGATCGGCGGAGCGGGTGGCTCCGCGATCCCCGTGGTGGCCCCGCCGCTGGCGTCGCGCTACAACGTGAACCTGCCGGTCGCGGCGCCCGCCGGGTCGATCGCGCTCGCGATCTTGGGCAGCGATTATCTCGTCGACCTCGAGCTCTCGGCCTTGCAGGCCGAAGGCGAAGGCCGCGTGATCTCGACGCCGCGCATCGTGGCCACGAATCAGCGCGAAGCCCGCATTCTCCAGGGTACGGAGATCCCGTATCAGGAGTCCTCGTCGAGCGGCGCCACGACGGTGTCGTTCAAGGAGGCCGTGCTCAGCATGAGCGTGACTCCGCAGATCACCCCGGACAACCGCATCATCATGGACCTCACGATCACCAAGGACTCGGTCGGCGAGGTCGTCTCGAGCGGTCAGGCCGGCGGCTTCATTCCGAGCATCGACACGCGCGAGCTCGTGACTCAAGTCCACGTGAACGACGGCGAGACGGTGGTGCTCGGCGGCGTCTACGAGACGGAGCTGCGCAGTGCCGTCACGAAGGTGCCGGGGCTCGGCAACATTCCGGGCATCGGCTATCTGTTCCGCAGCCGCACGCAATCGAACAACAACGCCGAGCTCTTGATCTTCGTCACGCCGAAGATCTTGCGCGAGGGAGCCCGCGTCGAGTAACGAACGGCTGATCAGCAGTTTGCTCGGGACGGCCGCCTTTTTGGGCGGCCGTCTCGTTTTTCCGTATCCTAGCGAGCCATGCTCGGCCAGCCCAACGTCTATCTCATCGGCCCAATGGGCTCCGGCAAGACCGCGGTCGGCCGCCGCCTCGCCACGCTGCTCGGCAAGCAGTTCATCGACAGCGACGCCGAGATCGAGAAGCGCACAGGCGTCGACATCCGCTTCATCTTCGAGAAGGAAGGGGAGGCCCGCTTTCGCGACCGCGAGCGCGAAGTGATCGCCGACCTCACGGCACTCCAAGGGGTGGTCATCGCCACGGGCGGCGGCGTGGTTCTCGATGCCGCGAATCGCGAGCGGCTCGCGAGGACGGGCACGGTGGTCTACCTCGAGACTACGATCGAGACGCTCGTGCGGCGCACGAAGGCCAACAAGGCTCGGCCGCTGTTGCTCACCGACGACCCGCGTGGCGTGCTGGAACGGTTGATGGCGATTCGCCGGCCGCTGTACGAGGAAGCCGCCGATCTGCGCATCGAGACCACGGGCCGGCAGGTGCGCGCGGTCGCTGCAGACATCCAGCAACGGCTGGCGGCGCGCGTTGCAAAGACCGCGGCTACTTGAGAACCTCGCCGCGTGGAAACCATCGTCGTCGCACTGGGTAAACGCAGCTACCCGATCCATATCGGCACCGGCGTGCTCGACCAGCCGGAGCTCTACGGGATCGCGGCTAAACAGGTTCTGATCGTCACCAACGAGGTAGTCGCACCGCTGTATCTATCGCGCGTGCAACGCGCCTTGCAGAGCCGCGAGCTCGACACGGTGATCTTGCCCGACGGCGAACGGCACAAGACGCTCGCCACTTTCACGGCGGTTCTCGACCGACTCATCGACAAGCGCTTTCATCGCGACTGCTGCCTCGTGGCTTTGGGCGGCGGCGTCATCGGCGATCTCACCGGTTACGCGGCCGCGAGCTACCAGCGCGGGGTCGATTTCGTGCAGATCCCGACCACGCTGCTCGCTCAAGTGGATTCCTCGGTCGGCGGCAAGACGGCCGTCAATCACCCGCGCGCGAAAAACATGATCGGCGCGTTTCATCAGCCTATTGCCGTGCTCACCGACTTGGGCACGCTGGCCACGCTGCCGCCGCGCGAGCTCTCGGCCGGCCTGGCGGAAGTCATCAAATACGGCGTGATCGTCGACGCCGCGTTCTTCGGCTGGCTCGAGGCGCACGTGGACGAGCTCACGCGCCTCGACCCGGCGGCGCTCACGCACGCAATCCAAAAGAGCTGCGAGATCAAGGCCGCCATCGTCGCGGAAGACGAGCGCGAGCTTGGGCGGCGCGCCCTGCTGAACCTGGGCCACACGTTCGGCCACGCGCTCGAAGCGATCGGCGGTTACGAGCGCTGGCTTCATGGCGAAGCGGTGGCCATCGGCATCGCGCTTGCGGCGCACACGTCGGTTGCGCTGGGCTCGCTGCCGCGGCGCGACTGCGAGCGCATCGAACGGCTGCTCGTGCGTGCCGGGCTGCCCACGGCGGCGAGAGGCGTCGACGCCGACGAGCTGCTCCTCAGCATGCAAGGCGACAAGAAGGCCGACAGCGCGGGCTTGAAGCTCGTTCTGATTCGCGCGCTGGGCGACAGTATCGTGACGCGCGCGCCGCCGTTGGACGCGCTGCGCTCGGTGCTCGTCGAGCGGCTCGAGTGATCGAAGGCCGCACCGAGCTCGCTCCCTACGCGGCCACGGCCGCGGCGTCGCGCGGCCGCCGCCACTTCGAGCCGCCGCCCGCGCTACGCACCGAGTTCCAACGCGATCGCGACCGGATCGTCCACTCCACGGCCTTCCGCCGCCTCGTCTACAAGACGCAGGTGTTCGTGAACTACGAGGGCGATCTGTATCGGACGCGTCTCACTCATTCGCTCGAGGTGGCGCAAATCGCGCGCACGGCCGCGCGGGCTTTGGGCTTGAACGAGGATCTCGTCGAGGCGATCAGCCTGGCGCACGACTTAGGCCATACACCGTTCGGTCATGCCGGGCAGGATGCGCTCAACGAGTGCATGCGCGAGCACGGCGGCTTCGAGCACAACCTTCAGTCGCTGCGCGTCGTGGACAGCCTCGAAGACCGATATGCGAGCTTTCGCGGCTTGAACCTCACGTTCGAGACGCGCGAAGGGATTCTGAAGCACTGCTCCTTGAAGCACGCCCGCGAGCTCGGCGACGTGGGCCGGCGGTTTCTCGACCGCACGCAAGCCGGCCTCGAGGCGCAGCTCGCCAACATCGCCGACGAGATCGCGTACAACAATCACGATGTCGACGATGGGTTGCGCTCGGGGCTCGTAACGCTCGAGCAGCTCGACACGGTACCGTTCTTCGCCGAGCACCTGGCGCGCATCCGGCGGCAACGCCCGAATCTGAAGCCGCAGCTCTTGGGCAGCGAAGCCGTGCGCGAGATGATCGGCGAGCTCGTGGCCGACCTCGTGGCCGCCACCGCGGCGGCCATCGCGGCGGCTGCGCCTCGCGACATCGATCATGTACGGGCGCTGCCGCACAGCCTCGTGGGGTTCAGCCCGCCGTTTCGCGAGGCACAGCTCACGCTGAAGCAGTTCCTGCGCGAGGCGCTCTACACGCACCCGCGCGTGCGCCTGATGACGGAACAGGCCCACGACACCGTGCGGTTCCTGTTCGCCGAGCTCATGGCCGACTATGGCCGAATGCCCGACGAGCACTCGGCGCGCGCGAAAGAGTACTCGGCGGCGGGCGACGCGGCCGCGGCGGCCCGCGTCGTGGCGGACTACATCGCCGGCATGACGGACCGCTTCGCGCTGCAAACACGCGACGCGCTGCGCGACAAACGCAAGGCGCGGTAGAATTCGCTCGTGGCCGCTGTTCCCCAATCCGTGCGCCGCATCGCGAACCGCGAGCGGCTCATCTTCGCGCTCGACGTGCCGGATCTCGACGGCGCGAAGCGGCTCGTGGAGACGCTCGCCGACAGCGTCGTGTTTTACAAGATCGGGCTCGAGCTCGCGACTTCGCGCCACTATTTCGAGCTGCTCGATTGGCTCGTGGCACACAACAAGCAGGTCTTCGCCGACCTGAAGCTCTACGACATTCCGGCCACCGTGACGGCCGCCGTGCGGCAACTGCGCGCCTCCGGGGCCACGTTCCTCACGGTGCACGGCGACCGCGCGATCATGGAAGCCGCGGCGCAAGCCAAAGGCGATCGTCTCAAGGTGCTGGCCGTCACCGTGCTCACGAGCATCGCGCCGCGCGATCTCGCCGAGATGGGGGTGAACCTTTCCGTGGAAGAGCTCGTGCTCATGCGGGCACGGCAAGCCGCGGCTGCAGGGTGCGACGGCGTCATCGCGTCCGGTCTCGAGGCGGCGCCGCTGCGGGCCGCGCTCGGCGCGGAGCCGTTGATCGTGACGCCGGGCATCCGTCCGGCCGACGGCGCACGGAGCGACGATCAGCGCCGCGTCGTCACGCCCACGCTGGCATTCCGCGCCGGTGCCGATCACATCGTGGTCGGCCGGCCGATCCGCGACGCCGCCGATCCGTATCTCGCCGCCGCGGCGATTCAAGACGAGATTGCCGGCGTGTTTGGATGACCGGCGGGCCGGCGGTACCGCCGGCGCCCGATCCCAATCTCGTTCGCCGGCTGCGCCGGATGCGCCTCTTCGCCACGGCGCTGTTGGCCGTCATGGGCGCCGTCTACGTGGCAGCCACTTGGGCTTTACCGCCGACGCCGTACGTCGGTGCGCTGCGCGCGTTCGCCGAAGCGGCGCTCGTCGGCGGGCTCGCCGATTGGTTCGCCGTGACAGCGCTGTTCCGCCGGCCGCTCGGCCTGCCGATCCCGCACACCGCCATCGTGCCGGCGCGCAAGAACGAGATCGGGCGGGCGCTGGCGCGGTTCATCCGCGATCACTTTCTGGTGCGTGAGGCCGTCGAACGGCGGCTCGCCCGCGCCGACCTAGCTGCGCGACTCGGCGCCTGGCTCGAAGACGGCCGCAACGCCGAGCGCGTGAGCCGCGACTTGGGCGGGGCGCTCAAGTGGGCATTGCGCGAGGACGGCAGCAGCGGCGCGCTGCGCGGCGCGCTCGGCGGCAGCCTGCGCGCTGCGTTCGACGACGTGCCGGTGAACCGCGCCGTGGCCACCGTGCTGCAGGTGCTGACCACCGGCGAGCGCGCAGATCGCATCATCGACCAGCTCGTCGACTTCGGCCGCAGCGAGCTCGCGCAAAATCGCGTCATGATTCGCGTGCGGATCCACGAGCAGAGCCCGTGGTGGCTGCCGAAGTTCGTGGACCAGGAGATCTTCGACAAGCTCGTCGGCGGCCTCGAGGAGCTGCTCGACGCCATGGCCGCCGATCCGAAGCACCCGGCGCGCGTCGAGCTCAAGGCCCGCCTCGACGCGCTCCAAGCGGCGTTGGCAGCCAACCCGGAGCTCGCGGCGAAGAGCCGCCTGCTCAAAGACGAGCTCGTTGCCCATCCGGCCGTGCGCAGCTATGCGTTCGAGCTGTGGCAGCGCTTGCGCAGCGAGCTCTCGGAGTCGCTCACGGATCCAACGTCGCCGCTCGCGCTCGGCGTGCAGCGTGAAATCGGCGCGCTAGGCGCGCGGCTGCGCGCCGATGCGCGCTTGAGCGCCGAGCTCGACCATTGGTTGAAGCAATTGCTGCTGCGCGTCGTCGACAACTATCGCGACCCACTGAGCGAGATCGTCTCCGAGACCATCGAAAGCTGGGATGCGCAGGCTACCTCGCGGCGCATCGAGCTCAACATCGGCACGGATCTACAGTTCATCCGCGTGAACGGCACGATCGTCGACGAGCTGCCGAAGAGCAACGTGGGCAA
>CAMPKU010000108.1 GCA_946887385.1 uncultured Gammaproteobacteria bacterium
GCACAGCGCGGGTTCGCCTAGAGTTTCGCGCATGCACGAACCTCGCATCTCGCCGTCGTTTACCGGCCCCGGCCGCCTCTCAGGCGTCGGGGCTTTCGGTCGTGCGTTGATCCTCCGCTAGAGTTTCCTTCACCGCCGCCGTTGCGTTCCCGACCGCCCGAGCCGGTCCGGGGTGTTTGCGTCCTTCAAACGCCAACCGCAACGAGGTGTCTCATGTCCGCTCAACTCATCGATTCTCGGTCCTATCGCCGCGCGCTCGCCGTGCGCGATCTCACCGACGCGGCGCTCGGCCCGCACGCCCTGCAACTTCTGGTGCACGACGCCGTCGGGGCGCTCTGCGCTCGCTGGGAGTGTCCCGCGATCGTCTATCGGGCGCCGCCGGTCGTGCCGATTGCCGACAACTACGACGCACTGGGCTATCCGCCCGACGGCGCAGCGCGCGACGCGCGCCACACGCGTTACGTCACGCCCGGTCGGCTGTTGCGAACCCAGACGTCGGCAATGCTGCCCGGTGCGCTCGCAATGCTCGCGCCCGCGGATTACGACGACGTGTTGCTCGTGTGCCCCGGCCTCACGTATCGCCGCGACACCATTGATCGCCTGCACGTGGCCGAGCCGCATCAGCTCGACTTGTGGCGCATCGGTAAGCGCAGTGTCGACCGCCGGACGCTCGAGGACATGGTGCGCACAGTCGCGCATGCGATGCTGCCGGGCGCACAGCTGCGGCTCGATCCCGCGTCGCATCCGTACACGGTGAACGGGCTCGAGGTGCACGCGCGCGTCGGCCGGGACTGGATCGAGATCCTGGAGTGCGGGCTCGCCGATCCGCGTTTGCTCGAGGCTTCAGGTCTGGCGGCCGCGACGCATCGGGGCCTCGCCATGGGCGTCGGGCTCGACCGCATGTTGATGTTGCGCAAGGGCATCGACGACATCCGCGTGCTGCGCTCGGCCGATCCGCGGATCGCACGGCAGATGCTCGACCTCGAGCCTTATCGCCCGGTTTCCGATCAACCGGCCATTCGAAGGGACCTGTCGATCGCCGTCGACGAAAGCGCGACCGCCGCGCAGCTTTGCGATCGCGTTCGCGAGGTCGTGGGGCCGCGCAGCTCGAGCATCGAGGCAATCGAAGTGTTGTCGGCCACCTCGTACGGCGAGCTCGGTGCAGCGGCGCGCGAGCGGCTCGGCATTGCGCCGCGCCAAAAGAACGTGCTGCTGCGCATCGTGATCCGCGATCTCGAGCGCACGCTCGAATCGGCCGAGGCGAACCGGCTGCGCGATGAGATCTACGCCGCGCTGCACGAGGGCGGCGTTCACTCGTGGGCTGCGCGCTAGGCCGTCGCTGATAGCCTCCGCGCGGGATTCTCGCCGTTTTTCAGGGCCATGCAGGTACGCCCTCGCAGGGTGATGTTATCGTGCACGCCCGCGCAGCTTCCTGGACGCTATGAAAACACCCGCTGGGCTACAGCCACTGATCGACGACGGCATCGTCGATGAAGTCATCCTTGCGCTGAAGAGCGGCAAGGAGGCCTCCGTCTACGTCGTGCGCTGCGGCACAGAGATCCGTTGCGCGAAAGTTTACAAAGACATGGGGCAGCGCAGCTTTCAACAACGCGCGCAATACCAGGAAGGGCGCAAAGTGCGCGGCAGCCGGCAAGCGCGAGCGATGTCCCGCAGCACGCGCTATGGCCGCAAGGAGCAAGAGAGCGTCTGGAAGAACGCCGAAGTGTCTGCGCTCTATCAACTCACCGCTGCCGGCGTTCGAGTTCCCAAGCCCTATGGCTATTTCAACGATGTGCTGGTCATGGAGCTGGTGACTGATGCGCAGGGCCAGTCTGCACCTCGCTTAGGCGAAGTAGAGCTCACTCCCGAGCGAGCACGGGAATTTCACGGCTTTATCATTCAGCAAGTCGTTCGCATGTTGTGCGCTGGACTGATCCACGGCGATCTGTCCGAATACAACATACTCATCGATGCAGCCGGGCCGGTGATTATCGATCTGCCGCAAGCGGTGAACGCCGCTGGTAACAACAATGCCTTCGCGATGCTGCGGCGCGACGTCGCCAACATTCGCGACACCCTAGGTCGTTTCGCTCCGGAGCTGCTGAGCAGCCAATTCGGTCCGGAAATGTGGGCGCTGTTTTCACAAGGCAAACTGCGGCCCGACAGCGAGCTCAGCGGCGAGTTCGTACGGGATGAGGCGTCGGCTGATATCGATGTCGTGATGCTGGCCATCGACGATGCCCGCGAAGAGGCATTGCGTCGTCAACTGAGGCAGGAAGCGCAGGCAGCAGACGGGAATTAGCCTTGGGGAGTCGAGCCCGTCACGATCCAGCCGTTCGGGACCGTGTACACTGCCGCGCTGGTGCTGACTCGCACAACCCATGGACGCGAAGGCCACTCCTGAACACCTCTACTCCTCGCGAGACCCTCGAGTCCGGTTCCGTCAGCCTGGTCAATCGCCGCCTTAGATTTGGCGGCGACAACGCGTTTCACGTCGAGCTCAAGCGCCGAGTCAAAGAGCATCTGCGGGCCACCGGCCGAGCGGAGCGCAGCTGTCCGCAGATGTACCTCAAGACCGCGGTCATTTTCGCGAGCTTCGCGAGCCTGTACGGCTTGCTCGTGTTCGTCGCAACGCAGTGGTGGCAGGCGCTGCCTCTGGCGATTGCATTAGGGCTAACGGTTGTCGCTGTCGGCTTCAACGTGATGCACGACGCGAGCCATGAAGCGTACTCCGAGCGCCGCTTCGTGAATCGCCTGATGGCGAAAAGCCTCGATCTCGTTGGCGGCAGCTCGTATTTCTGGCACTGGAAGCACAACGTGTTCCATCACACGTTCGTCAACGTGGCGGGCTACGACACCGATATCAATCTCGCGGGGCTCGGCCGGTTGACGCCGCATCATCCGCGCGCGTGGGTCCACCGCTGGCAGCATCTGTATGTGTGGTTCCTGTATGGCGTGATGGCCATCAAGTGGCAGCTCTACGACGATTTTCGGCTCGCCCTCACGTCGCGCATGGGCGCGCACCGCTGTCCGCCCCCGCGCGGCGCGCAGTTGCTCGTCTTCATCGCGGGCAAGCTGGTATTCCTGTCGCTCGCGTTTGCGATACCGCTCGCTTTGCACTCCGCTTGGGCTGTCGCCGCGGCTTACGTCGTGATGGCGTCGACGACGGGCATCGTGCTGGCCGTGGTGTTTCAGCTGGCCCATTGTGTCGAGCAAGCGCATTTTCCTCTGGCCAGCGACACGGGCCGCCTAGACACCCCGTGGGCGGTACACCAGGCCGAAACGAGCGTGGACTTCGCCCGCCACAGCCGCGCCGCGTGTTGGTTACTGGGCGGGCTGAACTTTCAGATCGAGCACCACCTGTTCTCGCGCATCTGTCACGTCAACTATCCGGCGATCGCCCCGTTGGTCGAGCAAACGTGCCAAGAGTTCGGCGTGGCGTACCACTACAACCCAACTTTTGCCGCCGCGTTTCGGTCTCACTATCGCTGGCTGCGGGCCTTGGGCCGTGCAGACGATTCTGCCCCGAGCCCGCCGATCCCCGCCTTAGGCTGAGGCAGGCTCCCGTCTCGCACAGACTCGGGCCGCGCGTTGTCGTACTATTTCGCACGCTTCTTCGGCATCACGCCGTCGCAACCGGGGTGGCGACTTGCAAAACTCGAAAAACGATACGACGCCCAGCAACGCGGCGATGACCAAACCATCCGGTTGGCAAAGGTGGCTTCGCCAGCCGCAACTGCTGGGCTGGCGCCGCTTCGCCGTGCAACTGCACCTCTGGGTGGGGCTAGCGCTCGGGCTCTATATCGTCGTGCTCAGCGTCACCGGCAGCTTGAGCGTGTTGCGTCCCGACGTGCACCGCTGGTTCGTGCCGCGCACCGTCGCGGTGGAAGGCACCAAGCTCACGGGCGATGCCCTCCAGGAAGCCGTTCAGCGTACCTATCCGCTTTACGAGGTCACGAATGTCTTCGAGCGGCGGCGGCCCAACTTGCCGGTGATGGTGACGTTGCAGCGCGACGGCGAGACGGTCGAACGGTTGTTCGATCCATATGCGGCCCGCGACCTCGGGCTTACCTACCCGCCGATCACCGAGGCGATCGAGTGGGTGGTGGATCTGCACGACAACCTATTGGCCGGCACCACCGGCCGCACGGTGAACGGCGTTGGCGCGCTGTTGTTTCTGATGCTGGCGATCACAGGTGCGATCGTGTGGTGGCCCGGCGTCAACCGCGTGGGGCACTCCTTGTTACCGGGCAAACCGGCGAAGTCAGCCCGCTTTGCGCGGCGGCTACACAACGCGCTCGGGATCTGGGTGCTGGCTCTAATACTCATTTGGGCGGTCACCGCGGTGTACTTCTCGTTTCCCGATCCGTTCGAGTGGACGATCGACTATTTCGACAAGGATCTTACCGACGACCAGCGCCCCGGCGACTGGCTCGTGCGGGCGCTCGTGAACGTACATTTCGGGCGCTCATGGGGCATGACCGTCAAATGGGTGTGGGTAGTGCTTGGGCTGGTGCCGGCCGCGCTGTTCATCACCGGCGGCATTACATGGTGGGCTCGCGTCGTTCGGCGCAGACAAGCGAGCGCGGCGATCGCGGACCGAGTCGGCGAGGCGCCGCTCGGTGCGGTGGTGAACGACGGGGTTCCAAACTGACGTTCGTGCGCGCAAGAGGGGACAGATCGATAGATCTGTCCCCCGGACGTTCTGCCCTCTCGCGGTTAGCGAGGACTCGGGCGATCGCGGCCGCGTTTGTCGACCTTGATGTCTTCCTTCCGCAGCGTCGTGTCGATTCGTTCGTCCTCTTGCGTCGCGCGCTTGCCGACGGTGACTTCCTCACGCACGACCGGCCTCTTCTCGACCTCGACCTGTTCTTCGCTTAGCGGTACGCGCACCCGCTCGTTGGAGCCAACAGGCCCGCTGGCCGCGTGGCGGCCCACAGCGTGGCGCTCGACCACGAGCTCTTCCTTTTTCACGGGCACATCGACGGAACGGCGCTCCGTGTGGACTTCCTTGCGCACCTCCGCCTCGCCCGTTTGCACGGGTCGCGTGCGCACCCGCAGCTCCTCTTCGCGAGCTTCGATCGTCCGCCGATCTTGCGCGGGCCCATCGCCGGCGCGCATCCCGGCGCCCGCCGTGGTGCGCTGCGGTGCAGTGCGCATGTCGTAGCCGCCGTTTTGGGCGAGGATCGATTGCGCCTCTTGGAGTCGGCCGCGCGCGTCGACCGTCACAAGGATTCGGCCTGCGCGGAATTCCTGGTCGTAATAGTTCGCCTCGTCCTCGGGGATCCCGAGACCGATGAGCGTACCGGCTAGCCCTGCCGTCGCAGCGCCGGCTGCCGCGCTCGAGAGAATGGCCGCAAGCGTGCCTCCGGCAATCGCCGGACCGATGGCCGGCAAAACACCGGCCAATATGCCGAGGCCCCATAACGTGCCCACGCCGGCGCCGGTCGCGACGCCGGCGATGGCGCCTTCCTTCGCGTGCGTCTCTTTATGGCCGTCGGCCGCGTCTCGGCCGGCGCCGTCGGAGTCGCGCGCCGTCACGCCGATCTCTTTGTCGGTAAAGCCGGCACGCTTGAGCTGGTCGATGGCGCGTTGCGCCCGAGTGCGATCGTCGAAAATAGCAATAGCTGTGGTTCTGTCTGCCATGGTGGATCTCCGTCCTTGGAATGTGGGTTGTCGAGGAGTTCGTCGCTTTGCAAAGCATGTGCCAGCTCATTTGCGGGCGAGCGGCATCGTCGTGTTGCGGCAGCCGCGCATAGCACAACTGCACGAGAGCCGCCGGCGCGGCTCAAGTTTGATATTTTGACAAGCGCTCAGTGGCGATTTACGGGCGGGCGACGAAGCGTCGTCGCTACGCGCACTTCTGCGACTTTTTTCCGACAATTTCGACAACGTAAGGCCCGAGCAAGCTCCGCGAGCGTGCACATGTGCTTCGCGCGCCGATTCAATTCTCGATAGCTCAAGATTGCAGTCCGCTGGCATGCCCGGCACACCGCGACAAGCTTCTCCCCGGCGCGCTCATAGTCGACCACGAAGGTATTGCGCTCGCGACTCATGCCTGGTTTTATATCCAGGTCTTCTGCTGCTAGTCGATACACCCAATCTTGGTGCTCGCGTTCGCGATGCGCTTGGTTTTATCGTGGGCGCGTGCCACCGGCGGGGGGCATTGAAGGCACTCCGCTCGCGCGATCAAACCTCCGCCACCCTAGTTCGGCTTATTCACGTCGCTCGGCTTACCCACGTCGCGACGATCTTCGACGTTGTCGTTCTCCAGATCCTCGTCGTCGTCGTCCTGGAGCTGCGCCGGATCCTCCTCAGCACCCGGTGACGCAGTGCTGCCCGTGCGGTCGATCAGCGGCTCCATCTTGTCGCCGTGCTTTTTCGTGACTCCAGTTGTGCTCTTCGGCATGAGTCCGCTCCCGTTGATGGACCGGCACCTCGATGCAAGACATGTACCAGCGGAGGCGCGGCAACGATCAGGCGCGTTGCCGCGTCAGAAACTTATCGAGCTCGTTGGCGAAGGATTGGATATCCGTGTTGTTGAGCGCCGGCGGTCCACGCGTCGTCTCGCCCGATGAGCGCAATGCGTCCATGAAATTGCGCCGTGCCAGGTGATCCTGCACGTTGTTCGGCGTATACAACGTGCCGCGCGGGTTCAGCGCGAACGCCTTTGCGGCAACCACTTGCGCGGCCAGCGGCACGTCCGCCGTCACGACGAGGTCGCCTGGCCCGAGGCCGGCCAGAATCCGAGCGTCGGCCACGTCGAACCCCGCTTCCACCTGCCGAGCTTCGATGAACGCCGACCTTGGCACGCGCAGCGGGTGGTTGGCTACCAGCACGGTTCGCACGCGCACGCGTTCTGCGGCGCGGAACAGGATTTCCTTGATCTGCGCCGGACACGCGTCCGCATCCACCCATACGATCATGGCGATTCGCTACCTGGCTCGGAAGGGTCCAAACTGTTCATATAGCACAAGGAGAAAGAGTGCCATGTTCAAAAAGCCAAATTACAAACAAGACAAGAGACGTCGCGAAGACGCACAGAAGAAAAGAAACGCGGACGAACAGGAGCGGCAGGCGGCGCGCAAAAAAGGCGTGCCCAGCGACACCCTGCCCCAATGAGCCTGCCCGCCGCGCCGAGAACGAGCAGCGACTCGGCGGAGCGCGTCATCGCCGCCACGCGCCATTGGCTCGAGAAAGTCGTGATCGGGCTGCGTCTGTGCCCGTTCGCAGCAAGCCCATATCTGCGCGGGCTGGTTCGCTATCGGGTAAGCGAGCAGCGCTCTGCGGAAGGCCTCGCCGAAGAGTTGGCGCAGGAGCTGAAGCATCTTGCCGCGGCAGACCCGGCGCTCTGCGAAACCAGTCTCTTGATTCATCCGCACGTGCTCGGCGATTTCTTCGCTTACAACCAGTTTCTGGATCAGGCCGACGCCGTCGTGGCCACGCTCGGGCTCGAGGGCGAGCTGCAAATCGCGAGCTTCCATCCCGCCTACCAGTTCGCGGGAAGCGCCTTGGATGACGTAGAGAACGGCAGCAATCGCTCGCCGTATCCGATGCTGCACTTGCTGCGGGAGTCCAGCGTGAGGCGGGCGATCGACACATTCCCCGAAGTGAACGAGATCGGCACGCGCAACATGGCTACGCTGCGCGACTTGGGAGCCGTAGGCTTGCGGAAGCTACTCGCCCCTTAGTAGGGCGCACCGTTCTCGCGCGGGCGCTAGCAGCCGTCGACGATGGATCGGTCGGCGCTTTGGATCAGCGCCGCTCGCCGCGAACGGCGTAGTCGAGCCCGCCGATGCGAAACCAGCGGTAGTCGAGTGCGTCGAGCGGGATTGCGAAACGGCCGTCGCGGGCCGTTAGCTCCACCGGCTCGAGAAGATCGGATAGCCGCTCTGCATCCTTCGGCAGCCGCAAGCATGCCTCGTGCGGACGCTCGTCGAAGTTGTGCAGGGTGAGGACCGAAGTGCCTTGCCAGTCGAAGCGCAGGCCGAGCACGTTCTTTGCGCCGACGTCGAGCACGGTGCACCGCCCAAGGCCAATCTCGGGGCACTCCTTACGGATGCGGATCATGCGAGCCATCCAGCTCAAGAACGAATTGGGATCGCGCCGCTGCGCCTCCACGTTCACGTGCTCGTAGCTCCATACACCGTGTTCGATCACCGGTACGATCGGCTTCGCCGAGGTGGTGAACCCGCCGTGCGGCTCGTCGGCCCATTGCATCGGCGTGCGCACGGCTTCGCGCTGCTCGAGAGCCAGGTCGTCGCCCATGCGCAGCTCATCGCCGAAGCGGATCACCGGCGAACCTGGGAGCGAGAACAGCACGCTGTACGCGAGCTCCTCGTGCTCGCGGTCGCCGAGCATCGGCGCAAGGCGGCGGCGAATGCCGCGGCCGTAGAGCCGCATCCGCTCGTCGGGTGCGAAGCGTGCGAACACGCGCTCGCGCTGCTCATCCTTCAGCCGGCCGAGATCGAGCTCGTCGTGATTGCGCAGAAAGTGCGCCCACTGCGCCGCCGGCGGGATGTCGAGCGTGGCCTCGAGCGCCTCGACCAACGGACCGATGTCATGCGTGGCCAGCGCATAGAACAGGTGCTGATTCACAAAAAAATTGAACATCATGTGGATGCGGTCGCCGTTCTCGCCGAAGAACGGCAACGTGTCGCTCGGCAGCACGTTCGCCTCGCCGAGCAGCACGGCGTCGCCCTGGCGCCACTGGACGAACTGGCGAAGCTCGTTGAGATACTCGAAATGCTGCGGGTATTTCGTGGTGTGCGTCTGCACCTGCTCGATGATGAACGGCAGCGCATCCACGCGAAATCCGCACACGCCGAGCTCGAGCCAAAAGCCCATGATCCGGCAGATCTCTTTGCGAACCTCCGGGTTCGCGGTGTTCAGGTCCGGCTGGAACTCGAAGAAGCGATGAAAATAGTACTCGCGGGACTTGCGGTCGAAGGTCCACGTGCGCGCTTGCACACCCGGAAAGACCATGCCCTGGTTCCAGTGCTTGGGACGCTTCTTCGACCACACGTACCAAGAGCGTCGGCCCGCGTTGCGATTGGCGCGCGCTTCTTGAAACCAGGGGTGCTCGTCCGACGTGTGATTCACCACCAGGTCCATCAGCACGCGTAAGCCGTGGTTTCTGGCCTGATGGACCAGCTCCACGAAGTCGCCGCTCGAGCCGTGGCGCGGGTGCACGCCGTAGTAGTCGGCAACGTCGTAGCCGTTGTCGCGATTCGGCGAAGGATGAAACGGCGCCAGCCAGATCGCGTCGACGCCCAAGTACTGGAGATACTCGAGCCGCCGAATGAGCCCTTCTATATCGCCGATGCCGTCGCCGTTCGCGTCGAGGAACGTCTCCACCTCGAGGCTATAGATCACCGCATTCTTGTACCAGCGGTCTTCCGTCATCGCGCGCCGCGCACCGCCGGAAGTACCCGTTCGGCGAACACCTCGATGAACTCGCGCTGCGGCGGCGCGACGTTGAAGATGTAGATATCGGTTGCACCGGCATCCACGTACTCCTGCAAACGCTCCGCATGCGCGAGCGGGTCGTGCGACACGGGCAGACAGGCCGCCACGTCGTCCGGCGTGACGAACCGTGCGGCGGCCTCGAAGTCGGCGCACGTGCGCAAGATCGCCAGCACGTCACCGCCGATCACGTTGCCGCGCCATTGCGACCAAGCGCCGTCGCGAGCTTCGGCTTTGGTCGGCGCCCACGCGAGGGCGGCTTGCACCTTCACCGGCTTGCCTGCCCCGCCGCCGCTGCGAAACGCATCGAGCAACTCGGCCAGCTTCGCAGCCGGAGCGCCGATCGTGATCAATCCGTCGGCCCAGGAGCCCACCCATGCCGCAGTCTCGACGCTCAATGCGGCGCCGTAGATGGGTGGCTGCGCCGCGGGAAGCGTATAGAGCTTCGCCTCCTCCACCACGATACGGCCACGATGCGTGACCGTTTCTCCTGCCCACAGCCTGCGCATCACGGTTACGCATTCGAGCAACCGCTCGTTGCGCTCGCTCTTCACGGCCCAGCGCTCGCCCGTGATGTGCTCGTTGAGCGCTTCGCCGCTGCCCACGGCGAGCCAGAACCGGCCCGGATACATCTCGCAAAGCGTGGCGGCGGCCTGCGCCACGATCGCCGGGTGATACCGCCATCCCGGGGCGTTCACGCAACCGAACGGGAGCCGCGTGGCTTGTAACGCGGCGCCGAGCCACGACCAGGTGAAGCCGCTTTGGCCTTGTTGCTCGATCCAAGGGTGAAAGTGGTCGGAGCACATCGCAGTGGTAAAACCCGCCTGCTCGGCGAGCTGCACGTACTCGAGGAGCTTGCTCGGCGCGTGCTGCTCGTGCGACGCGTGATAGCCAAACGTCGCCGGCCGCCGGTCCGTCATGAGCCGCTCCTCCGCGCAAAGCGAGATTCCGCTGAGAAATAGCAAGTTGCATGCCACACCGCGTGGCACGGAAGCTGCACCCGCTGCGTAGAGCAGTCAGAAAGGTGGAACCACGCGGTTGCACGTTGGAGCAATGAGGCGAGCGCAAACGCAGGCAGGACTCGATAAGGAACGGGAGTATCGGGCAGCCGCCCGCGCAGCGCGCCTTCGCTACGTAAGCGACGCCGAACGCGGCTTTGCGCGCCGCCGCCGCGGTAGATCGTTTACGTACCTGCAGCCGAGCGGCGCAGCGCTGCGCGATGGGCCGACTCTCACGCGCATTCGCGCGTTAGCCATTCCGCCGGCGTGGAAAGACGTGTGGATCTGCCCCAGCCCAAACGGACATTTGCAAGCCACGGGCCGCGACGCCCGCGGCCGCAAGCAGTACCGTTACCACCCTCGCTGGCGCGAGGCGCAGGATCAGCAGAAATACGAACGCATCATCGCGTTCGCGAAGGCGCTGCCCAAGATTCGGCGGGCCGTGGCGCGCGATCTACGCAAGCGTGGCCTGCCGCGCGAGAAGGTGCTGGCGGCGGTCGTCAAGCTGCTGGAGACCACGCTGATTCGCGTCGGCAACGACGAGTACGCCCGCGACAACCATTCGTTCGGGCTCACCACCATGCACGATGAGCACGTCAGCATTCGCGGCGCAATCATCCGCTTCGATTTCCGCGGCAAGCACGGCATCGAGCACGAGATCGACCTCGAAAGCCGGCGGCTGGCGACGATCGTGCGCGCGTGCCGCGAGCTGCCCGGTCAAGAGTTGTTCCAATACCTGGACGAAGCCGGCGAGATCCGCGACGTGGGCTCCGGCGACGTGAACGATTATCTGCGCACGATCAGCGGGCAGGATTTCACCGCCAAGGATTTCCGCACGTGGGCCGGCACGGCGCTGGCCGCGCAAGCGCTGCAGGAGTTTCAGGATTTCGATTCGAAGGCCGCAGCCAAGCGCAACATCACTCGGGCGATCGAGGGGGTCGCCGAGCGACTGGGCAATACGCAAGCCATTTGCCGCAAGTGCTACGTGCACCCCGCGATCATCGACGCCTATATGGACCGCTCGCTCGTCAAGACGCTGAAACGGCGAACCGAAAGAGCGCTGCGCGGGGCGCTGCACCGGCTGTCGTCCGAAGAAGCGGCCGTGCTCGCACTCCTCCAGCAACGGATGGAGCAGGAGCTTACCGGGGGCGGAAAGCCACGAACGAAGAAGCGAAAAAGGGCCAAGCGTCGCATGGTGTAGCGGGCTCCAGCGCCGCCTGTCGTGCTGGTGTTCTTGCTTCCATGGACGACAAGCGGGTGGCGTGTTACACGTAAGCGCGCCGATTTCCGGAGAAGCTTCGATGCGTACGAAATACTGGCTGTTGTTGTCGACGATGGCGCTCGTCCCGCTCGCACATGTCGCGGCCCACCATTCGCCGACGATGTTGTACGACTTGAGCCGTGAGATCGCGGTGACGGGCGTCGTCACCGAGTATCAGCTCGGCAACCCGCACATGCGCATCTATCTCGACGTCGACAATCTCGGCACTACCGAGAAGTGGCTCGCCGAAGGCGGCTCGCGCACGCAGCTGATGCGCGTGGGCTGGACGGGCATGGAAGTGGCTCCGGGCGACAAGATCACGGCTCGCGGCCATCCGCCGCGCGATGCTACGGCGAAGCTCATCCATATGACGCACCTCACCTTGCCCGACGGAACCGAGCGGTTTACGGAAGACATCGACTACGAGCAGTTCAACGACCGTCGGCGCCGGCCGCAATGACGATCGGAGCCGCGATGAATTACGCACAGATCGCCAAAATCGGTAGCGTGCGGGCGCGCGCTCTATGGCTCGGCGCGTGGCTCGCGCTGCCGCTCGGCGTGTCGGCACAAACCGCCGATCCGGTCGCGCCGTTCCTCGGCGTGTGGAGCGGCGTCTTCACCACCCAGAGCAACGAGTACTGGACGTTCGCCGACGTGCAGTGCTTCGTGGGCTGCCCGCTCGACTACTACAATCACTTGAGCGCGCTGCTCGCAGATCCCGCCAACGACGTCACTCCCGCGATGGCGCTGTCCAGCCAAGCCGGCGCAGCCTCACTCGCCGCGCTCGACACGATTCTGACGCCGCGCGGCAAACAGGTTCGAGCGGCCAATAGGCCGGAGGACGATCCGAAGTTCGTCAACTGCCAACCGTACGGCTTCGTCCGCGAGGTGACCAATCCGTTGCCGCTCCAGATCCGCCGCGACGGCGATCATCTGGTGGTGCGCTACGAGGAGTGGTCGCTGTTCCGTAATATCTACCTCGACGGCCGCGCGCACCCCGCGCACAAGACGCCGACCTTGCTCGGCTATTCCGTGGGCCGCGTCGAGAACGGTGCGTTGATCGTGGAGACGGCGGGCGTGACTCCGGATTTGATTTCGGATATGTCGCTGGCGGGGCACAGCGGCGAGCTTACGGCGGTCGAGCGGTACACGGTGCGGCAGAATCCGCACCGCCTGGAGCTCACGCTCACGCTCACCGATCCCGTGATGTTCACAGAGCCGTTGGTCGTGACGAAAACCTGGCTTTACACGCCGGACGTCGAGCTCGTGCAAGACACCTGCGCGCAGCAGCCCGGCCGGCCCTGACCGAACCGCACTCCGCGAGCATCCGCCGCGCCGGGTTGCCTCTCGTCACTCGTGCCGCAGAGCGGTGGTCGGATTGATGCGCGTAGCACGTCGCGTGGGCAAGTACGCGGCCAGCAACAGCGCGGCGGCGAGCACCGCCGTCGACGCAGTCAACACCAAAGGATCGATCGGGCTCACCCCGTAGAGCAGGCTGCTCAGGAGGCGCGCGACGGCAGCGGCGAGCAGCAACCCCACCGCGAGGCCGGCCAGCGTGAGCCCGAGACTTTCGCGCAGCATCTGCCGCATCACGTCGCCCGCTGTGGCGCCGAGCGCCATGCGCACGCCGATCTCGCGCGTGCGGCGTGTGACGAGGAACGCCTTGACGCCGTAGGCACCGACGACCGCCAAGAACAGCGCGAGCGCGCCGAGCATCGAGAAGATCCGGCCGCCCGCGCGCACGGCCCACATGAACAGGCCGTTGTCGCGGTGTTCGACCATCGTCTGTAGCGACAGCACCGGCAGCGGCGGTTCGTCCGCTCGGAGCGGAGCGCGTAGCGGTTCGAGCCGCGGCGCGGCATGGCGGCCGTCGGCGGCCCGCACATGCAAATGCATCATGGCACCGAAGCGCTGCGCGAACGGTACTTGGCCAAACGGCAAATAGACGTGGGGCGCCGACAG
The DNA here is from genome assembly GCA_946887385.1 of uncultured Gammaproteobacteria bacterium. The sequence goes on from CAMPKU010000108.1 coordinate 13,687, forward strand.
GCGTTCCGTCATGCGGTGGCGCGTGCCGGGCACAACGCCGACGATCTCAAGGGCGGGAGCTGCCGTGTTCGGTACGCGTGTCGTAAACTCGATGAAGCGGCCGAGCGCCTGCCTCGCACTGCCGAAGATTTGCTCGGCGAGCGGCTCGTCGATAATGGCGACTGCGCTGCCGCCGGCAGATGATGCTTCCGCAGCCGTAAACGCCCGGCCGGCGAGCACCGGCAACCCCAGCGTTTCGAAATAGTCGTCGGCCACCACGTAGTAGTACGCGATCGATGCGTCGTCCGGCGCGCCGGAACCTGCGGCGTGCACTTCCCGCCTCACGCTCATGGAATCGAACGGCACCAGCGATGCCAGCGAAGCGCTCTCGACGCCCGGCAACGCGCGT
>CAMPKU010000109.1 GCA_946887385.1 uncultured Gammaproteobacteria bacterium
GATTTATAAATCCGTCCCCGGTCCCGCTTCACCCCCGCGGCAACGCAAACACGATATACGCCCGCTCCAACGGCGGCGCCGCGGGCGCCGGCTCCAGCAGCGGCGCGAACAGCCCGGCCCCGGCCGCCACGGGCACGGCCAAGTACTGGCGCCCGCCGAGCTCATACGTGGCCGGGATGCCTTCCGAGCCGCCCGGCAGCGTGTACGACCACAGCACGTCGCCGTTGTCGCGATCGTAAGCGCGCAGCTGCCGGTCCTGCGCCGTGGCTGCAAACACGATACCGCCGGCCGTGACGAGCGGCGCGCCGCGCGGGAAGTGCGCGCCCACGTCTTCACCTAGCCCAAGCACGCCGCCGTGCGGCTTGCGCCATTTGATCTCGCCCGTGTTCAAGTCGTAGGCCGTGATCTCCGACCACGGCGGGCCCATCGCGCCCATGCCGTTCGTTGGGCTGCGCAGGAAGTCGTACGGCACCGCGTAGCGCACGGGTCCTGCGGCTGCTGCCGCTTTCGCGGCGGCCATCGTCGCCGCGGCTTGCTCGGGCGTCACCACGGGGCCGTTCACCGTGCGCGCCGACGGCTCCTCGTCGGTGAGCTCCACGCGCAGCATCACGGGCAAGTTTTTCGAGACCACATAGAGCTCGCCGTTCACGGGATCCACGGCCGAGCCCGCCCAGTTGGCGCCGCCGTTGTGGCCCGGCATGCCGATCGAGCCCTGAAAGCTCGGCGGTGTGAACAGGCCTTCGTTGCGGCTGTAGCGCAGCTTCTGCCGCAGCACTTCTTGCTCGGCTTCGGGCAAGTACGGATTGATGTCGGCGGCCGTGAACATTTGCCGCGCGAACGGCGCCGGCTTGGTTGGGAACGGTTGAGTGGGCGACGTGTGCTCGCCCGGCACGTCGGATTGCGGCACGCGGCGCTCCTCGATCGGCCAGATCGGCTCGCCGCTCCGGCGATCGAACACGAACAGGAAGCCGTGCTTCGTGGCCTGAGCCACGACCTCGCGCGTGCGGCGCCCGTCGCGGATCGTGAGCAGCTTCGGCGCTTGCGGCAGGTCGTAATCCCACAGGTCGTGGTGCACGAGTTGCTGGTGCCAGAGCCGGCGGCCCGTGCGCGCGTCGAGCGCGACGAGCGAGTTCGCATACAAATTGTTGCCTTCGCGATTGCCGCCGAAGAAGTCGTAGCGGGCCGTGCCGAACGGGATGAACGCGATGCCGTTCTCTTCGTCGACGGTCATCTCGCTCCAGTTGTGCACGCCGCCGGCCGTGGGCTGAGCACCTTTGGGCCACGTGTCGTAGCCGAATTCGCCTTCGTGCGGGATGCTATGGAACACCCACTCGAGCTCGCCCGTCACCACGTCGTACGCCTGCACGTCGCCCGGCGTCGACGCATAGCCCGCGCCTTGAGCGGGCAGCGACACGATCATGAGATCGCGGAACACGCGGCCCGGATTGCTGGTGTGCAGCGGCCGCACCTCGGCGATGTCCCAGCCTTCGGCCGCCAGCCCGTCGCGCAGATCCACGCGGCCGTCGGTGCCGAAGCTGGTCACGGTCTCGCCGGTGCGCGCATTCAGCGCCGTGAGGAAGCCCGCGTTCAAGTAGAGCAGGCGGCGGTCGCTGCCGTCGGCGCTTTGCCAGTAGTTGATGCCGCGTGCGGTGACCGGCCCTTCATGCGGATGCGCCCAGAGCTCGCGGCCCGTGGCGGCGTCGAGCGCCACGATCTCGTTGTCGCGCGCGAGCACGTACATCACGTTGTCGACCACGATGGGATTGAAGACGAAGCTGCGCTCGCCGACGGGAAAGCTCCACGCCACCTCGAGCTGCGCGACGTTCGACTTGTTGATCTCATCGAGCGAGGAGTACTGCGAGGAATGGCCGCCGCCGCCGTAGGTGCGCCAGGTGGTGTAAGGCCGCTCGGCGTCGCGGCCGCTTTGAGCCTGTGCCGCCGCGGCGGCGCCCAAGGCGGCGAGCAGGGCGAGGGCGGCGGTTCGACTCTTATGGCTGCGCATACGGTTCTCCCGGAGTGCGGTCGATGACCCAGAAAGCAGTCTACTTCAGGCCGGGTTGTGTCAACTAATTGACAGAAACCGCGGAGCACTTCGGGTATACAAGGTGCCCAACCTCGCGCTCACTCCGCGTCGGAAGCGCGTGCCGCAACAGAAGAGGTAAGGCCGTGCGAATCGGACTCGTGCTGGTGCATGGCGTGGGCGAGCAACGCCGCTTCGATCACCTGTGCGCCGAGGTCAAGAGCTTCGTCGCCGCGTTGTCGACCGTGCCGAACTTGAAGGTGACGGTGGAGACGCGCAACAGCCAAGACGCCGAGCTCGGCGCCGCGCACGAGAGCTGGCGTGCCGACTCGAGCGCCCCGGTGAAAATTCACGTGAAGCACGAGCTGCGCGGCGACGTGGTCTGCCTGTGTGTGCACGAAGTTTGGTGGGCCGATCTCGACGACAAGGAAACGCTCTGGAATCGCTTCAAGTTCTGGTTGTGGGGCTTGGGTTTCTGGGGCGTGAAGAAATTCTCGGCGGCCACGTTGCAAGGCGGTCAGCTCGACATGCAACCGCCGAAATTTCCGCCGTTCAAGTGGGGCGGAGACGTGGCGCGCGAGATCGTCGTGCGCGCGCGGCTCTGGACGTTCGCGAACGTGTTCTTACTCTCCGCGCTCACGGTGAACGTGGCGAACTACGTTTTGCGCCAGCTGCGGCTGGGCCAGCTGCCGCTCCCCGGCATCGAAATGTTCTACCAGTTCGTGGGCGACGTGAAGCTCTATCAGGATCGCGGCCAGCCGCAGCACGGGCCGCTCACGGATCTCGGCGATCCGCGCCGCGTGGCCATTCGCCGCCGCCTGGTGCGCGTGCTCGTCGACGCGTACCGCGAGCGCTACGACCGCTGGTACGTGCTGGCCCACAGCTTGGGCACGGTGGTGGCGCTGAACGGCCTGATGGAGACCGACCACGCGCTGCCGAATTATCTGAGCCAGGAGACCTGGGCCAGCCTCGTCGCGGCGCACGACCCCGTGATCGGCATGCTGCCGCCCGGCAAGGCTCGCTCCGTGGAGGGTATGCGCCCCGCGCGGCCCGCATGGATCGCGGCGAACGACGCGGTCCTCGACCGAAAAATTCTGTTCGCGCGGCTGCGCGGGCTCGTGACCTACGGCTCGCCGCTCGATAAGTTCGCGTACTTGTGGAGTCAGATCGTCAACATCAACCACGACACCGCGCCGTGGCGGCCCGGTAACGGCGAGCGCACGGTGCCGTTCGAGTGGATCAACGTTTACGACCACACCGATCCCGTGTCGGCGGGCCTCGAAGCGTACGAGGGCGGCAGCATCCCGGCGGATTCGCCGAAGCCCGTGAACTTGGCGTACAAGGCGTCGTGGGTGCTGCTGCTGAGCCACCTGAAGTACCTGGCGCTGCGGCGCAACGGCGAGCACTTGCCGCAAGATCAGTTCGTGCTGCGCTTGATCGCATGGATCCTGCGCGGCGACGCACCGTTCCAAGAGCCGGATCCGGACACGGACCGCAACTGGTATCGAAGGAAGTCGGGCGTCTTCGGTCTGGCGCTGCGGGCGCCGATGTGGCTCGTGGCCGCGGCGCTCTTGACGGCGGCGCTCGGCTATCTCGGCATTCCTGCGATCCTCGAGATCGCGAAGTGGCTTGCCGGCCTGCCGCTGCTCGCCGGCACGGGTGTGAACGACTTCTTCGCAGGGCTCGAGCGCGGCTTTGCAGGCTTGACGCTGCCAGAGCGCATGCTCGGCGTGCTCGTTGCCGGCGCTGCGATCGTGACGTTGGCGGGCGGCGTGCGGCGCTTTCTCGAGCGAGAGCCGCGAACCAGTGGAGGCACGCGATGACGACACATGTATCCGATCAGGCCTGGACCGAGCTCGCTCGTGGCCTCGACGTGCACGAGGCCGCGCTCAGGGCCGTCGCCGCGGTCGAGGCCAGCGGCAGCGGCTTCGTGAAAATCGGCGCGCGTTTGCAGCCGAAGGTGCTGTTCGAAGGGCACGCGTTTCACCGGCTCACGGGCGGCCGGTTCGCGCAGCAAGCGCCGAACTTGAGCTACGCGAAGTGGGATCGCACGCAGTACTCGGGCAGCCTGGCCGGGGAGTGGCAGCGGCTCGAGGCCGCCTGCGCGCTCGACCGCCCCGCGGCGCTTCAGTCCGCGAGCTGGGGCATGTTTCAGATCATGGGCTTCAACTACGCGTACTGCGGTTGCGGCGACGTGGAAGCCTTCGTGGCGCAGCAGCACGCGGGCGCCGACGAGCAGCTGGCCTGCTTCGCGCGCTTCATCGAGCGGCCGCCGTACCTCGCCGCGTTGCGCGACAAGCAATGGACCGCGTTCGCCGCGGCCTACAACGGGCCGGCGCACGCGAAGAACCGCTACGCAGACAAGATGGCGGCCGCGTACGCTAAGCTCGCTCGCAAGCCGCGCCCCGCCGCGCGCGCCGCGCGCACGCGCGCCGGCACGGCGCCGCCCGCGGATGCGGCAGCGCTGCCGCCGGGCCGTGCCGCTTTCGAGCCGGTGCACGCGGTGCAGCGGCGCAATCGGCACAAGCGCAACGTGCGGCCCGACGCCATCGATCTTCGCGACTGGGAGTACCGGCCGAGCATTGCGGTTGCGCCGCCGGCCACGCTGTGGCCGAAGCGGCCGGGCAAAGCGAAGCAGCAGGGCGACACGAGCGCCTGCACGGGCTTCTCGCTCGCCAGTGTGCTCGAGCACCTGCTCGTGACATCCGGAAAACGCGCCGAAGCGATTTCGGGCTTCATGCTTTACAGCATGGCGCGCCGCTACGACGAGTGGGCCGAGGACGAGACCGACGACAGCGGCTCGTCGCTGCGCGGCGCGCTAAAGGGCTGGGCGAAGCACGGCGCGAGCCGCGAGCGGCTGTGGAATAAGCTCGGCATGCCGCCGGCGAGCAACGATCCCGGCCAGGACTGGTGGCTCGACGCCGTGAAGCGGCCGATGGGCGCGTATTACCGCATCGCGCCGGAGAACGTGCGCGACATGCACGTGGCGCTGAACGAAGTCGGCGCAATCTACGCGAGCGCCTTCACGCACGACGGCTGGGACACGCTGCTCGAGAGCAAGCGCTCGGCGGTGCCGAAAGACGTGCGCGCGATACCGGTGATTCCGGCGGGGCGCGGCTCGCACGATCAAGGCCATGCGTTCGCGATCGTCGGCTACACGAACTTAGGCTTCATCGTGCAGAACTCCTGGGGCTCGGAATGGGGCCGCGCCGGCTTCGCCGTGCTCGAGTACTCGGACTGGCTGCGCAACGCCATGGACTGCTGGATCGTGCAGCTCGGCGTGGTCACGGTGGAGCACGAGGCCGTGTCGCGGTCGCCGTCGCTGCGTGTGGAGCGGCGCGCGGGCCGCGACGTGGCCGTGATCTCGAGCAACGAGACGCTCGCGGATCACGAGATCTCGCCGTTCGTCGTCAACATGGAGAACGAAGGCCGTTTGAGCCAGCGCGGGCGCTTTCGTACCAACTTCGACGACTTGAAGGCGTTGCTCACGAACCATGTGCCCGTGGCGCGGCAGCGTTGGCAGCTGCAGCCGAAAGAGCCGATGGACATCGCGATCTACGCGCACGGCGGTCTCACCGACGAGGACGCGGCTGCCGAGACTGCGCGAGCGTGGGTGCCGCACCTGTACACGAACCGCATCTTCCCGATCTTCTTGATGTGGGAGACAGGCGCGGTGATGACGCTGCGCAACATGTTCCAGGACGTCACGCGCGGCGAAGCCGAGCTCGCGGCCGCGGGCGGGCGGTGGGAGCGGTTCAAGCAGCGGTTTGCGGAGTGGAAGGACGAGCGGCTGGAAGGGCTCGCGCGCTTTCCGGGCGGCCGGATGTGGGCGGAGATGAAGCAGAACGCGGCGGCGTTGTCGGGGCACACCGGCGCGGGCATCGTGCAGCTGTTCGATCTCTTCAACGACAAGGCCATGCGAGCGGCGCTGCCGCCCGTTCGTCTACATTTGATCGGCCACTCGGCCGGCGCGATCGTGCACAGCCATCTTGGCGCGCGGGCGATTCGCCAAGGCCTCGACGTGCAGTCGATCTCGCTGCTCGCACCGGCCGTGCGGCTCGAAGACTTCGACAATCTGCTTGGCCGCGCCATCGCGCAGCAGCAAATTCGCCTGTTCATCGCCAACCTCACGGACGCCGCCGAGCGCAGCGACGAGACCTGCAAACCCTACGGCCACTCGCTGCTTTACCTGGTGTCGCGTTCGTTCGAGGAGCACGAGGAAACGCCGCTGCTCGGCATGGAGAGGCACCTGGTGCCCGCGCTCGTCACTCGCCGCTGGGCCGCGAACGTGCGTCAGCTGCGCTGCCCCGGCGGGATGTGGGACGGCGCCTCGGCGGCTACGCGCGCCACCACGCACGGCGGCGTAGATGACGACGAGGCTGTGCGCGAGGCTGTCGCCGCTTTCATCCGCGCGCCGAAAGAGGGGACGGATTTATAAATCCGTCCCCGGGAGCGCGTCCCCGCCATCAGTCGTCGTCGTTGATCACGACTTCGATGCGCGCCACCGCCACGCCCGGCGGGTTCGCTGTTTCGCCGGCCACCACGTGCACGTAGAAGTTCTCGGGGCCCTCGGCACTGCGGTCGCCGATGATGGGAACGTGCACGGTGCGATTTTGCTCGCCGGTGTTGAAGCGCTCCACGCGCGGCTCGAGGCGCGCGAAGTCGGCGCCCGTTCGCGCCGTGCCGTCCGTCGTCCACCACGTGAACGACGACACGCCGCGGCGGCCGCCATCGCGCAGCACGAGCACCGCGGCGCTCGCATCGGCCTCCGAGATGGTCATCACTTCCACTCCGAAGCCGATCGTTTCCGGGCGGGCCGGCACTTCGGGCTCGGGCGGCGGAACCGGTCGGGGCTCGGGGCGCGGTTGCGGAGCTGTGGCCGCCGTTGCGGCCGAGGGTTCGGGCTCGGCTTGTGGGGCGGGCGCCGTAACGGGCGGCGCGGTCTCGGCTGTAGCGGGACCGTCGTCTGGCGCGGCGGCGGGCGGCTGCACGGCTTCCGGCGCTTCTGCGTCGGGAGCTTCTGCTTCGGGCGCTTCGCCCCCGATGCTGGTCGGCATGCTGACGCCGGCCACGCCGCCGCCGTCGACCACCTCGGTGCCGGGCTCGCTCTGCGTGGGCCGCGCGCCCGCGGGCTCTTGGTTCGGGCCGGCGAACAGGTCCGTCACCCTCGACAAGTCGAGGCGCAGCGCCGTGAGCGTCTCGAAATTGAAGTACACCGCCACCAGGCCTGCTACCAGCAAGGCCACGGCGGCGAAGCGGAAGACCCGCGCGAGCGGCGCCGTGCGTTTCGCCTCGCGCATGCGCCGCGCGTAGCGCTGCACGTCGCGCGGATCCATCTGCCACTGATCGCCGGGGGCCTCGGGGCCTAACGTGGGCGGCTTACGTCTGTTCATCGGCCAATTATGGCATCTCGTCACACCGGCGCTGGCCGGTTTGGCCCTATCGTCACGCGCATGGACGAGTCCTCCGTAACGAGCCGTTTCCCGCTCTCGCCGTACGCAGCCGAGCTCGAGGGCGGCGCCGGCGTGCAGCCGTTCGGCGCGCCGCTCGAGGCCGAGTACGGGCAACGGCGAGTGGCCGAGAACCGCACGCTGATTCGGGTGGCCACGGTGCTCGCACTGGTCCTCACCGTCGCCCGCGGCACGGAGCAGCTTCTGGCGGATGCCTGGAGCACGCTACAGACCGGGCAGTTTGCCGTCGTGCTCGCCTCGTCGGTCGTGCTGGCCGCGCTGGCGTGCAGCCCCTGGATTGAGCGGCTCTACGTCCCCGTTGCCCAGGTGTTGGTGCCGCTGCGCAACGCGCTCGTGGCCATCACGGTGGCGGGCGTGGCGGCCCAGGGGCAGGTGGAGGCGCTCATGCTGCTGCCGTTGCTCGTGATCGGGCCGTTCTTCGTGCTGGGGCTGAAGTTTCGCGCGGCGCTGATCGCCGTGGCGCTCACGCTGGTGGCGTACTTCGCGGCCACCATGGCGTTGGGCTTGGCGTTGCCGCTGCTCGTGCGATCGTGCGTGCTGCTCACCTTCCTGGCCGCGGCGTGCGCCGTGGTGGCGCGGCAGTTCGAGCGAACCGCGCGCACCAGCTTCCTCGAAAGCCATCTCATTGCGGAGCTCGCGGAGCGCGACGCGCTCACGGGCCTGAAGAACCGCCGCGTCTTCGACGAGCATCTGGAAGCGCTGTGGGCGCGGGCCATCGCCGAGCGCTGTGTGCTCGCTGTCGTGCTGATCGACGTGGACCACTTCAAAGCCTACAACGACTTCAACGGCCACCAGGCCGGCGACCGCGCACTGCGCCGCGTGGCCCAAACTCTGCAGGCTTTCGTCACGCGCCCGGGGGACCTGCTCGCCCGTTACGGCGGCGAGGAGTTCGCCGCGATTCTGCTCGACATGGACGGCGTAGAAGCCGAAGCGCTCGCCGAGCGGATGCGGCGCGCCGTCGCGCGGCTCGGGCTCGAGCACGGCGGCTCGCACAGCGGCGTGGTCACGATCAGCGCGGGTGTGGCGCTCGTCGAGCCGAGCAGCACGCGCCGCTCGCGCGGCGCCGTGCAGCTCGCCGATCAGGCCTTGTATGAGGCCAAGACGCGCGGCCGCAATCGCGTGAAGGTGCTCGACCCCGGCGCCCACCAGGCGCTGACGACCGGCGTGTTTTCACGCAGCGCCATCAACGGCGGGTGAGAAGTCGGCCCCTCCGGGCCGGTTGGGGGTGGCCCGGCGGCTTCTGAGACCTGGGTCACAGTCGCGGGCGCCCTCAAACGCCTATACTTGTCGAAATTTCAGGGATTTTTCGACATATTAGAGTCTCGTGTCGATCCCATCGATGCATCCGGGCGATGTGTCGATAATATCGACGATTTTCGACATATAAGCACGATGTGTCGATGGCTTCGACGTAGCGCCGCCACGTGTCGATTAACCGGGGAGATTCGTACGTATGCCATTCGATCCGTCGATTCCGTACAACGATCTGCCCCTCCTGCCGCCGCCGCTGGAGGCCATCGAAACCGCGGCGATCTTGAAAAAGTGCATCAGCGCCCGGGTGGCGCTGGCCGAGCTCAAGCAGGCGGCCGAGCTGATCCCGAACGCCTCCGTGCTCGTGAACGCGCTGCCGCTGCTCGAAGCGCAGGCCAGCTCCGAGATCGAGAACATCGTCACGACGACGGACAAGCTGCTCGAGTTCGTGGACGCCCCCGAGAACCGCACCGCGGACCCCGCGACGAAGGAAGCGCTGCGCTATCGGCGCGCCTTGTTCGAAGGCGTGCGCAAGGTGCAGCACGGCCGGCTCACGGTGGAGACCGCAATCGACGTGTGCCGCACGATCAAGGGCGAAGCGCTCGAGCTGCGCTCGAAACCCGGCACCACGCTGCGCAACACGGCCACGGCCGCCGTGATCTACACCCCGCCCGTGGGCAAAGACGTGATCCGCGAGAAGCTCGCGAACTGGCAGGCGTTCCTCACCTCGAACGACGACCTCGACCCGCTCATTCGCTGCGCCGTGCAGCATTATCAGTTCGAGGCCATCCACCCGTTCCCCGACGGTAACGGTCGCACGGGCCGCGTGCTGAATATTCTCTTTCTCGTGGAGCAAGGGTTGCTCGACACGCCGATCCTGTACTTGAGCCGCTACATCATCCGCAACAAGGCCGATTACTACCGCTTGCTGCTCGAGGTGACGACGCAGCAGGCGTGGGGGCCGTGGATCTCGTTCGTGCTCGACAGCATCGAGAATACCTGCGGCTGGACCACGGAGAAGATCAAGGCGATCCGCGACCTCATGCGCCACACGGGCGACTTCATCCATCGCCGCCTGCCGAAAATCTACACGTGGGAGCTCGTCGAGCTGTTGTTCAAGCAGCCGTACTGCCGCATCGCGAACGTCGTCGATGCGGGGCTCGCGAAACGGCAGACGGCGTCGGTGTACCTGAAGTCGCTCGTCGAGATCGGCGTGCTGCGAGAAATCGACGCCGGCCGCGAGTCGCTGTTCGTGCACCCGAAGTACATCGAGCTTCTCACCGGCGACGAGAACGTCTGGGTGTTCTACGCCGGCGTGGAAACGGACACCGTGCTCGAAGTCGAGCCGTCGTAGCCGTCGTAGCCGTCGCATAGCGCCGTCGCCTGCGCGCGTGGTCGAATGTCGATTGGCCTCGCGGTCGTTCGACTAAGGGGCGTATGCACCCCCATCACCCAGAGGACCAAGACATGCGCTTCATCAGCATTTTCACGCACGAGCCCGTCAACCGCGCCCCCACGGAGGCCGAGATGGCCGCCATGGGCAAGCTCATCGAGGACGCGATGAAAGAGGGCTGGCTGCTCTCGACCGAGGGCGTGAGCTTCGGCAACACCGGTGTCCGCGTGCATCGGAGCGCCGGCGGCAAGATCACGGTCACGGACGGGCCGTTCACCGAGGCCAAGGAAGTCATCGGCGGCTACGCGCTGCTGCAAGCCGCGTCGAAGGAGGAGATCGTCAAGCTCACGCGGCGCTTCCTCGAGGTTGCCGGCCAAGGCACGTGCGAGATCTACCCGCTCTACGAAATGCCGGCCGAGGCTTGAGAAAAAAAATCCCCGGGGACCGCTTGCGCAGTCCCCGGGGCAGACGGCCGCCGGCTATTTGGGGGGAGCCAACGCCGGCGCCATTCAAACCGCTCCGTTCTGATTCAGGAGTGCTTGATCCTCTAGGTCGACCGCGTGATACAGCGCGGCGAACGCGGCGCCGGCCCATATCAACGCGAACAGGCCGCCGACGGCGAAGAGGAGAAGACCGCAGAAGAACAGCAGGATCGACATGAGATACATGCCGAAGATCCGCCAGCCGTGCCCGCGCGTCATGAACCAGCTCTTTTCGATGGCCGCCACCGGATCGAGGCCTTTGTCCATGACCAGATAGGGCACGAACGACAACCGGCACCAGAAGATGATCCCGGGGACGAGCAGGAGGATGAGGCCGATGCCGACGATCGCGACCACGAGCAGGTTGGCGAGAACGATGTTCAAGTAGCCCTTCTTGAACCCCTGAAACATCTCCGCCACGTTCGCGCGTTCGTCGCGGATGAATCGCAAGTACATCCAGTCGCCGCCGTAGTTGACGACCGGAGCCACCAAGAGCCAATAGACCGTTGCGAGCATGTTCAACACGACGAAACCCGCCGAGCTAAGCCCTTGCTCGCCGCTGAATGGGCCCCAGGCGGGGATATTGGCAACGCCGACGATGACGGCGACCAAGAAGAGATGCAGAAAGTACTTCCACAGCTGCTGCCAGCCGTAGCCGAAACTGCCGAATGCCGTTGCTCTTGGTGTTCTCATGACTGGGTCCTCCGACCGTGTGAAGCTCGAACGGAGGGCAATTTAGGGTCGGAGGCGCGTGAAAGCGTCCGACTTTCGTAGTGTTTTTCTAGGTTCCTACCAAAACACTACCCGAGCACTACCAAAGTAGTGTTCTGATTCTGCGCGGTTTATTGTCCCATGCCGCCATGTTTGCCCAGGTCCTCATCGTCACGTTCATTCTCTGCCTGGGGTTGACCATGGCGAGCGTGCTCGTGAGCCGCCAACTGCTGACCACCTACACGTCCGAGTTCCTGCGTCACCACTTCTATTACCTCGCGGCTTTCCACGCGTTTGCGTTCTATGGCCTCTGGGGGCAGGTCTTGACGCGGGGCCTGCTGGCGTCGATCGACACCGATGCGGCCGTCGTCGAGCTCGTGGCGGGCTTCTTGCCGGTGCTCGGCGTGCCGTTTCTGTTCGTGTCCTGGATCATGTTGCTCAGCATGGCCTGCTCGATGTTCGGCAAGACGTTCAAGCCGATGTGGTATTCGCTGCACGGGGCCGTGCTGCTTGCACTGCTGGCCGGCTCGTGGCTCGCCGTCACCCTCTTGCAAGCACAGTCGCCGGCCGCCGGCCTCGGGCTCATCGAGGCCGTGGCGATGATCGGCACCGAGCTTTTCTATTTTTCGGTGTTCCTGGCCCTCGTGTGGCGCTTTCGCGCCGCGGCCGAAGGGGAGAAGCGCCGCGTGCTGCTCACATTCGCAGTGCTGCTCGCCGGCGCCTACGCGGTACGCTCGCTGCTCGCGGGGCTCGTGCTCGTGGATGTTCGCCTTAGCGCCATCGCATTGCTGGCCGTGCATGCGTCCAATCTGCCGCCCCTGCTGTACTTGAGCGCGAAGGCCGACCGCGTGTTTGCGCCCGTGCGGGCCGAGCAGGCCACGCCGCTCGGCATCGAGCATGTGCTCGACCGTCACGGCATCACCAAACGCGAGCGGCAAATTGTGGAAAAAATCTGCCTCGGCAAGACGAACAAGCAGATCGCCGAGGAGCTTTTCATCAGCCTACAGACGGTGAAAGACCACACGCACCGCATCTACTCGAAGATCGGCGTGAATAGCCGCGTCCAGCTCGTGCAGCTGATGAATACGGCGAGATAGCTCGCCCGTCCCCGATTCGCCGCCGTGGCGAAAGTTCCCGGCGCGCCACACTCAGGTTGGCACGGAGGTTGCCTTCTTCTCCGGGTCAACTCAGGGTTCACAAGGAGTGTGAGATGAACAAAACATTGACTGTTGCAGGTTTGCTACTGGCGCTTGCGGCCGGCCCGGCGCTCGCGCAGCGAGACGATGACCGCGCGGGTCGTAACTTCGACGGGTTCTACATCGGCGCCGGCGTGGGCGACTTCTCCTCGGCTGTCGATGAGATCGACAACCTCGACGACGTCGACGACGTGGGCATCGACTTCAGCGACAGCGACAACGCCAGGAAGGTCTTCGCCGGCTGGCACTTCAATCGCTTCGTGGCGGTTCAGGCCGACTTCGTGGACTTCGGCGATGCGAGCGGCTTCGTCTCGACGTCGGCTCGCGGCACGTCCGACGTGCAAGGCATCGCCCCGAGCGTCGTGGGCACGCTGCCGATCGGCCCGATCGAGCTGTTCGGCCGCGTGGGCCTGATGTTCTATGAGGTGGATCTGAACCTCACGGGCGGCCGCGTGATCGACGAGAGCGGCGAAGATCTCGTCTGGGCTGCCGGCCTCGGTTTCGACGTGCTCGATCGCTTGAATTTGCGGCTCGAGTACGAAGAGATCGACATCCAGGAGCTCGACGAAGCCGATGCTCTGTGGCTCAACGTGGCCTGGAAGTTCTAAGTTCTAGCGCTCGGTGAAGCTGCGGTCCTGCGGCACGATGCTAGACGTGCCGCGGGGCCTGCGCTGGCTCAGCGCATCAGGATCCCGCCGTCGGCGATCAAGGTGGAGCCGTGCACGAAGTCCGCGGCCGGGGACACGAGCCATGCGCAACATTCGGCGATCTGCTCGGCCGTGCCGACTTGGCCGACGGCGGCTTCCACTTCCTTGCGGCGCTCGGGGTCGCTCATCGCAGACGCCACGAATGGCGTGTCGATGAAGCCCGGCGCCACGGCGTTCACCGCGATGCCGCGCGGGCCGAGCTCGCGTGCGCAGCTTTTCATCATCGTGAGCACGGCGCCTTTGCTGGTCGCATACGCGCCCCGCGCCACGTAGCCGCCGCCCGTGTAGCTCGAGATGCTCGCCACCATGCAGATGCGCGCGCCTTTGCGCATGTGCTTCGCGCCCTCGCGCACGCTCAAGAACGAGCCGATCACGTTGATGTCGAAGAGCTGCCGAAACTCCGCCACCGTGGTTTGAAAAAACGGCGACGTATTGATGATGCCTGCGGCCGTGATCAGCGCATCGAGGCCGCCGAGCGCGCTCGCGGCCTGCTCGAACGCGCCAACCACCGACGCTTCGTCGGCCACGTCGACCTCCAAGGCCAACCCGTTGGCGTCCGCCGTGACGCGCGCACCGGCGAGATTGCGGTCGAGGCAGGCCACGCGCCACCCTTGCGCTTGCAGGAGCCGCGCCGTGGCGGCGCCGATGCCGCTGGCGGCGCCGGTCACCGCCACGCGCCGGCCCTGCGCCGCCGTGGACTCGGAGATGCTGCTCATCGCGAGGCTGCCTCGGTTCTACCAATGTGGCCGGAAAGGCTAGTCCGCTTCGCCGCTCGCCGCCACTCGCCGTTAACGCGGCGGCTCGTGCCCGGATCATAC
>CAMPKU010000110.1 GCA_946887385.1 uncultured Gammaproteobacteria bacterium
AGCGTCGGCGACAGGACGTCGCCGACGCAGCCTACAGGGACGTATTCACGGCGGTCCCGGGCGACCCCTGTTGCGGCGCGACCAGCATCGCTTGCGTTGCGCTCGAACGCTTCTTTGGGGGGGAAGAAGGAGATAGAGATAAGAGGGGCGCGGGAGCACAACTTGCGCGATGTCGATGTGGTGATTCCGCGGGACAAGGTGACGGTGATTACGGGGGTGAGTGGGAGCGGCAAGAGCACGGTTGCGTTCGACATTTTGTTTGCGGAGGGGCAGCGGCGGTATCTCGAGTCGCTGAATGCGTATGCGCGGCAGTTCGTCGAGCCGGCGGGGCGCGCCGATGTCGACGCCGTGTACGGCATTCCGCCCACCGTTGCGATCGAGCAGCGCACCAGCCGCGGCGGCCGCAAGAGCACCGTCGCCACGCTCACCGAGATCTATCACTTCCTGCGCCTGCTGTTCGTGAAGCTCGGCGTGCAGCACTGCCCGGATTGCGGCGTGCCGATCGACGCGCAGAGCCTCGAGGCGATCCACGCCAAAGTCATGAAGCGGCACCGCGGCAAGCATGTGGTGTTGTTCGCGCCGCTCGTCATCGGCCGCAAGGGCTACTACACCGAGCTCGCCGAGTGGGCGTCGAGCCGCGGGGTTGCTGCGCTGCGCGTCGACGGCAAGCTCACGCCCACCGACACGTGGCCGCGCCTCGACCGATTCAAGGAGCACGACATCGAGCTGCCCGTGGCGGAGCTCGACGTGCGGCCGGCGGCCGGCCGCGAGCTGGCCGCGGCGCTCGAGCAAGCCGTGAAGCTCGGCCGCAACATGGTTCGCGTGGTCGAGACGGCGGGCGAGGGCGAGCTCTACTCCACCGAGCGCGCGTGCCCGTCGTGCAGCCGCAGTTTCGAGCCGCTCGATCCGCGCCTGTTCTCGTACAACTCTCGCTACGGCTGGTGCCCCGAATGCTTCGGCACCGGCGTCGAGCTGCCCGACCTCGATGACGAGCAGAGCGGCGACGAGGCGGAGTGGGCAGACGTCGCCGCCGACGCCGGGCCGTGCTCGGTGTGCGGCGGCAAGCGCCTGCGGCCCGAAGCGCTCGCCGTGCGGCTGCAGGGCGAGACCATCGCCGACGTCACGGCTCGGTCGGTGGCGCGCTCGCGGAAGTCGTTCGAGAAGCTCAAGCTCGGCGCGCGCGAGCGCGAGATCGCGCGCGACGTGGTGCCCGAGATCGTGAGCCGTCTCGGCTTTCTCGACCTCGTGGGGCTCGGCTATCTCACGCTCGACCGCGCGGCGCCGTCGCTGTCGGGCGGCGAAGCGCAGCGCATCCGCCTCGCCGCGCAGCTCGGCTCGAACTTGCGCGGCGTCTGCTACATCCTCGACGAGCCGACGATCGGCCTGCATCCGCGCGACAATGCACTGCTGCTCGATACGATCGAGAAGCTCGCGGCCAAGGGCAACACGGTGGTCGTGGTGGAGCACGACGAGGAAACGATTCGCCGCGCGGAGCACGTCGTCGATCTCGGTCCGGGCGCGGGCCGCCACGGCGGCGAGGTGGTGGTGGCGGGCTCGCTCGCGGATCTCGTGGCGTGCGAGCGCTCCGTCACGGGCCGTGCGCTGGCCGCGCCGCCGCAGCACCCGTTGTTCCCGCGGCGCAAGACGCGCAAAGGCGGCATCGATACCGCCTGGCTCGAGCTTACGGGCGTGACGCGCCACAATCTGCGCGGCCTCGATGTTGCGCTGCCGCTTGCGCGGCTCGTGTGTGTGACGGGCGTGAGCGGCAGCGGCAAGAGCACGCTGCTGCGCGACGTGCTCGAGGACAATCTTGCGCGGCTCGTGGCGGCGCGGCGCGGTCGAGCGGCGAAGCTCAGCGCTGTTACGAGCTTGAACGGTTGGCAAGGCATCGGCCGCGTGCTCGAGGTGGATCAAACGCCGATCGGCAAGACGCCGCGCTCGTGCCCGGCCACCTACGTGGGCATCTTCGACGAGATTCGCAAGCTGTTCGCGGCGACCACGGAGGCGCGCCTGCGCGGCTACGACGCGAGCCGCTTCTCGTTCAACGCGGCCGGCGGCCGCTGCGAAGGCTGCGAGGGCCAAGGCTTGCGGAAGATCGAGATGAGCTTCCTGCCCGACGTGCGCGTTGCGTGCGAGCGCTGCGGCGGCCGCCGCTTCAACGCGGAGACGCTCGCCGTGGAGTTTCGCGGCAAGAACATCGGCGACGTGCTGCTGATGACGGTGGACGAAGCCGTGGCGTTTTTCGCGGCGCAGCCGAAAATCCATCACGCGCTCACGCTGCTGCGCGACGTGGGCCTCGGCTACTTGGCGCTGGGGCAGCCGAGCCCGACGCTGTCGGGCGGCGAAGCGCAGCGCGTGAAGCTCGTGACGGAGCTCGCGAAGGTGCGGCCGGAAAGCCTGCGCGCGCGGCCGTCGGCGCCCACGTTGTACGTGCTCGACGAGCCGACGATCGGTTTACACATTGCCGACGTCGAGAAGCTCGTTCGCGTGCTGCATCGGCTCGTTGACGCAGGTAACAGCGTGTTCGTCATCGAGCACAATCTCGACGTGATGGCCGAGGCCGATTGGATCGTGGATCTTGGGCCCGAAGGCGGCGACGGCGGCGGGCGCATCGTCGCAGAGGGCCCTCCCGAAAAAGTCGTTCGCGGCCGCTCGCACACGGCCCGTGCGCTGAGCGCTTTCTTGAGGTCGCGCGGCAACGTCATCGACAAGCCGATTTGACTTAACGGCTGCTGCATTCAAAAAAGCCGACGCGGATTCCAAAAGTTGCGGTGCGCGTGCGCGCGCCTGTACCCACGGATTGGCCTTGCGTTTCTTCGCTTAGCGGCTCTTTGCGGGCATGAGGCATGGATGTTGCAGCCCGTAGGCGCCGGTCTTGAAGCCGAAGGGAGATTTTTTGTCGATGCCACGGACGGTTGCGAGCGACACACTGCGTTCGTCCTATGCCGTCGCGGCGCTCGCGGCGCTGTGCGCGGTGGTGCTGCTGTTGTCCACGCGGCTCGGCATCGGCGTAACCGTGGATTCCACGTCCTACCTCGGCTTTCGGCCGCACGACGCCGGTTATCCGCCGCTGTACAGCGGGCTCATGCGGCTCGCCGCCGGATTGCCCGTCGACGTCGCGGTGCTCGCAAGGCTCTACCACGTGGCGTTGTACGCCGCAGCGGCCGTTGTGGTTTGGCGATTGCTACATGCGGCCACGGGCCGCTCGGCGCCCGCGTGGGCCGGCGCAATACTCAGCGTGTTCGCCGGACAGGCGGTGGTTGTGTACTCGATGGCGTTGTCGGAGCCCACGTTCGTGGTGCTCACGCTGCTCACGCTGCAAGCGCTGTCGTCATGGGTGGACGGGCGCGCGCGGCGCGTGTTCTTCATCGCGGCCGTGCTGGCGGCACTTGCAACGCTGGCACGGTATCCCGGCGTGGCGCTCGTCGCGACGGGTGCGTTAACGGTGCTCGTTGCTGGGGGCGGCACGGCCGTGCGCCGCGTCGCTCGATCGGCGGCGTTCGCTGCGATCGGCTTCGCGCCGCTCGCCATTTGGATGGCATACGTGGCGCTCACGCAGGGCACGGCCGTCGGCCGCGAGGCCGGATTGGCGGGAACCGCGGACGCAAGCACGTTGTACGAAGGCTTGCTCGAAGCCGCGCGCTATCTGCTGCCCACCGACTTTCCGCCGGCGCTACGCATCGCTGCGCTCGTGACGGTGCTGGCCGCCATCGGCGCGGCAACGGCGGCTTTCTACGCGCAGCGCGAGCGCGTGACGCCGCACGCCGATCGGCCGCATCGATATTTGCCGCTCATCCTTCTCGGCTTCGTCGCGAGCTATTTGTCCGTGCTCGTGCTCGCGGTGTACGTGGAGCCGTACCTGCCGATCTTGGACCGCTATCTGTATCCGGCGTACGTCGCGCTGGTAATGCTCGGCGTGATCGTGCTTGCCGATCTCAAGCAGCGGCGCGTGCTGGCGCGCCGCGTGGTGGCGGTCGCCGTAGTGGGCTTCGTGGCATTGAGCCTGGTGCGTACCGCGAAAGTGGTTCGCGACGGCTATGTGGAAGGTTGGGGCTACGAAAGCAGCGAGTGGCGGTCGTCGGCCACCGTGGCGTACGTCGCCACGCTGCCCCCGTCTACGGCGGTCTACAGCGACGATCCCTACGCGCTGCTCTACCTCACCAAGCGCGACGTGGAAGAGGTGCCGCAGAAGATCGTGCGCCGGTTGGGCGCCGCCAATCCGGCCTTCGAGCACGAGCTTACCCATATGCGGGAGCGATTGGAGGACACCGACGGCGTGGTAGTCATCTTCGAGCGCGACAGAGGGAAGTTCGTGATGCCGGTGCTTCCCGACATCGAGCGTGCGATGCCGATCTACGAGCACGCGCGCTTCGAGGACGCGGCGCTTTATGCCGTGGTGCCGCGCGATCGCGTTCTGGTTGCTGACAGGCGCTGACATCGCCAGGAGAACTCCGTATGAGCTCGCCGATCGCCATCGAACGCAAAGCCGCGCCGCAGAAAGCGGTGGTTGGCCTGCACCGCACGTTGTCGCACGGCCACCGCGTCGGGTTGCTCGCCAAGCGCATCGCCATGCACGTGGAGTCGCTCGTGCCGCAGGGCCGCGCGCGCTGCCTCGACGTGGGCTGCGGCGACATGACGCTCGCGGAGGCGGTTCACGAGCGCTCGGCGCGCAGCGACTGGCGCTGCATCGACGTGCATCGGTTGCCGCCCGCGCTGCGCCGCGACGCGCGCTGGAGCAAATACCGCTCGTTCGACGGCCGCACGATTCCATACGGCAACGGCGAGTTCGACGTTGCCTTGCTGTGCGACGTGCTGCATCACGCGCCCGAGGACGCGGCGCGCCTGCTCGCCGAAGCCAGCCGCGTGGCGCGGCACGTGCTCGTGAAGGATCACTTCGAGTACGGGCCGTACTCGCGCGCCATGCTGCGGCTCATGGACTTCGTGGGAAACTGGGGCTACGGCGTGAGCGTGCCGCGGCAGTACTTCACGCGCGAAGCCTTCGTGCGCCTCGCCGGCGAGCAGCGCCTCGTCATCACGGCGCTCGATTGCGGCCTGGCGCTGTATGACCATTTGCCCGTC
Source organism: uncultured Gammaproteobacteria bacterium (assembly GCA_946887385.1). The sequence continues at coordinate 5,080 of CAMPKU010000110.1, forward strand.
GTGCGCACGATGCTCAAGCCCGACTGGCAGTTCATCGCAGTGCTCGGCCGCGGCTAGCGCCACTCCATCGACATTCGCTGTTTCGCACCGTCGCGACGCACCGTAGACTCTGCCGCAGTTGAACTGCGCGGAGAGACGTTGCGATGGCGAGGAGCAAGCCGGCTGCCCGTAAGGCGGTGCAGAAGAAGAACGCTGCGACCGACGAGATGCTCACCACGACCGAGATCGTGGCGCTCGCGCGGAAGCGGCTGCCGGAAGCCGCGTGGGAGTTCATCGTGGGCGGGGCCGAGACGGAAACCACGATGCTGCGCAACCGCCACGCGCTCGATTCGATCGCGTTTCGGCCGCGTGTGCTGCGTAACGTCGAAGACGCAAGCCCCGCCACGAGCTTTCTCGGCACGAAGCAGCGGATTCCCGTGCTGCTCGCGCCGATCGCGAGCTTGACCGACGTCGATGCCAAGGGCGCGCTGCCCGTGGCGCGGGCGGCAGCGGCGTTCGGCTGCCTCATGCTCGTCAGCAGCGTTACGCAGCCGTCGTTCGAGGAAGTCGCGCGGGCCGCCGGCGAGCAGTTCGCGCTGCAGCTCTATACCGACGGCGACGAGAAGTGGGTGGTCGATACGGCAAAGCGCGCTGCACAGGCCGGCGCCAAGGCGCTCTGCTTGACCGTCGACGTGCCCACGTTCGGCCGCCGCGAGCGCCACATCCATCGCCGTGCCGCGATCGCGGGCCGGGCGTTCGGCGCGTTGCGCAGCGGCGAGGCGCATCGCGGCCGCGCAGACTGGACGCTCGTGGAGAAGCTCAAGCGTGCCGTGAAGCTGCCGCTGATGGTGAAGGGGATCCAGACGGCGGAAGACGCCGAGCTGTGCGTGCAGCACGGCGTGGACATCATCTACGTCTCGAACCACGGCGGCCGCCAGCTCGATCACGCTCGAGGCGGCATCGAGCTGTTGCCCGAGGTCATCAGCGTGGCGCGTGGCAAGGCGCAGTGCATCGTCGACGGCGGCTTCCTGCGCGGCACCGACATTCTCAAGGGCATTGCGCGCGGGGCGGCCATGGTTGGCATTGGCAGGCTGCAGGCGCTCGCGCTCGGCGCGGCCGGCGAGCGCGGCGTTACCCGCATGCTCGAGATCCTGGAAACCGAGCTCACCGTGACCATGAAGCTGCTCGGCTTGAAGGCGCTCGGCGAGCTCGACGGCACGTATCTGCAACCCGCCACGCCCGTCACTGTGCCCGGCGTGTTCAGCGCGCTGCCGTTGCTGTGAGCTAGTCCAGCACGTGCGAGAGCAGGCCGTCGGCGAGCTTCGGCTCGAACCACGTGGACTTCGGCGGCATCAGCTCGTTCGCGTCGGCCACAGCCATGAGCTGCACCATCTGCGTGGGATGCAGCGCGAACGCGACGGCCGCGCGGCCCGATTGCACGCGCCGCTCGAGCTCGGGCAATCCGCGGATACCGCCGACGAAATCGATGCGCGGATCGGTGCGCGGATCGCCTATTCCTAGAATCGGTGCGAGCAAACGATCCTGCAGCTGGCTCACGTCGAGATTGGCCACCGGGTCGTGAGCCGGCGCCGGCAGCGCGCGCAGCTTGAGCTCGTACCAGCGGTTGCCGAGATACATCGAGAACGTTTGCGTTTGCGGCGGCGACCGGCCGGCGGGCAGCTCGGCAACGTCGAACGATTCGCGAATCCGTGCCAGGAATGCATCGGGCGATAGGCCGTTCAAGTCGCGTACCACGCGGTTGTAGTCGAGGATGCGCATCTCGTCGTGCGGGAACGCAACGGCGAGAAAAAACTCGTGGCTCGCGTCCGGCGCTCCGCGCCGCTCTGCCGCGACGCGCGCGGCAGCCGCCGAACGATGGTGACCATCGGCAATGTAGAGCGCATCGAGCGAGCCGAGCTCGGCCTGAAGCGCCGCGGCGGTGGCCGGCGAGGCGCGCCACACGGTGTGCAGCACGTCGTTGGGCCCCGCAACCGAGAACAGCGGTGCGGCGTTCGCGGCCGCGGCGAGCACGCTGCGTAACGCCGGGTTGGCGCGGTACGCGAGCAGCACGGGGCCCGTCTGCGCGTTCAGCGTGGCGATGTTGCGAACGCGATCGTTCTCCTTGTCGGGCCGCGTGCGTTCGTGGCGGCGGATGCGGTTTTGCTCGTAGGCGCGCACCGACGCGACGAATGCGACGCCGGTCTGCACGCGGCCGTCCATGACCATGCGGTAGACGTAGAACGACGGCTCGTCGCGGACGAGAGCGCCTTCGGCGACGAGGCGCTCGAGGCTGCGCGCGCCCTGCCCGTACGCGGCGTCGGAGTACGGCGAGCTGCCCTCCGGCAAGTCGATCTCGGGGCGCGAGATGTGCAGGAAGCTGCGCGGCCGCCCGGCGGCGAGCGCGCGTGCTTCCTCCGTGCTCACCACGTCGTAGGGTGGCGCGATCACCTCGGCTGCGCTCTCGGCGGTGGGCCGCAGCGCGGCGAACGAACGAACCAGGGCTGTCACGGCGGAGCCACGGGTTCCAGCGACGCGAGATACGCCGAGAGATTCAAAATGTCGTCGGCCGTGAGATTGGCGACGACGGGCGTCATGAGCGGCGTCCAGGCGCCGCGTCGCTTGCCTTCCTTCATGTCCACGAGCTGGCGCGCCATGTAGCTCGGCGAGCGCCCGCGCAAGCTAGGCACGATCGCGAGGCCGTTCAAGTCGTCGCCGTGGCAAATCGTGCATGCCGCCACGCCGTCTTTGCCGTTGCGCGCGAGCGCTTCGCCGCGCGCAACCGACCCGCGCGGAACGTAGGCCACGAACCCCGAGCGCGGGTTGCGCAGCAATTCCGTGTGCTCGGCGTTCACCGGCGATTCGACGATGCGACGGCCGAGCGGTTCCGTGCCGGCCTCGTCGCCCTCGAGCTCGAGGTGCATGCCGCCCAAAATTCGCGTCTTTGGCACGGTGTCGGTTTCCACGACGTCGATCCATGGCGTCCAGCGCATCGAGCCGAAATACTCGGCCGCAGCCCGAATCTCCTCGTCGGTCATCGCAGCGGCGAAGCCGGCCATCAACGGCGTGTTCGGCTTGCGCGGCTCGGCGCTTTCGCGCAGGCCGTTCCTGAAGTCGTACATCTGCTGGATGAAGTAGTCCTGCGGCAGGCCGGCGACGCCCGCGTTCTCGGGCCGCCCCTTGCCGTTCGGGTAATGGCACATCGAGCACGCCCAGATGCCGGCGGCCTCGCGGCCCACGGCGACGATCGGCGGCATGGCCGGATGGTCGCCGGGAAACCAGTCGGCGGGCCCCATGCGGTGGCGGATTTGATCGAGCGTGAACTGCCTTTCGCTCCCGGGCAAAGAATGCCGCGTGCCGTCGTCGACGGGGGCGGCGGGCGCGGGGCCCGGCGTGATGGCATACGCCCAGGCGAGCTGTTCAACGAGCGTTTGCGCCGAGACGGCGCTCGTCGCGAACGCCACGAGCGCTCCCGGCAGGAGCGTGAACCAACCCTTCAACGGAGCCTCCCAGTGCTCGAGCTCGCCGCGTTTAGCCGCCGGTCTTTTTCGGGCGCTTGTGCGCGCCCGTTGGCGGCCGCGAGGCGCGGCGGCGAGCGCTTTTTTTTGCGCCGAGCTCATCGTAGCCCGAGACGAGCTTGAACGCTCGCACCAGATTGTCGATGAACAGCGCCTGGTCGAGAAAGAAGGGCCCCGGACGATTCAAGATGGTGTTGTTGATGAGGCCGAAGGCTAGCTGGACGGCGAAGCGCGCGTTGCTCTCCTCGCGCTCGGTCAACGCGCGGCCGGCGCGTGCGCGCAAGCGCGCGAGCAGCGCGTCTCCGAACTCGTGCGACAGCGTGCGCATCGGCGCCCAGAAATCCGGCTCGCGAATGCTGCGAATCAAAGCAGCGCGCCAGAAGCGGCGCCGGCCCCAGTAGTAGTGGACGGTTTCGTCGAGCAGCTCGTGCAGCAACGTTGCGTCGTCCGCCGATGCGAACTGGCGACGGCGCACCTCGCGCCGGTTTTGCACGTGCCGCAGCACCATGGCGTCGAACAGCTCGTCTTTGCTGCGGAAGCGCGCATAGAAGGCGCCGACGGAATAGCCGGCCTTCTGCGCGAGCTCGGCCACCGAGATCTCGTCGAGCTCCTTGTCGGCAAGCATCGCGAACGCGGTGTCGATCAGCGCGTCGTAGGTTACTTGGCCGCGCTTTTGTCGAATCCGGAGCTCTGGAGTGGTTGCGCGGGCCGCGCTCAGCGGTGCTCGTCGAGTGTGGTCGGTCATGCGTGGTGACCACCTTGTCACAGGGATCATGAAGTTTTCCACTCCAAACGACTTGATCCAAGATTCAGAATCTGTATTCTTGTTTAGCGGATTTGGCCCAAGGGGGTCGAGTCGGCAGCGAGCCGCCGGGAAGAGCGGCAACACGGCAGGTGATGAACAACACGTCCCGGGGGGGAGTCAAAATGCGACAGCCAGTTCTATCCGGCCCATTTGTCGGGCCTCGTCAACGTCCAACCATTCACCCGTTGAGCCTCGCCTGCATGCTCGCGATCGGCATCGCGGCCCCGGCCGCCCTCGCCCAGCCGCAACCCGAAGGCTCGTTGGAAGAGGTGGTCGTCACGGGATCGCGCATCCGCCAGACCAGCGGCATGGAGACGCCGAACCCCGTTACGGTGGTCACGCCTACGGAATTGTCCGTGCTCGCGCCGACGAATCTCATCGAAGGCCTCGCGCAACTCCCGCAGTTCTACGGTTCCGCCACCACGCAGCAGCCGTCGGCGTTCTTCACCAGCACGGGTGCGGGCTCGCTCGACCTGCGCGGGCTGCAGAGCAAGCGCACGCTGCAACTCTTGAACGGCCGCCGCGTCGTCTCGTCCACGATCTTCGGCGGCCCCGACATCAACCTGTTTCCGGAAAACATCGTACGGTCGATCGAGACCGTCACGGGCGGCGCCTCCGCTGCTTACGGCACCGACGCGGTTGCGGGTGTCGTGAACTTCATTCTCGACACCGACTTCGAGGGCATCAAAGCCAACGTGCAGGGCGGCGCGAATCTCGAAGGCCAGAACGAGAACCACAAGGTGTCGATCGGCGGCGGGTTCTCGGTAGGCGAGAGCACGCACATCTTGCTCAACGTGGAAAGAGAGCGGCAGGATCCGATCTGGGCCAGCGACATCCTCGACTACGACTGGTATCGCGCCCGTGCGCTGATCGAAAACCCGGCGCCGGGCGCCGGCAGCTCGCCCGACAACCCCTTCTATATCGCCGTCAACGACGTTCGCAGCTTCAACTTCGACATCGACGGCATTTTTCATCTGCCGACGGCGGCCGGCGGCAACCAGATTCTCGACTCGAACGGCAACCCGTCGCCGTTCGTGCTCGGCAGCCCCTGCAACACGCACGGCTGCTCCACGACCAACGGCGGCTCGGGTCACGAAAGCGGCATACCGTCTATGAACGTTACGCCGGACTCGGGTCGCGAGAACGGGTTCGCCTACTTAAGCCACGACTTTTCGGACCAGCTGTCGGTTTTCGGCCAGGCGATCCACGGCAAGGCCGATTTCACGCAGCTGAACTTCGGCGGCCTGTTTCCGTTCCCGCCGCTGCCGCCGTTCCGTAGGAATTTCACGATCTTCGACGGCAACCCGTTCCTGCCGCCCGCGATCCAGCAAGCGATGACCGACAACGGTCTCCCATCGGTCCCATTCAGCCGAGTCGGCGCGCCCGAGGACCTCGCCGCGGAGTCCGCGACCCGGCAGGTGACGGAAACGAATTCCTACACCGCGGGGTTCGACTACGAGCTCGAAGGCGGCTGGCTGATCAAGGGTTACTACCAGACCGGCGACACCGACGTGCGGGCGATTCAAAAGGGCGGCATACGCCTCGACCGAGTCTATCTGGCCGCCGACGTGGTGCTCGATGCCAATGGGCAACCGGCCTGCAACGTGACCGTCGTCTCGGGCCTGTATCCCGACTGCGTGCCGCTGAATCTGTTCGGCCGCGGCAACGCCTCGGCGGCGGCCGTCGACTGGGTGACGGGGTTCGAGGCCGGTGTGCCGATGAATGCCAACGGCTTCTTGTCCGCCACCGAGTCGATCCCGCACAGCTATATCAGCGGGGAGGACAAGCAGCGGGTGCTCGCCATCGACCAGGACGTCTGGGAGATCTCCGCCGACGGCAAGATCGCCGAAGGCTGGGCGGGCCCGATCACGATGGCCGCCGGCTATGGCCAGCGCGAGGAATCGTTCGTGCAAGTCGTCGAGGTGGGGCCGGGCGGCAACGTCGACGCCGACCCCAGGGGCCGGCCCGTGGCCGCCAACAACCTGGCGCTCGGTATTCGCGGGGTGCCCGGCGGCAACGCGGCCTCCGGCAACAGCGTGGAGATCCAATTCTCGAACGTCCCGTTCGCCCGCGGCGCACAAGACGTGAAGGAGGCGTTCACGGAGGTCTTGCTGCCGTTGGTGTCGGAGCAAACGCTGGTGCAGCAGCTGAATTTTTCCGCTGCATACCGCTGGGCCGATTACTCCGGTGTGGGCTCCGTGGACTCCTGGAAGGGCGGCCTCGACTGGACCGTCAACGACGTGCTGCGTTTGCGCACCACGATCTCCCAAGACGTGCGCGCGGCCACGATGGGCGAGAAGTTCGACCGCACGGGCGGTGTCGGCAACATCACGGACTACCTGCTCGATCCGGGCGGCGGCTTTTCGTACGGCATCACCACGTTCTCGAACGGCACGCCGGACATTCGTCCCGAGAACGCGAAGACGAAAGTGCTGGGCTTCGTGTACGCGCCGGCCCGCGCACAGGGCTTAAGTCTCTCGGTGGACTGGTACAACGTAAAGGTCACGGACAACATCAATCAGATCACGGCCGCCGACGTGGTCAGGGGCTGTCATGTCGATAACGACGTCGATCTGTGCGCCTTCATCACACGCGGCGGTCCGCCGAGCACGCAGGACCCTTCGATCAACACCATCTCGCTCGTGGGCGTGCCTTACTTCAATCAGGCGTCGGTCGAAGCGAACGGCGTGGACTTCGAGCTCGTGTACCTGCGGGGCGTGAACTGGTTCGGCGGCGGCGACGTGAACGTGCGCCTGTTGGGAAGCTATCTGCAGGAAAGGTCCAACACCAACAGCCAGGGCGCCAAAACGGAAGTGCAGGGCCGTTTCGGCTTCCCCGAGTGGACGGCCGTGATCAGCGGCGGCTACCGGCGCGGGCCGTTGTCCGTGAACCTGTCGGCGCGCTACACCGACGACCAGCTCATCAATCCGGCCTGGAACTTCAACGGCACGAGCACGCGATGGGACGTGGCCGACAACACCGTCGAGAGCGACGTGCTGGTCGACGCCAGCGTTCGCTATCGCTTCGGGATGGGCGACGGCAACATCAGCGTCTTCGGCACGGTCAACAATCTGTTCGACGCGGATCCGCAGGAGTATCTCGCCGCGGTGTTCAGCAGCAACTTCAACACCGGCACGGGGCTTGGCGTAACCGGCGACCAGCGCGGCCGCCGCTACGTGGTGGGCGTAGCGGTGGACTTCTAGCGGTTAGAAGTACACGTGCAGCTCGGCGAACAGCTCGTCGCGGTTGCTCACCGCGATGTTCGGGATGCCGTTGTAGCGGCGCACGCCCACTCGCGACTGCACGAACTGCACGGGTGAATACTCCCAGACGAGGCTGTAGCGCTCTTGCTCGTCCTCGTCGCGGTCGCGGTCGGGCTCGAGGTACTCGTAGCCGACCTTCAGGTTGTGGCCTTTGCGCAGGCGCCAATTGCCTTCGAGCAGCGTCGCGTGGAAGTCGCGCTCGCCGGACGGGGAGTCGTCGTTGACGACGCTCCATTCGGCGAGCCAGGCGATGGGGCCCGTCTTCAAGCCGCCGAACACGCTGTGCATCTCGCGGTCGCCGAACGCGTCCTCGCTCGTGTTGACGCTGGCGCCGGCGCGCCATGTCGGCTGCACATAGACGGCCGAGGCGCTCATTTGGTCGTCGGCACCGGACGGCCCTTCGATGACCGCGAGCTGAGCGGACCACTTCGCGAGCTCGAGGCCGAGCTCGACGCCGTCATCGGGCGTCAAGAAATTCACGCCCGTGGCCTGGCGCACGAACGCGTTGTCGTCCTCGAGACGCAAGCCGAACGGCACGAACATCTGGCCGGCTTTGACCGTGAATTTCCCGTCGTTCGGTTTCAGCAGCAAGTACGCTTCGCGATTGTCGGAGCCGTCCGGAGCAATTTTCTGGTCCACGTAGAACGACAACAGCTCGGGTAGCAAACGAACTTCTGCGTAAACCGTGGCGCGCGACACGTCCGTTTCGGATTGATCCGGAAAGCCGGGAATGTCCACCGACGAGTAGCCGCCGCGGAAGTCCGCACCGACGGCGAGCCAGCGGCTCACCACGTCGCCCGTCCACGGCGCTCGACCCTCGGCGAGCTCGAGCGTACGCGCGGCAATCTCGTTGCGCGCATATAGGGTCCCGAACGCGTTGCGCTTGCCGCCGCCGCTCGGATTGACGTGACAGCTCGCGCATTTGAGCCCGCTTTCGACGGCCAGATAGGGCTCCGCGGTGGCGAGGCCGGGGACGATTGCGAGCGCCGCAAGGCAGAGCGCGGCCGCGATCAGGTGCGATGCATGCTTCATGACGTTCCTCCCTACTGAGCCGCGCCGTTGGCGATCCAGAGCCGAATCGAATCGATCGTGGACTGCGGCAGGAACGGGCCGCCGAGCGGCATTCGACTCCCCACGATCCCCGGCGCGCCCTCGAGCTTGCGCACGAGATAGCTGTCGGAAGGATTGCCGGCCGCGACGCGCTGCAACGTGGGCACTTCGACGCTCGCCACACCGACGAGCGCCGCGAAACTCGCGTTGGCGTTCGTCAAGTTCATGGCGCCCGGCAACGCCGCGCCTACGCCGTTATGGCAGCCCGAGCAGCGCGGCGTGAGCACGTCCGTCTGGATGGAAG
>CAMPKU010000111.1 GCA_946887385.1 uncultured Gammaproteobacteria bacterium
GCCGCCGCGGGCGATCGACGTGGCAGCGTTGCAGCAGCGCCTGCGCGCCGACGGCGCCAACCTCGGCCCTTCGGCGGGCTAGCCGCCGGCGGTCCTACCCGCGCCGTTGTGGCAGATCTGCCAAAACGTGATGGGCGTCGGCTCATTTCCTTGTGTTAAGTAGCTATCTTCCAGGACCATTTCCGGTGTGGCCCATCCGATGGCGGAGGACGCAGCAAAGCAGCTCGAAGGCGGCGGGGGGTTTACGCCCGAAATTACTGCGGCCGCAATACGCGTGCTGCAGCTCGAGGACAACCCCGTCGATGCCGAGCTCATCGTTCGGCGCCTGAAAGCCGACGGTCTCGACGTGCTTTGCCGCGTGGTCGCCGACGAGCTCGGCTTCCGGCATGCGCTCGCGGATTTCGCTCCGCAAATCATCCTCTCGGATTTCTCATTGCGCGGCTTCGACGGGTTGTCGGCGCTCGAGATTGCCCGCGCAATGGCGCCGACGACACCGTTCATCTTCGTGTCGGGCACCATCGGCGAAGAGCGCGCCATCGAAGCGCTGAAACGCGGCGCCACCGACTACGTTCTGAAGGACAATCTGCGCCGCCTCGCGGCCGCGATCAGGAACGCGCTGCGGCAGGCGGAAATCGCGCTGGCCAAGGAGTTGGCCGAGGACATGCTGCGGCGCAGCGAGTCGCGCCTGCAAGACATCATCAACACGTCTCGCGACTGGGTGTGGGAGTGCGATCGCGAGGGCCGGTTCACGTTCTCGAGCCCGAGCATCGAGTCGATCTTGGGCTACACGCGCTACGAGATCCTCGGCCGGCGGGCGTCGGATTACATCGAGCCCGTCGACGACCTCCAGCTGCAGGCTACGCTCGCCGATATGCCCTCGGGCGCGGAACTGAGCAATCCCGTGACGATGCGGTGGCGGCATCGAAACGGCAAGACGCGCTGGCTCGAGCGCACGATGGTGGCACTGCGCGATCTCGACGGCGCCTGGCGCGGCGTTCGCGGTATCGACCGCGACGTGACGCTGCGCATGGCGCAGGAAGTACGCATCCGCCGTCTGAATCGCGCCCAGCGTTTCTTGAGCGGCGCCAGCGAAGCCGCCATGCGCATCCGCGAGCGCGACCGGCTGATCAGGGAGGCCTGCCGGCTGGCAGTGAGCGTAGGCGGCTACGCGCGGGCCACCATTTATCTCCTGCCGAACGACGTTGCCGGCACGGCGCCGCTCGTGTGCTCGTACGGCGATGCGCAGGACGACGGCGCCAAGTGGTCGATCACGAATCGGCTGCCCGAAGGCGTGGGTGCCATCTCGCAAGTGCTTACCACCGCCGAGCCGATCGTCGTGAACGATTTGAGCGATCCTGCCAACGCCGCGCTGCTCGGCAAGAACCCGCTGCCCGAAGGCTCCCGGTCCCGCATCGCCCTGCCCCTGTGCATCGATCTCGCCGTGATCGGCGTGGTCGAGCTCGACGCGCGGGAATCCGGCGTGTTCGGCGACGCCGAGCTCGCGCTGCTGAAGCAAGTGGCGGCGAACATCACGTTCGCGCTGCAGTATTTGCGGAGCAAGGAGAGCGCGGAGTACCTCGAGTACTACGACACGCTCACGGGTCTGCCGAATCGCGCCTTGTATCTGACGCGCGTGCAAGCCGCCATCGAAGCCGCGCGCAAATCCGGTCAGTCGGTTGCGGTGGCCGTGATCGACATCGTCGAGTTCGGCACCGTCAACGACAATCTGGGACAACATCTGGGCGACGCGCTGCTGCGGCTGGTCGCCGAGCGCTTGACGGGCGCGTTCGGCCGGTCGAGCGGCATCAGCCGTTTGGGCGACGATAAGTTCTCGGTCATCGAGATTGACCCCACGCACGAGACCGACGGCGCGCTCGCCAAGCGCATCGCCGACTGCTTCGAGGCGCCGTTCTCCTTGCAAGGCCAAGAGCTGCGCGTGGATGCGCGCGCGGGTTTCGTGCAGTTCCCCGACGACGGCGATCACGCCGAGGCGCTCTTGCAGGAAGCGAAGGTAGCCCTTCAGCATGCCAAGGACACCGGCGCGCGCTACCTGCGCTACACCGCGCGCATGAACGAGACCGCGTCGCAACGCTTCGTTCTCACGAACGAGCTGCGCCGCGCGGTCGCCGAGCGCTGCTTTACGCTGCACTATCAGCCGAAGCTCAACCTCAAGACCGGGGTCGTCGACGGCGTCGAGGCCTTGCTGCGCTGGTCGAGCAACGGCGAGCCCGTCCCGCCAAACGTGTTCGTGCCGATGCTCGAGTCGCTCGGCCTCATCGACGAAGTGGGCAGCTGGGTGATCGCTCAGGCGATGGCCGAGACGGCCGATTGGGCGCCGAGCAACGAGTTCCGCGTGGCCGCCAACGTATCGCCGTTACAGCTCAACAGCGCGGACTTCGCGGCGCGCGTGCTGCAGTCGATCGCCGATTTAGGCGGCGACCCGCGGCGGCTCGAGCTCGAAGTGACGGAAAGCAGCCTCATGGCCGATCCGCACCACGCGAGCACGAGCCTCGCGAAGTTGCGCGCGGCGGGGGTATCGATCGCGATCGACGACTTCGGCACGGGCCATTCGTCGCTGCGCGTGCTCGCCGGCTTGCCGATCGACGTGCTCAAGATCGACGGCAGCTTCGTTCGCGATCTCGTGACGAACCGCAATCATCGGCTCATCGTTCAAACGACGATCAGTCTGGCGGCATCGCTCGGCATGAAGACCGTGGCCGAGGGTGTGGAGACACCCGAGCAGCTCGAGTTGCTGCGCAAGCTCGGCTGCGATGTCGTGCAGGGTTATCTCGTGAGCCGGCCGTGCAGCGCCGCGGATCTGTCGCGCTGGTTCGGGAGCGGCACGTTCACGAAGCTCAAGCAGCTCGTTACGGGTGAAGCTCGCCAAAGCCCGCGCGGCGCGCACCGCTCGCAAACGGCACGGTCGTAGCTTTAGACAGCTGCGCGCCGAGGCGCGCGTCGAGCACCGGCCGCAACGCTGTGCCGGCACAAGCTACGGGCTTTGTGCCTCCACCTTCAGCATGGCGCCGGCGGCCTCGTCGGTGAGCAGATACACGGCGCCGTCGGGCCCCTGCCGCACGTCGCGAAACCGCTGGCCGAGCTCCGTCAACATGCGTTCTTGCTCTGCCGGCTGACCGGCCGCGTCGAAGCCGATGCGCACGAGCGAGCGCGACATCGCTGCGAGTAGCAAGTCGCCGCGCCATCCGGGCAGCTCGTTGGCCGTATAGAACGCGACATTGCCGGGGTTGATGGAGGGCGCCCAATGCAGCACGGGATCCTCCAGGCCGGGCACCGGCCCCGGGCCGCGCGCAACAGGGTCGCCGTTGTAATGCGCACCGCGCGTCACGAGTATCCAGCCGTAGTTCTTGCCGGCCTCGATGAGGTTGAGCTCGTCGCCGCCGCGCGGTCCGAACTCCGTGGACCAGACTGCACCGGTCTCGGGATGCACCGTGAGCCCTGTGGGGTTGCGATGGCCGAGCGTGTAGATCTCGGCAAGGTAACCGGCTCGGCCCACGAACGGGTTGTCGCGCGGAACCTTGCCGTCGTCGTCGATGCGAAGGATCTTGCCCAAATGCGAGGACGGCTCCTGCGCCTTCTCGCCCCAGTTACGGTCGCCGCTCGCGAGGTACAGCATGCCATCGCGGCCGAAGGCCATGCGCGCGCCGAAGCTTGCATCGGCCGGGCCCTGCCCGCAGCAGCGGCCGTTCTCGCCTGCCATCGTGGAGTTGTACCAGTCTGCCGCGACGAAGATGTCTTCCACGTCTTCGAGCGCCGCGCCGCCATCGAAGCGTGCGCGCGCAACGGCGAGCGTGGACAGCGTCGGATCCTGCGTGTCGGGCTTCGAGTAGGAGAAATAGATGAGCCGATTGCGACGATAGTTCGGGTGCAATACCACGTCGGCGAGCCCGCCGATCACCACGGCCCGAATCGCGGGCAAGCCGGCGATTGGCGCGGGATCGAGCACCCCGTCGCGCACGATGCGCAGCCGCCCGGGCCGCTCCGTGACGAGCAGGTCGCCGTCCGGCAGAAACGCCATACCCCAGGGGCTCTGGAGCCCCTTGGTTACCACGGTGACGTGGATGCGCTGCTGCTCGGTGCTGAAGTCCCAGGGACCGTCGCCGAGCGGCGGAATTTGCGGGCCGCGGCCGCGGCCACCGCCGCCGCGCTGCGCCGGGGCTGCCGCGGGCTGTTCCGCTTGCGGCGGCGCGGCTTGCGATTGCGTCGGCGCCGGCGCGCTCTGCTGCGCTGCCAGCGGCAGGCCGGCGGTCATCAATCCCAATCCGGCGCATGCCGCCGGCACGATGCGCAAGCCGCGCGCGGTCGTCAAACTCAGGAACCGCATCGTGCGGGGCATCGAGATCGCTCCTCGTTATTTTTGCTCAGCGACCTTGCGCTAGCCGCGACAGGCCTGTCAACGGGCGCTCGGGCGGCCGGGCGAGCCGCGCTTGGAGCTATCATCCGGCCATGTCGAAGCTGCTGCTGAACCTGCGCCATGTGCCCGACGACGAGGCGGACGACGTTCGTCGTTTCCTCGACGCCGCCGGAATCGGCTATTACGAGACCCAGCCGAGCCCATGGGGCATTTCTGCCGGCGGCATTTGGATCCGCGACGAGCGCGACGTTTTCGAGGCGAAGCGGCTGATGGCCGAGTACCAGCGCGAACGGCAAGCGCGTGCTCACGCTCTGCGCCTCGAAGCGCAGCGCAACGGCACCGCCGAGACCTTCGCCGACGTGCTGCGCACGCAACCGTTGCGGGTCGCGCTCACGGCGCTCGCGATCGTGCTACTGCTCGGACTGATGGCGCTGCCCGTGTTCCTGCTCGGGCGCTAGCGACCGATCGCGCGAGAGCGGCGATTTCTCCGCGCGGAGCCGGTATCGTAGGCGCATGCAACGCAAGCTTCGCAGCAATCTCGACGAAGGCTCGGTGCCCTGGTCCGGCCGCCGCGCGCAGTGGCGCGCGCTCGGCCTTACCGACGAGGACATGCAGAAGCCGAAGATCGCCATCGTGAACTCCTCGAGCGAGCTCTCGAGCTGCTTCAGTCACTTGGACGGGTTGGCCGACGAGCTCAAGGTGGCGATCCGCGCGGCCGGCGGCGTGCCGTTCGAGATTCGCACCGCCGCGCCCAGCGACTTCATCACGAGCGCCGGCCGCCGGGGCGCGTACATTTTGCCGACGCGCGACTTGATTGCGGCCGACATCGAGGTGCAGGTGGAAGGCGCGCTGCTCGACGGCATGGTGTGCCTCGCGTCGTGCGACAAGACCACGCCGGGCCAGCTCATGGCCGCAGGCCGGCTCAACGTTCCGACGATTGTCGTGATCTGCGGCTACCAGAAGGCCGGCTCCTATCGCGGCCAGCACACGGACATCGAGGACGTGTTCTTGAAGACCGGCTATCTCACGTCGGGCGCCGCCACGATCGAGGAGATCAAAGGCATGGCCGACGTGGCCATCCAGAGCCCCGGCGTGTGCCAGGGCATGGGCACGGCAAACTCGATGCACGTGGTGTGCGAAGCGCTCGGCATGACGCTGCCCGGCAGCGCGCCCGTCGCGGCCGGCAGCCCGAAGATGCACGCGCACCTGCGCGCGGCCGGTGCGCGCATCGTTCAGATGGTGTGGCAAGACTTGAAGCCGCGCGACATCATGACCGCCGGCGCGGTGCGCAACGCCGTGCAAATGGTGCTCGCCGTGAGCGGCTCCATCAACTGCGTGAAGCACCTGCAAGCGATCGCCATCGAAGCCGAGGCCGGTGTGGACGTGTATCAGGAGTTCGCCGACTTCGCCGAGCGCGTGCCGCTGCTCGCGGCCGTAAAGCCGAACGGCGACGCGCACATCGAAGACTTCGAGGCCGCCGGCGGCGCGCGCGGGATCTTGAAGCGGCTCGAGCGGCAGCTCGATCTCGACGCGCGCTCGGTGTCCGGGCAAACGCTGCGCGAAATCCTTGCGGCCACCACGGTTGCCGACGAACGCACGATCGCGACGCTCGACAAGCCGCTCTCGACGCGGCCTGCGATCGTGATCGTGCGCGGCAGCCTGCTGCCCGGCGGCGGCATCGTGCGGCAAGGCGGCACCGGCGAGCGCATGCTCGAGTTCCGCGGCAAGGCCAATATCTTCCATTCGCGCGACGAGGCGCTCGCAGGCATCAAGGCCGGCAAGGTGCAGCCCGGCGACGTGGTCGTGCTGCGCGGCTTGGGCGTGATCGGCGGCCCCGGCATGGCGATGACGTCGGCCGTGATCTTCGCGCTCGACGGCGCAGGGTTGCTCGATCGTGTGGCCGCCATCACGGAAGGCCAGCTCTCGGGCCTCGTCAACAACGGCCTCGTCGTCGGCGAGGCATCGCCGGAAGCCGCGGCCGGCGGGCCCCTCGCCTATCTCGAGAACGGCGACACGATCGCGATCGACGTGCGCCGCAAAACCGTGGACCTCGAGGTGCCGGAGGCCGTGCTCGTGGAGCGGCGCAAGACGGCGCGCGTGTACGGCGCGCAGGATCAGCGCGGCTGGCTCGGCGTGTATCAGCGCACCGTCGCACCCGTGCACGAAGGAGCCGTGCTCACGGGCCGAGAAGCGACGAAAGATAGCTGACGAGATCGGCGAGCTCCTGCTCGCTGAACGTGTCTCGATACGACGGCATCGGCGACTCCGCGAAGCCGTGCTCGCGCAACTCCGCCTTCGCGAACGACCGCAACTGCTGCTCGAGATCGAGGAGCTGCACCGTGTAAGTGTCGTGGTTCAAGAGGCGTCCTGTGACCTCCTCGCCCGCGTCCGTGACCACGCGGTAGAAGCGATTCTCGGCCCGCACTTCCGTCTGCGGGTCGAGCAGCGAAGCGAGTAGGTCTCCGGCGCGCCGCTGCCGGCCGATGCGGCTCAAGTCCGGTCCCACGCGCGAGCCCAAGCCGTCGATGCGGTGGCAATCCAGGCACTCGCCTTTGCCTTCGAACAGCGTTCGGCCGCGCGCGGCGTCGCCGGCGAGCCTCGGCTCCTCACGCGGACGCGCGTTGTCGCGCAGATAAAGAACCAGTTGCTCGATTTGCTCCTCGTCGAGGTCCGAAGGCCCCATCGTCGTGTTCGGAACGCCGTTCGCGATGATGCCCGCGAGCTCGTTGTCCGTGAGCGGGCTGCGAAATCGGCCGGTACCGAGATCGATGCCGGCGACGCGGTCGCCGTTCTCGCCGTGACACTCCGCGCACGCGGCGGCATAGAGGCTGGCACCTTCTTCGTCGAACGAGTGCTGCGCGGCGCCGCTATTCGCTGCGAGCGCGGCCGCGGCAGCGAGCGCAGCGCCCGTGCGGGTCATGGCTGGCGCGCCGCGCCCGTTCCCGTGTACGTGAGCTCGAGCAACGCGCCGGGATGCGCGAGGTCGGCCGTCGGCTCGCCGGTGGCCGTAACGGTCCTGCCGCCATCGTCCGTGACCACATAGATGCGGCGGCCGTCCGGCGCGATCGCTAGATCGCGATAGCGCTCCTGCGCTTTGAAGTACGTCAGCGGCGGCGCCTGCGTCACGGGCAGCGGAATTCGGTAGATCGCGCCGCTCGCCAAGCCGGCGACGAGAATCGACGGGCTCCAACCCGGAATGGCCGGCGACGCGTACACGTCGAGACCCGCGAGCGCGGCCGTCGCATTGCCGAGCGCGCGCACGTCGTAGGTGCTCGGCACCGTGAAGAACGTCTTCAGCGGCGGAGTGAAATCGGGCGGCTCGACGTCGGACTCCTTCGTGCGCGGCACGGTGCTCGGGACGTCGCGGCCGTAGGTCAAGCTCGCGCACGGCGTCGGCGCCGAAGCGGACCAATTCGCGTAGGTGTAGTACCGGTCGTCCTTGTAGCCTGCAATCAGCGGCCAGCCGTAGTTGCGCCCAGCCTCGATGCGATTCACCTCATCGTCGGTGTCTTGGCCGTGCTCCGCTGCGTAGAGGCTGCCGTCGGGGCCGAACGCCATGCCCTGAGGGTTGCGATGGCCGTAGCTCCACACGTGGCTGCGCACGCCGTTCAACACGGGGTTGTCGTCGGGAATCGAGCCGTCCAAGTTCAAGCGCAGGATCTTGCCTTCGTAGCCGCGCCAGTCGCGCGCTTGCACGTCGGCTGCCGCCGGCAGCTCCTGCGCGCGGATCGGCGCGCAGTAGTAGGCGAGAAAGTTCGAGCCGTGATCGCCCGTGCTCGCGTAGAGCTTGCCGTCGGGGCCGATCGCAATGCGGCTTGCGCCGTGGTCGGGCCCATGCGGAATTCCGGTTAGCACGTCGACGGGATCGCGCAGCTGCTGCGCGCGTGCGTCGTACGCGTAGCGGCGAATCTTCGCGCGACGCTCGGCGCCGGCGCCTGGATCCGCGTCGTAGGTGTACATCACGTAAACGAAGTTGCTGCCGCGCAGTAAGTCGGGGTGCAGCGCCAGGCCCTGCAGGCCGTCTTGCGCCAACGTTTGCAGCACCTCGTCGATCGTGACGGCCACCGTGCGGCTGCCGTCGGCGGGATTCACTCGCACAACGCGCTTGCCGATGCGTTCCGTGATCCAGAGATGCTCGTCCGGTCCCCACGTGACCTCCGCGGGATCCTGCAAACCGGTGGCCACCACGCGCAACGTGAACTGCTCGGGCGGGCTCGACCAGACGGCACGCGGGTTCACGTCGGCCCCCAGAGCGACTTGGGCTGCGGCCGGGCACGCCAGCAAGGCAGCACCCGCAGCGGCAAGGAGCGCGCGGCCGGCCGGTCTACGCATCGGCGGCATCCTGTGTGACTATCACGCCCGGACTGTACTTGGAATTCCTCATGCGGGAAAACATCGTCGCCCGGCCGGAGCTCGCCGCCGAGGGGCAGCGCAAGATCGACTGGGTGCGGCGCAACATGCCGATCCTCCGGCAACTCGAGGACCGGTTCGCGGCAGAGCGGCCGTTCGCAGGCCGCCGCATCGCTGTTTGCATTCACTTGGAAGCGAAGACGGCCTACCTCGCTCTCGTGCTGCGCGCGGGCGGGGCCACGGTGGCGGTGACGGGCAGTAATCCCGAATCCACGAAGGACGACGTGGTTGCGGCGCTCGCGGCCGAGGGCGTACAGGTGTATGCGCGCCACGGCGCGACGCCCGAGGAAATGCGCCGCTACATGGGGCTCAGCCTCGAGATCGCGCCGCACGTGGTTATCGATGACGGCGGCGATCTCGTCGAGCTGTTACACGAGTCGCATGGCGCCTACGCGGCCGAGATGCTCGGCGCCTGCGAGGAGACCACGTCCGGCGTGCTGCGCGCCCGCGCGCGCGCCAAGGCCAAAGAGCTGCGCTTTCCGGTCGTGCTGGTGAACGACGCGCGCTGCAAGTACCTATTCGACAACGTCCACGGCACGGGACAGTCGGTGTGGGAAGGCGTGATGCGAGCGACCAACCTGGTGCTCGCCGGCAAGACCGTCGTGATCGTCGGCTACGGCTGGTGCGGCAAGGGTTGCGCCCTGCGTGCGCAAGGGCTTGGCGCTCATGTCGTCGTCTGCGAAGTGGACCCGATCAAGGCTGCCGATGCATTGATGCACGGCTGCCGCGTGCTGCCGCTGAACGACGCGTGTCTCGTCGCCGATGTTGTGCTCACGGTCACGGGTGTTCGGCACACGCTGCGCGCCGAGCACTTTGCGCTGCTCAAGAGCAACGCGCTGCTGGCCAACGCAGGTCATTTTTGGGAAGAAATCGACGCCGCGGCGCTCGCGAAGCTCGCCGTCGAGCGCAAGGAGCTGCGCGCGAACGTCGAGGGGTTTCGGCTCGCCGACGGGCGCTGGCTGAATCTGCTCGGCGGCGGCAACATCGTGAACATCTCGTGCGCCGACGGCCATCCGGCCGAGATCATGGACATGAGCTTCGCGCTGCAAGCGCTCGCGGCGCGCTACGTGGTGGAGCGCGCCGGCACGCTCGCGGCCGATTGTTACGCCGTGCCCGCGGCCATCGACGAAGAAGTCGCGCGTCTGAAGCTGGCCGCCGCCGGTGTGTCGATCGACGCGTTGACCATCGACCAGCAGGAGTATCTCGCGCACTGGCGCGCGTGACTTGAAGAGCTGATCCGCCAGCGATTCCATCGTAGCGCGGACCATCTTACGATGGATCGTAAAATGGTCCGGACTATTTTACGATGGGTCGTAGAACGGTCCCGGAGAGCCCACGTTGAATACCCTGCGGCCTCGACTATATGACGCGCTGCTGGAGCAGCATTTCGCGGCTAACCGCCAAATGGCGTTCGTCAGCGGTCCGCGCCAGGTCGGCAAGACCACGACGTGCCGTCTTGAAGGCACCGACTATCTCAACTGGGACAATGCCGACGACCGCCGCGTAGTCGTGAGCGGCCCCGCTGCAGTGGCTGAGAGGCTTGGTCTCGAGCGCCTGCGTGCCGAGCTCCCCGTCGTCGTGTTCGACGAGCTGCACAAGCACGTCAAGTGGAAATCCTTTCTCAAAGGCTTTTTCGACGTCTATGGCGAGCGAGTGCGCGTCATCGTGACGGGCAGCTCGCGCCTCGACGTGTTCCGCCGCGGCGGCGACAGCTTGATGGGGCGCTACTTCCTATATCGGATGCACCCATTCAGCATCGGCGAGTGTCTGCGCGCCGATACGCCGACGGCGCCACTGCACGCGCCGGCACCGCTGGCCAATACGGAATGGGATTCGCTCTGGGAGCACGGTGGTTTTCCGGAGCCGTTCCTGCGTCGAGACCGGCGCTTCACGACTCGCTGGCGCGCGCTACGTCACGACCAGCTCATGAAAGAGGACGTCCGAGAGATAGCGCAAGTGCAGGATCTTGGTGCGCTCGAGCACCTGAGCTTGCTGCTTGCCGAACGCTCCGGAGGGCAGCTCATTCTTTCCAATCTCGCTACCGAGGCGCGCATCTCGGTGGATACGACACGGCGCTGGGTAGACCTACTCGAGCGGCTGCATTTCGGTTTTCAGGTGCGCCCTTGGTTCGCAAACGTGAGCAAGGCCTTGCGCAAGGAACCGAAGTGGTTTCTTCGCGATTGGTCCGGCGTCGATGACCCTGGCGCGCGCGCCGAAACGTTCGTGGCCTGCCATCTTCTGAAGGCCGTTGAAGGTTGGACGGACATGGGATTCGGACGCTTCGAGCTCCGCTATGTGCGCGACAAACTGAAGCGCGAGGTCGATTTCGTGGTCGTGCGCGACCGCAAGCCGTGGTGGCTGGTAGAAGTGAAGACGAACGATACGGCGCTGTCGCCCGCCCTGCGGCACTTCCAAGCGAGGACTCGCGCCGCGCACGCCTTTCAGGCTGTCATGGACCTGCCGTACGTCGACGCCGACTGCTTCGCCGGCGCCGAGCCGATAGTCGTTCCTGCGCGCACGTTGCTGAGCCAGCTGCTGTAGAGGCGCGCAGGATCGAGCGGCAGAGAGCGCCCCGGAGCCCGCGGCGTCAGCGCCAGCGCAGCAGGCGCCGCTCGATGAACGACACGATCGTGCTCATCGACAGCCCGAGCACGGAGACCACGACCACGCCGGCCATGAGCCGGTCCGTTTGCATCATGTTGCCCGTGAGGATCAGGAACGCGCCGATGCCGTACTGAGCGCCGATCATCTCTGCGGCGACGAGCACGAGCAGCGCCGCGGCGATCGAGATGCGGAAGCCCGCGAGCATGCCGGCGAGCGCCCCGGGGACGAGCACCTGCCAGATGATGCGCCACAGCGGCACGTTGAAGCTCTGCGCCATCCTGATCAGATTGCGCGGCACGGAGTCCACGCCGCTGAACGTGGCGATCACGGTCGGGAAAAACACGCTGAGCGCGATCGTCGCCACCTTCGACGGCTCACCGATCCCGAGCCAAAGAATCAGCAGCGGCAGCAGCGCGATCTTCGGGATCGGGAATAGCGCCGCGACGAGCGGCAAGCCGACGGCTCGCGACACCGTGAACAGGCCTATGACGAGGCCGAAGGCCACGCCGAACAGCGTGCCGAAGAACCATCCGTAACCGATCCGCACGAGCGACGCCGACACGTGGCGCCACAAATCGCCGCTCACCGCCAGGTCCCAGAGCGCGCGCAGCACGCGCATCGGCGACGGCAGAAAGATGGGGCTTACGAGCCCGGTGCCCGTCACGAGCTGCCACAGCGCGATCAGCCCGACGAAGGCCAACACGCTGATCCAGGTGCGCTGCTCGATGACGAAGCCGCCGCCGCGGAACGTGAGCTTGCGCTCGCGGCTCGTCGTCGTGGCCGTGGAGCTAGACATGGGCTACGAGCTCACGATCCGCCACGATCGCCTCCTCTTTGATGAGCGACCAGAGCCGCTCGCCGAGCGCCGAAATCTCGGCCTGCCGCTCGGGCCGCCCGCGCTCGGCGCGCGGAACCGGGATGCCGATGATCTCGCGCACACGCCCCGGGCGGCGCGATAGCACGCACACGCGATCGGCGATGCGGATGGCCTCCTGAAAATTGTGGGTCACGTACAGGATCGTGGGCCGGTCGCGCTCCCACAGCGCCAGAATGTCGTCGAGCAACAGCTCGCGCGTTTGCGCATCGAGCGCCGACAGCGGCTCGTCCATCAGGAATATGGACGGACGCACGGCGAGTGCGCGCGCAATGCCCACGCGCTGCCGCATGCCTCCCGAAAGCTGTTTCGGCAGGGCCGACGCGAAGTCGCTCAAGTTGGTTCGTTCGAGCGCATTGGCAATGCGCCGCTCGAGCTCGGCCGCGCCGAGCTTGTGGTGCTTCAACACGAACGCCACGTTGTCGCGCACGTTCAACCAGGGCAGCAACGAAAAATCCTGAAAAATGAACGTGATCTCGTTGAGCGTGTCGGCATGCGCCATGCCGCGGAGCACGACGTCCCCGGCGGTCGGCTTCAAGATGCCGCCGGCGATACCGAGCAGCGTGGATTTGCCGCAACCCGACGGCCCGATGATGGCGACGATCTCGCCCTCGCCCGCGTGCAGCGACACGTTCTCGAGCGCCGTGAGATCGCCGAACCGGTGCGTAATGTTCGAAAGCGCGATCTCCATCGCTTATCGACCCGCGCTCATCGCTGCGGGGATGTTCTGATGCCCCTCGACGAAACTCAAATCGATGAACTGAGCGGGATCCGTGCCTTTCTCGATCATGCGCTGGCGGCGATACCACTCCACCATCTCGTAAATGCTGCCGACGTCGAGCCGGCTGTCGATGTAGGCCAGCGACTGCGCCAGAGCGGCCGGCGGCACCGACGTCCAGCGGGAGATCAGCGCCAGCAATTCCTCGGCCTTGGCGGGATCTTTGTAGGTACCGTCGCCGTTCTTGTCGAGCAGCACGGCCGAGTACTCGGCGGCGCCGCGCTCGTAGGTATCGATGACAGCCTGCAGCGCGGCGCGCTTCTCCTCGATGACTTCCGGGTGCGAGGCGAGCCCCGTGGACTGCCACGAGACCTCGTCGCCGGCCCAGCCGATCACATGCGCTTTTTTCTGATTGATGAGGCTCATGAACGCCGTCCCCGCGCCCGACGCGACGTCCACCTGGTTGCCCATGAGCATTGCGGCCAGGTTCCCCAAACCCTGCGCGGGCACCAGGTGGTTATCGTTGATGTCGAAGCCGTACTTCTCGGCAATGCGGGCGACGGCATAGTGGTTCGTGGAGCCGATCGTCGTGAGGCCGATCACGCGGCCGCGCATGTCGGCCATCGTGCGCACGCCTGCATCCCAGGCTTTGTTCGACGCGAACACGCCCGTGTTCGGAAATCCGGGCAGCTCGCGGCTGTGCCCCGAGATGACGACCATGCCGCCGAAGTAGGCCAGGTTGAAGAACGCCGGCGTGAAGCCGATGACCGAGATATCCACGTCGCGCGAGGCGATCGCGAGCGTGGACGGCACGGCAGCATCGAAGAACACGAGCTCGGCGTCGATGCCGGCTTCGGCAAAGTACCCTTTTTCGACGCCCATGAAGAACGGCGCCTGCGAGGCGATGCGCAGCACGCCGATCTTCATCGGCGTGAGCTCCTGGGC
>CAMPKU010000112.1 GCA_946887385.1 uncultured Gammaproteobacteria bacterium
CTACCCGTCGACGGCACGCTCCGCTTGCGGTCCAACCATCCCAAGGACCACCCCCGCGACAACCGGCTTGTCCTGTCGGCCGCGCGCGCGTGTAGGTGCATCGTAGCGCCGAAGCGCTGCGCGAACGGTACTTGCCCGAACGGCAAATAGACGTGCGCTGTCGGCGCTCGTTCCGTCATGCGGTGGCGCGTGCCGGGCACGACGCCGACGATCTCCACAGCAGGCGCTGCCGTGTCCGGCACGCGCGTCGGAAAGTCGATGAAGCGGCCAAGCGCCTGGCTGGCGCCGCCGAAGAGCTGCTCGGCGAGCGGCTCATCGATGATCGCGACGGCGCTGCCCCCCGCAAATGAAGCTTCCGTGAACGTGAATGCCCGGCCGGCGAGAACGGGCAGCCCCAGCGTTTTGAAATAGTCATCGGCGACGACGTAGTAGTACGCGATCGATCCGTCGTCGGAGGTGCCGGAGCCTACAGCTTGCACTTGCCGCCTCACGCTCGTGGTATCGAACGGCACCAGCGATGCCAGCGAAGCGCTCTCGACGCCCGGCAACGCGCGTGCACGCTCCAGCGCTTCCCGGAAGAGCTCGCGCGAGCGCGGCTCACCGTGGCCGAGCAAGCTCGGATCGATCTCCGCCAAGGCGATCGGCTCGAGCGCGAAACCCGGCGTAGCGCGGCCCGCCTCTAGGGTGCCGCGCAAGAACAGCCCACCGGCCGTGAGTAGCGCCAACGACAGCGCGACCTGCGCAACGATCAGCATGTTGCGCGGCGCCAGCAGCGCGCGAGCTCGCGCTGCCATGGACGCGACATGACCGCCGGCGCTCTCCTTGAGCGTCCCCGCCATGTCCCCGCTGATCTTCCACGCCGGGCCGAGGCCGAACAGCACGGTCGCGATCAAGCACGAGACGAGCGTTGCCCCGATCACGAACAACCCCGGGCGCACGTCGAAGGTTTCCGGCTGGAGGGCACCGATCGCCACCGTGGTGGGAATCGACGACAAGAGTCCGCGCACGGCCCAGTACGCAACGAGCAGGCCGGCAGCGCCGCCCGCGAGCGCGAGAATCAGTCCTTCAACGAGCAGTTGTCGCACGAGCCGCAACCGGCCGCCGCCCAACGCTTGGCGGATCGCGATCTCCGTGCGCCGCCCGGCGCCGCGCGCCAGAAACATGTTCGCCAAGTTGATGCAGGCGATCAGCAGCACGACACCGCTCAAGCCCGTGAGCACGCCCGCGAGGACGGCAACGAACGTGCGATCTTGATCGCCCTCGGGCGCGTTGCCGCTGCTGAACCGAGGCAGCGGCGCTGTAACGTAGCCCTGCCGGATGCCGTCGGCGGGCGGATACTGCGCGTGCAATCGAGCTGCGAGAATCTCGAGCTCGCTGTCGGCTTCCGATCTCGAAGATTGCGCATCGATGCGGCCGAACAGTGTCGGCAACGTCCATCGATTCTGGCGGTCGTCTAGCCGCGAGCCCATGCCGGGTAACGCGCTGCCTCCAAATCGCTCGACGAGCCCGAGCGGCATCCACAGCTCCGGCGCGATCGGGTTGTGGCCGGTGAACCGCTCGGCCGTGATACCCACCACCGCAACCGGTTCGCCGTTGAGCTGCAAGACCGAACCGAGCATGCCGGGATCGCGGCCGTGGCGCACCCAGTATGAATAGCTAACGATGGCCACCGCCGCATCGCCGGCCGACGTCTCCTCTGCCGCAGTGAACTCTCGCCCTCGTGCAACGGGGACCCCGAGCGTGCGGAAGTAGTTTGCGGAGACGAAGTCGGTGCGCATACGCCGCGTGATGCCGTCTTCCGCAAGCCCCACGTCCCGGGGCGTGAAAGCCGCGAGATCGGAGAACGTGCGGCTGAGATCGCGAAGATCGGCGTACTCGGGATACGAGAAGCCGGACCAGCCGGTCGGCGGCTCCACGCCGCGGGCATAAATCGCGACGACTTCATCGGCGTTTTCGACGAGCACCGGCCGCACGAGCAACACGTTCACGAGGCTGAACGCGGCCGCCGTCGCGCCGATGCCCACGGCCAGCACGATCACGGCCACTGCAGTGAATCCGGGGCTCGACGCCAGCGAGCGTGCGCTATAGCGCACGTCGCGCCAACAGTCCTCGATCATCGTCCGCCAGCGCGCTTGCCGCTCGCCGCGCTGCCCGGACCGCGCGAGCTCGCGGCGCGCGGCGTCGACGTTGCCGAATCGGCGCCTTGCTTCGCGCTGAGCATCCCCTGGCGACAGGCCGCTGCGCTCGAGCTCTGCTGCACGCATTGCGAGATGAAACTCGAGCTCTTCGCTCACCTCGCGCTCGACTTGCGATGGCGTACGCCACGGAAAACGGAATTGCCGGGGAATGCCGCGCACGCGTTTGATCACGGTGAGCTCCTACGCTGGATCGAGCACGCTGAACACGGCGCGCGCGTAGCGCTGCCAGGTGGACGACTCTTCGGTGAGCCACTTGCGGCCCTTACGTGTGATCTCGTAGTACTTCGCGCGCCGGTTGTTGTCCGACACGCCCCACTCGCTTATGAGCAGGCCGCGCGACTCCAGGCGATGCAGCGCCTGATACAACGCGGCGTCCTCGAGCTCGAGCTCGCCGCCGGTGCGCTCGCTGATCCACACCGACACGCCGTAGCCGTGCTGCGGGCCACGCGTCAGCGTCTTCAGGATCAGCAGGTCCACGGTGCCTTGAACGAGCTTGGATCCCTTGCGATCGGCGCCCATGTCCTACCCCTCATCTGATAAGGGGAGCTTACAGGCGCCGAACGACTGGCGCAATCGAGGCTCAAAAAGGCCGTGCTTAGTCGACGTGCCGAGCTGGCAGCTGCCGCTCGTGAAATATCCGGGCCACGATCACATCTCCCGAGTCGTCGATGAAAAATGCGATCAGATGACGCGGCCGCCTGACCGCCGCCTCTCGCCTAGCTCGAGCGCTCGACTTCAAATGATAGATAAAGTATCCGTC
Organism: uncultured Gammaproteobacteria bacterium; assembly: GCA_946887385.1. The sequence goes on from CAMPKU010000112.1 coordinate 2,959, forward strand.
GCGAATCTCATGGATCGCGCGCACGCCCGGTCGAACGGGATCCTCTGCAAGATTCCGGAAGGCATTGCCGAACAAGCGACGGTACCGCTCGCAGGCGGGCGCTCCAAAAGCTTCTCGACTACGGCGCAGCGCGTTGGCGATGTCGCGCCGCGCGGGACCCGTGACGCGAACGCGCCTCACTTGCTCTGGCTCGCCGGCCTCCCACGCGCTTCGACGTCGATCTCGTCCAGAAATCCCGGAGCGAAGTCGTAGAGATTCCCGGCTGTAATGGCGGCCTCCGCTTCGTCGAGCGCACCGCGAATGGCCGACAACTTCGCAGCGTCCTCCGCTTCGCGGCGCTGCAGCAGGCGCAAGCCGTCGCGCAGCACCTCGCTCGCATTCTGATAGCGTCCCGATCGGACCAGCTCTTCGACCAGCTCGGCCTGCTGTTCCGTCAGCACTACATTACGTGTCGGCATCGTCCGCGTGGTCTTGTTGCAGTGACTTCCATGGACTCTACCTCGATTGGCATATTATGCCAACGACGCCTGTCGCCGGCCGCTTGCAGGGCTGCATTATCGGCAGCCCGTAGCGCTGACCAACGACGGTTTCCCTCCGCTTCGGGCAGATTTGCACTAAGGCTTGCCCAGCCATGATGGACGGTCGTGCGGAACGCCAATCTGTGACGCAGCTCACGGCCGGCGAGCCGCGCGGATAGCGCAGGTCAAGGTTCCCGGCGTACGGCCGACTTCCGGCAAGAACGCGCAGCGGCGCGGCGCGAGAGCCTTAAGGACAATGGTCAACTCCCCGCCGAAAGTGCTCGTGGTCGACGACAACCCCGTCGACCGCGAGCTCGTTACGTCTTTGCTCGCCGGAAAGTACACGGTGGTGTGCGCGCCGGATGCGCGAAGCGGACTAGAGTTGTTCGGCAGCGAGCGGCCGGACGTGGTCTTGCTCGATCACCACATGCCGGGTGTTGCAGGGCTCGACGCGCTCGTCACGTTCATCGCCGCAGGGGCAATGGTGGTCATGCTCACGGGCTCCGCGGCCGACGGCGTCGCGGCTGAAGCGTTCAAGCGGGGCGCCCGCGATTACGTGCTAAAGAGCGGCCTCCGCCGCAACGTGCTCGATCGCATCATCTCGCGTGAGCTCGAGCGCCGCAGGCTCGAGCTCGATTTGCAGGCGACGCAGCGCCGCTTCGACGAGGTCGCGTCTCGTATTCCCGAAGTGCTGTGGATGCGTGCCCTCGACGGAGCATTCCTCTACCTGAGCCCGGCGTTCGAGCACATCTGGGGCATTCCGCGCGCGCGGATGACGCCCGATAGCTGGCTGAACGCGCTGCATCCCGAGGACAAGGCCGCGGAGTCCACGGCTGTGGAGAAGGTGCGCTCCGGCCGCGAGTACGACGGCGAGTTTCGCATCGTGCGGCCCGACGGCTCGGTGCGCTACATCAAAAACCGCGGCTATCCGATCTTCGAGAACGGCGAGCTCGTGCGCTTCGGCGGCGTGGCCCGCGACGTGACCGACGAGATGCATCTGCAAGCGGAGCTCAGGCTCGCGCAAAAGCTCGAGGCCATCGGACAGCTGGCGGCCGGAATCGCCCACGAAATCAACACGCCGGCACAGTACGTCGGCGACAACGTGGCGTTTCTCGCCGACGGCTTCCGTGATCTCGTGCCCGTGTTGCGCGCATTCAACACCGCGCTCGAGACCGGCCGTTTTCTCCCCGCCGATATCGAGCAGCTGCGTTCGCTCGCCAAATCGGCCGACATTGGCTATCTGCTCGAGGAAATCCCCTCCGCGCTCACGCAAGCCGGCACCGGCATGGAGCAAATCACGAAGATCGTGCGGGCGATGAAGGAATTCTCGCACCCCGCGGATGACATGACGCCCACCGACTTGAATCGCACCATCGCGAACACGGTGACGGTGGCGCGCAACGCCTGGAAATACGTGTCGGAAGTCGTGTTCGACTTCGCCGAGGATCTGCCGGCCGTGGTCTGCCTGCCGTCGCAGGTGAACCAGGTGATCATGAACCTCGTCGTCAACGCTGCCGACGCGATCGGCGAGACGGTCGCGGGCACGGACCGCAAAGGCGAGATTCGCATCCGCACGCGGCGCGACGGCGACTTCGCGCTGATCGAGATCGAGGACACCGGCAGCGGCATCCCGCAACGGATGATCGACCGAATCTTCGATCCGTTCTTCACGACGAAAGCGCCCGGCAAGGGCACGGGGCAAGGGCTCGCGATTTCGCGGCGCATCGTCGTCGACAATCACAAGGGAACGCTGCGCGTGACGTCCGAGGTCGGCAAAGGCACGCGGTTCTCCATCCGCTTGCCGATCGAGCTCCCGGCAGCCGCCGACCGCGCCGCCGAGCAAGTCGCATGATGCGCGTTCTATTCATCGACGACGACACGAACATCCTCGACGGCCTGCGCCGAACGCTGCGCTCGATGCGCGAGTCGTGGCACATGGAATTCGTGTCGAGCGCGCGCGAAGCGCTCGCGGCGTTCGCCACGGCGCCGTTCGACGTGGTCGTCTCGGACATGCGCATGCCCGAGATGGACGGTGCCGAGCTCCTGACCACGATCATGGAGCGTCATTCGCCCACGATCCGCATTGTGCTTTCCGGACACGCGGACACGGCCACGATCATGAAGTCGGTTGGCATCGCGCATCAATTTCTCAGCAAGCCGTGCACGCCGGAGACGCTGCAAAAGACAATCAAGCGCGCGTGCGCGCTCAAAGCGCTCATCGAGAGCGAAGCGGTTCAGGGCGCCGTAGCCGGCTTGCGGCGGCTCCCCACCGTGCCGTCGCTGTATCGTGAGCTCGTGCACTGCCTGCGCTCCGACGATGCCACGCTCGACACCGTGGCCAAGATCATCGGCCAAGACATCGGGATGACCACGCGCATCCTGCAGCTTGCGAGCTCGGCGTTCTTCGGCTTGCCGAAGTCGGTGAGCACCGTCGACCGCGCCGTGGCCTATCTGGGCCTCGATACCGTCGGCAGCCTCGTGCTGTCACAAGGGGCGTTCGGCAGCTATGCGCCGGCCGAGCTGCATGGCTTCGACGTCGAGGCGCTGATGCGCCGCGGCATGCGTACGGCGGCAATTGCTCGAGCCATCGCCAAGCTCGACAACTGCGACAAGCAAACGGTCGAGCGCGTCTTTCTCGCCGGCATGCTGCACGACGTGGGCTGCCTCGTGCTGGCGGCGGAGTTACCTCAAAAGTATGCCGAGCTGACGGCGCGCAGTGCGGTACCGGGCGCTGACGTTCGCGCCATCGAGCGCGAGGTGTTCGGCGTATCGCATGCGTTCGTCGGCGCGTACTTGCTCGGCCTGTGGGCGCTGCCTACGGCGATCGTCGAAGCCGTGGCCTATCACGAGGAGCCGTCGGCGTGCGCGGCCAACGACTGGAGCGCGTTCGGCATCGTGCACGTGGCGAGCCGCATCGCCGCGCATCCGAGCTGCGAAGACGTCGACGACACGAGCCTGCCGCTCGATCGAGACTATCTGCGGCGCGTGGGCGTGTTGCACCGCTGGCCCGAATGGCGCGCGGCTGCGGCGGAGCTGCAAACCGAGGACGCGACGGCATGAGCGGGCGCGTGCTCCTGGTCGACGACGAGCCGCTCGTCCTCGAGGGTTTGAAGCGGCAGCTGCGCAAGAAGGTCGACATCGAGACGGCTTCGAGCGGCCGCGAGGGTCTTGCAATCCTCGAGCGCTCCGGCCCGTTCGCCGTCGTGGTGAGCGACATGCGCATGCCGGAGATGAACGGCTCGCAGTTCCTCGAGCAAGTGCGGCAACGCTCGCCGGACACCGTGCGCATGATCTTGAGCGGTCAAGCCGAGATCGAGTCGACGATCGCAGCGGTGAACCTGGGCCAAATCTTCCGGTTCCTCACGAAGCCGTGCCCCACCGAGGCGTTATTCGCGGCGCTCGACGCAGGGCTAGAGCAGCACCAGCTCGTGATCGCCAAGCGCGAGCTGCTCGAAAAGACCCTGCGTGGCACAGTGCAGGTGCTCACGGAGATTCTGGAGCTCACGAACCCGGTGGCGCAGCAGCGCGCGAAGCGCGTGGAACGCTACGCGCAAGACCTCTGCGAAGGGATCGGCCGGCCGATGTCATGGGAGCTGCGGCTGGCGGCCATGCTTTCACAGATCGGCTGCGTCACATTGCCCGAGAACGTGCTCGCCCGGCACTACGCGGGGCAGAGTGTGGCCGACGAGGCGCAATCTTTGTATCGCTCGCATCCGCGCGTCGCGGGCAAACTTTTAGCGAGCATTCCTCGCCTCGAGGGCGTTGCGGCCATCGTGGCCAGCCAGCTCGACGACGTGAGTGTGGATGGCGAGCCCGCCGAGCTGGCCGATTGGGACGGCAACAAGCTCGATGCGTTGGTCTTGAAAGTGGCGGCGGACCTCGATTTTTGGCTCGGCACCGGCGCCGCCCGCGAGGAAGCGGCGCGCCGCGTCGCGCAAGCCGTGCCGCAGCTACCCAAAGCGCTGGCCGGTGCCTTGCAGGCCATCGCGCTGCGCAGCTCGAAATCGGACAAGGCCACGGTGAAGGTCTCTGCTCTTCAGGTCGGCATGCTGCTCGACGAGGACTTGCTGAGCGCCAACGGGATGCGCTTGCTGCCGAAAGGACAGGAAATCACGGCCTCGATTCTGCTGCGTCTTCAGGGTCTGGCCGAGAGCATCGGCGTGAAGGAGCCGTTTCGCGTCATCGTGGCGCGCTAGCGCATGGCGCTGCGGCGCGTCACTCTCGCACGATCGACACGGCGCCGTCCGGCCGCAACCAGAACGGGTTCCCCTCTTCCCACTTGTTGTGCGTGAGCCGAAGCTCGAAGCCGTCGCTCAGGCGGCGCGCGAACAGCTCGCCGTACATCTGCGGGCCGAACACCACCTCTTGCACCATCGGCTCCTCGTCGCTGATGCCGCCGCGCTCGCTCGTGTAGACGAGCCACGCGCCGTCCGGCGAGAACCACGGATGCGAATCCTGGCCGGGATGATCGGAGATTCGTTGCAGCGCGCCCGGCGTGCCGTCCGGCGCCACGCTAAGAAGGTAATTGTCGAACGTCAGATTGCCGCGCACGTCGCGCGTGCCGTCCAGGTTCGACGAGAACGCGATGGTGTCACCCTTGGGCGAGAACACGGGGAAGTTCTCGCGCGCCTCGTCGTTCGTGAGCGCTTGCGGCTCGGTGCCGTCGCGGTTGCTCAGGTACAAATCGAAGCGGCCGTTGCGCGCGCTGCGATAGACGAGCTTCGCGGCGTCCGGCGAGAACGCCGCAACACCCTCGTTGGCGGTGGTGCCTTCGCTCAAGTTGCGCCGTTCCGAACCGTCCGCGCGCATCACCCAGATATCGGCTTCGTCCGTGCCTTGCCCCGAGAAGAACCCCTGCGTGTAGGTGATCCAGCGGCCGTCGTCGGACCACTTGATGTCGAACAGGCGATTCGGCGTGCCGCTCACGATGCCGACGTTCGGCACGGCAAATAGCTCCCGCTGGCTCTCGCCCTTGAAGTCCGCAAGCACGAGCCGCGTGCCGGCCTCGTTCTCGATCGTGACCGCCGTTTCGTTGCGGTCCGGGTGCGGTGCTAACCCCGTGGTGTGCCGCATCGGATACAGCGTGACGGTGCGATCGGGCAGCTTCACGTCGGCCGGATAGTCGGCCGCGAGTAGCGCGCCGGCGCCGAGGATTTCCTCGACGGCTTGAGTCTCGGCCACTGCGGGCCCGACGCCGTGCACTACCATCGCACCGCTTGCGGCATGAAAGTCGGGCAGCCAATAATCCGTCGTCATGTCGCTCTCGGCGCGGGCGTTAGTGCCGTCCGCGGCGACGGACTCGATGCTCCAGCGCGCAAACCCAGTGCGTTTCTGGTACGCGACACGGCCGTCGCTCATGACGGCCGGTGCCAGCGCTTCGACGCCTTCCGGCGTCACGGCGCGCGGATTGGAACCATCCGCATCCATCGCCCAAATTCGGAAACCGCCCTCTTGACCGAGGATCGGGCTCGTCGGCGGGCCCACGATCTCGCGCGGCCGTGCCGAATAGAAGTACAACGTGCCGCCGTCCGCGGACCACTCGGGCGAGCCGTCCCAATCCGGCGTGGCCGTCAGCCGCTGCACGTCGCTTCCGTCCGTCTTCATGACGTACACGTCGCCTTCACGCTGCCGCGTGAAGGCGAAGATCGGATGGCCGGACACGGGCGTGTCGCGATCCGTGGTGAACGCGATGCGCGCGCCGTCCGGCGAGAAGTCGGGCCGAAAATCGCCGCCCGGGTGGTTCGTGACGTTCGTGGCCGCCGCAAGACTCTGCGGCGTCTCGGGGTTGAACGGCAGCACGTAGATGTCGGCGTTGCCGCTCGCGGTGCTGACGAACGCGATGCTGCGGCCGTCGGGCGAGAACGCCACCTGATCTTCCATGGCCGGGCTGTCGATGAGCAGGCGCGCCTGCGCGCCGCTGTCGAGCTCGAGCGCATAGAGATCGGGGTTACCGCGCCGCTCCGACGTGAACACCACCCAGCGGCCGTCCGGAGAAAGCGCGGCATCGTAGTCGAGACCCGGATGATCCGTGAGCCGGCGCGGCGCCGCGCCGGCACTCGCGAAGTAGAAGATGTCCCAGTTGCCGGGCCGCAGCGACGAATACACGATCCGTTCGGCGGCGAATTGCGCGCCGCCGGTCGGCGCGTCGGCCGCTGTCGAGGCCGGCTCGTCGCTGCATGCGCCGGCGGCCGCGCACATGAAGACGGCCACCCACGGCCGCGCAACGTATTTCATGACACCCCCTCGAGCGTTTCGTCGCCGATAGTAAGCGCCCGAGCGGCGCTTCGCGCAACCCGCGGCAACTACGCATTGCCGTGGGCCCCGCGGGGCACGAGTCTTGCTGGAACGTGCCGAGGCAAGGAGACCATCATGGCCAGCAACTCGAGCGAGCAGAACACCGCCAAACCGGTGCGCACTCCCAACACCGCGCAGCTTCGCGAGCAGATGCCGAGCCGTAGGACGCCCGGCAAAACGTCGGCGCGCGACCCGGCCGCGGCCCCTTTCGATACCGATGACGAGGCCGCGGGGCGCACGGCGCAGCAAGCAGCGATCGAGCAGGCGATGGCGCGGCACAACGTGCGAATGGCGCGCAGCCCGGGCGGCATGGGGCCGCTTGGCCGCAACGTGCTGTTGATCGTCGCGCTGGCGCTTGCGGCACTCGTCGGCGTTTGGGCCGTGCTGTCTTACTGAGCCCACGCGCGGTGGCGGAGGAGCAAGCTTTGCGACCGGTTGCAGATTCTGCAATGGGCGCGACCGTCTCGGGTCCGCCCGCGTGCGCAGCTCATTCGCCGGCATGCCGCGAGCAGGCCCAGCGGCCGTGAGCGACGCGACCGCTACGACGTCCGGCCGCACCGCGACGGATAAGCCGCTCGTGCTGATCACGGGCGCCGTGGGCAACCTCGGCGTGTCGGTGGCGAAAGCTCTCGAGGGCGCCTACCGCGTGGTCGGCATGGACCGCGACACCGGTGACACTCCTTTCCCTGTGCTGCGCATCGACGTCTCCTCCGACGACTCGGTAGAGCTCGCGTTCCGCAAACTGCGCGAGAGCTATGGCAACCGGATCGCGAGCGTGATTCACCTCGTCGCGTTCTTCGACTTCACGGGCCAGCCGCACCCGCTTTATCAAACCGTTAACGTCGAAGGCACGCGTCGCGTGCTGCGCGCGCTCCGCTCGTTCGAGGTAGAGCAGTTCGTCTACGCGAGCACGATGCTCGTGCACGCGCCGTGCAAGCCCGGCGAACGCATCGACGAGCGGCAACCGATCGACCCGCGCTGGGAGTATCCGAAATCCAAAGCGGCTGCGGAGGCCGTCATTCGCGAGGAGCACGGCAACATCCCCTACGCGATTCTGCGGCTCGCGGGTGTGTACGACACGAAGACCACCGTGCCCACGATGGCCAATCAGATGGCACGAATCTACGAGCGCGATCTGCAAAGTCACCTATACGCCGGGCACACGCTGGTCGGCCAATCGATGCTGCATCGCGACGATCTGCTCGACGCGTTGCGGCGCACCGTCGATCGACGCACGGCGCTTCCTCCGACAACCGAGCTCCTGATCGGCGAGCCCGACGCCATCGGCTACGACGCGCTCCAGGACGAGCTCGGCCGCTTGTTTCACGGTGCGGACGAGTGGCTCACGCTGCGTCTACCGAAAGCCGTTGCGGCCGCCGGTGCCTGGGCGCAGCAAAAGCTCGAGCCGCTGGTGCCCGACGCAATCGACGAAGGCGAGAAACCGTTCATTCAGCCGTTCATGATGCGTCTGGCCGACGATCACTACGCGCTCGACGTGCGCCGTGCACGCGAAGCGCTGGGCTGGGAGCCGAAGCATCGTCTGATCGACGAGCTGCCGGCGATGGTCCGCGCAGTGAAGGACAACCCCGCCTCCTGGTACGCGCGCCACGGAATCGATCCGCCCGATTGGATAGAAACGGCCGACGCGCTCGGCCACGACACGGGCGACCTTGCGGCGCGCCACGGCGCGCTACTGCGCCGCGAGCTGCGCGCGAGCCGCTGGGCGCACTTCGTGAACATCGGTCTCGGCACTTGGCTCGTCACACAGCCCGCGTTAGTCGCCATTCCGGAGGCGCCGCTGCGCGCGGCGGAGATCGGGCTCGGCGTTGCCGTGATGGTGTTCGCGGCGCTTGCATTGTCGTGGCGGATGCAGTGGGCACGCTGGATATGCGCGGCGTTGGGGGCGCTCGTAATGGCGGCGCCGTTTTTATTCTCGACGGCGAGCGCCGCGGCGTATCTCTCCGACACGCTCGTCGGCGGGCTGATCTTCGGGCTGGCTGTGTGCACCAAGCCCGACATCGGGCCGTCGCCGCTCGCGGCGCTCAAAGGGCCCGAGATTCCCGTGGGATGGAGCTACAACCCGTCCACGTGGACGCAGCGCTTGCCGATCATTCTGTTAGCCGTCGTGGGCCTGTATGTGTCGCGTTACCTTGCGGCGTATCAGCTCGGTCATGTCGATCACGTGTTCGAGCCGTTTTTCATGGGCTCGCCGAGCGATCCAAAAAACGGCACGGAGGAGATCATCACGTCGTGGGTGTCGGAAGCCTGGCCGGTGTCCGATGCAGCCGTCGGCGGCTATACGTACGCGCTCGAAATTCTGACCGGCGCAGTGGGCTCGCGCGCGCGTTGGCGCACGATGCCCTGGCTCGTGGTGCTATTCGGCCTGATGATCGCGCCGCTCGGCGTGGTCTCGATCCTCTTCATCATCATTCAACCGATACTGCTCGGCACGTGGAGCTCGCTGGCGCTGCTCGGTGCAGCGGCGATGCTCGTGCAGATCCCCTACTCGCTCGACGAGCTGCTCGCGTCCGTGCAGTTCGTGCGGCGTCGCGCGCGCGCGGGCAGCCGCTGGCTCACGGTGGCGCTGCGCGGCGATACGGATGAGGTCACGCGGCCCCGCGGGCCGTCGCGGGCCGTGGACGAGCTAGACGCGCCGGCACTCGCGCTTCTGAAAGACGCCGCCGGGGGCGGCGTGAGCCTGCCGTGGAATCTCGCGATCGCAGGGCTGGTTGCGCTGTCGCTGCTCTTCACGCGGCTGTTCCTCGGCGCCGAAGGAACACTCGCGAACGCGCATCACCTCATCGGCGCGCTGGTGCTCACCGTGCTGTCGATTGCCGCCGCAGAAGTGGCGCGGCCCGTGCGTTATCTCAACGTGGCGCTCGGCGCCGTGCTGCTCGCCGTGCCGTTCGTGCTCGACGCGGACGTCGCGCAAACGGCGTTCACTCTTGCAGCGGGCATTGCAATCGCGGCGCTGTCGGTGCGCCGCGGCGCGATTCGCCATCGCTACGGCCCGTGGAGCCGGCTTCTCGTCTGACCGTGAGCGCGCGGCTCAGCGCCAGCGTGTGCCCAAGATCCACGCCACGAGGCTGAACCGCGTGCCGCGAGTCACCGGCGTCACGCGATGGAGCATGAAGCTCGGAAACGCAATGAACGCTCCTCTCGTGCGATCGAGCCTGTGCGGCTGGCGCTCGTACAAGAGCTCGAGATCGCCCCCGTCATAATCCGCGCCGTTCGAAAGCTGGATCGAGATGGAAATTTTTCGGTCCGGCCGAATCGTGGCGAAATCGGTATGCCAATCGTAAAAGCCGTTGTCCGAGCTGTCGTAACGCGAGAACTGAATATTCGCTTCCACGCCGGCGATGTCCACGCCGAAGAATTGCCGATTGCATTCGCGTGCGGCGGCCCATATGCGCTCGTACAACCAGTCGTATTTTTCGTTTGCCCCGAGAAAAACCACTTGCGACCGCCGCACGGCGGCGTTGGTGTTACCAGGGCCGAGCCGGCCCTCCGCGAGCAGCGGCACGTGCTCGGCAATCAGCCGATCCATCAAGGGCGCGGTCAGGAACTCGGCGGCCGTAGCGAACGGTTGAAACGGCGGCGAGGGCGCGTTTTGTGGCTGGCTAGCCATGGGTGCTCGAGCGTTCCGTTGATCCTTGCGCGGCGCGGCCGCGCGAGCAAACGGCCGAAGTCTACGCAGCGGAACCGCGGCTTGCCAGACCGCTGCCGCGGGCGCTCCGTACCGACTGAGACCGCCCGGAACGTTAGAGCTTGAAAAGCAATTCCTGCATGCCGTTGCGGAGCAGGCGACCGCGCTCGACGGTGTAGCGCGGCATGCACCGAGCCAGCGTCTCGGGCGAGTAACGCGGCGCGGGCCGTTCGCGGCCCACCGCCGGCTGCTGCAAGATGCGTTGATCGTCGACGGGCAGAAAGGTGCTCGGACGCTCGGGCATCGACTTGCCCGTGTAATAGACGAGCCCGTGCGCCAGCGCGCCGCGCTTACAGCGCAGCGCGATGCATTCCATGACGGCCGTGAGCGCCGGCTGGTTCA
>CAMPKU010000113.1 GCA_946887385.1 uncultured Gammaproteobacteria bacterium
GCGCATCCGCCAGCGCGTGCTCGCGGCATTCTACTCGCTCGACGTGCTCGTCCACAATGCCTGCCGCTCCAGCCCCGTGCCTTGGAACGCCACCGAGGATCAGTGGCACGAAGGCATGCGCTTGAACTTCGAGCTCGTACGCCGAGTGACGAACGAGTTCATCCCCACCATGCGGGCGCAGCGGTTCGGCCGCATCATCAACATCACAGGCGCCAACGAGCCTCCCGGCGTCAACATCGCGTCGGTGGCGAAAGCCGCCTTGCACAACTGGGCGAAGGGTCTGTCGCGCGAGCTGGCGGCCGACGGCATCACGATCAACTGTCTGCCGCCGGGGCGCATCAACAGCGAGCAGATCCTGGAGCGCTTGCACCCGACGCCCGAGAACCGCCGCGCCTTCATCGACGCCAACATCCCCATCGGCTATTTCGGCGAGCCCGAGGACATGGCGTATCTCGTTGCGTTCTTGGCCTCGCCGCTCGCCCGCTACATCACCGGCGAGGTCATCCACGTGGACGGCGGCATGCACCGCTTCGCGGGGTAAAAATGGGGACGGATTCATAAATCCGTCCCCTCTTGACGGGCTACGTCTGTCTCATTCGGTGCGTGCGACGGTCTCAGCCGGCGGCGCGTTCGGATCCTGCGCGCGGCGCATACGGAACGGCGCGCTGTTGACGATGCCTTTCACGAGCGCCGAGAAGCGGTAGTCGTCGTCCTCGGCTTCGCGCACGATTCGGCGCACCGTCGGCATGTCGTACGCCTCGAGCCCGCGGCCGAGCGCATACGTCAGCAGCTTGTCGGTGAACACTCGCGCGAACTGCTCCGGATCGGCCGTGAGCGCCTCACGCAACTGCGCCGCCCCATCGATCTGCCTGCCGTCTGCGAGCTGACCGTGCGCATCGATCTCGCCGCCCGGCTCCTTCGTACGCCACTTGCCCACGGCGTCGAAGTTCTCGAGCCCCAGCCCGATCGGATCCATGACGTCGTGGCAGGTGGCGCACACCGGATTGGCGCGATGCTCCGCGAGCCGCTCGCGCAGCGTGCGCGCAACCTTGCCGCTCTCGTTCTCCTCGAGCGCCGGCACGTCGGGCAGCGGCGGCGGCGCCGGCGTGCCGAGCACGTTCTCGAGCACCCACTTGCCGCGCAGCACCGGCGACGTGCGATTCGGATAGGACGTGACGGTGAGAATGCTCGCATGACCCAAAAGCCCGCGCCGCGCTTCCTCGGCCACCGGCACCTGGCGGAAGTGACTGCCGTACACGCTCGGGATGCCGTAGTGCTCCGCGAGCCGCTCGTTGACGAACGTGTAGTCGGCCGTCAGCAGCTCGTTAACGCTCAAGTCCTCGCGCATCACGTGCTCGAACAGCAACTCGGTCTCGCGCCGCATGGCTTGCCGCAAGTTGTCGTCGAAATTCGGAAACTCTTCGATGTCGGGCGTGACGCTCTGCAGATTGCGCAGATACAGCCACTGGCCCGCGAAGTTCTCGACGAGCGCCGACGCGCGCGGATCGGCCAGCATGCGGTCCACCTGCTGCTCGAAGACGCGCTCGTCGCTGAGCTTGTCTTGCGCCGCAAGGTCGAGCAGCTCGTCGTCGGGCGGCGCGCTCCAGAGGAAGAACGCCAGGCGCGAGGCAAGCGCAGAGTCGTCGAGCGCGTATAGCGAGCCCGGCGCCACGCCGGCCGGGTCGGGCTCGTCGCGGAACAGAAACTTGGGGCTCGTGAGAATCACGCGCAGCGCCGACTGGATGCCGGCATCGAAGCCGTCGCTGGCGGAGCCCCGGTCGTAAAAACCGAGCAGCGTCGCGATGTCTTGCTCCGTGGGTTGGCGCCGATAAGCGCGCCGCGCCAGCGTCGAGAGAATCTCCGTGGCGCACACGCGCGCAGTCGCCTCATCGGCCGGACGGCACGTGAAGATGCGCTCGCGGCTCGGCGTGTTGCCGGGCCCCACGGCGTTGAACGGCCCGCGCACGTTCACGTAGTCCACCACCGGCAAGCCGTTCATGTCCTGCAGATCGAGGTTGCGCGTGTGCAGTTCCAGCGGCTCGTGCGTCTCCGCCGCGCTGCGCGCGAGGAACGCGACCGTCACGTCGTGCGACCCCGCCGTTACGAACGTGCGCGTGCGCAGCCGCGCATCGATCTCGTTGGCCGCGGCCGACATGTTGGCGTCGGACAGCGCGTTGTCCTCTTCGCCGCCCACTTGCGCCAAAAACACGCGCTCGCCGTCCACGGCGATCTCGAGCTCGTGCGCCCATTCGAGGCCCGTCATGTAGCCCACGATGTTGCGCAGCAGGAACACGTCGAAGTCGTATTCGCCGTCGAGAGGAAAATAGTGGCGAATCTTGATGCCCCCGCGCGTGCCCAGGGGCATGCCCTCGACATGCGCGCCTTGCGCCAAGTCCGACGGCGCGCGGTACACGCTGGTGACCGCCGGCGCTTCCGGGTCGCCCACCGCGAGCGCGGCGATCTTCGCCGACGCGGCCAGATACTGCTCGAGCAGCGACGGCGAGGTACGCAGCACATCCGCGATATTGTCGAATCCGTACGCCTCGTCGTCGGCCGGCAGGAGCTCGGCCGCGTCCACCTCGAGCGCCAGCAGGTCGCGCACGGCGTTGCCGTACTCGGTGCGGTTCAGGCGATGAATCGAGGCTCGGCCGGGATCCGGCGACGCCAGCGCGGCTTCGTCGAGCTCCCGCTCCAGATACGCGACGAAACCGTCCGTAGTGTCGGCATCCGGCCGCGGCCCGCCCGACGGCGGCATTTGCCGCCCTCGCAGCTTCCGCGCCACGTTCTCGAAGATGACGGGATGCGCCGCGACGTTATCGAGGTCCACGTCCTCGAGCGACAAGCCGGCCTCGCGGCCGGCCGCGTCGTGGCAGTCGAGGCAATACGTGCGGACGACGCCCTCGTACTGGGCGGCGAGCTCCTCGTCGGAGGGCTGACAACCGGCGACCAGCGCGCCCGCGAGGACCAAAGACCAGGAGATAGCACCGTTTTTCATAACCAATTCGACAACCTCGAGCTCGGACGTGCACGGCCGCGTCCATCGTAATAATTGCAAAGGCGCGCGCTGCTGGCCGCTTGGCTTGGCCCCCAACCTAAGGTTGAGTTACAGTGGCGCCCCGCTGGAAGGCCGGGCCACCCCACCCTTCAGTTCCCTAAGATCGCGGCAACTCTTACTGTGTGCTGCCCCGGCAGTCCATGAACGCCGCCGGCATACCCATATTTTGAACGAGACGACGAGACTATGGCCAGGCAAAAGCCCCTAAAGCTCTACCGCAACATCGGCATTATCGCCCATATCGACGCGGGGAAGACCACGACGACTGAGCGCGTGCTCTATTACACGGGCAAGAAGCACCAGATCATCGAAGTCCACGACACGAAGGACGGCAAGACCAGCACCACCACCGATTACCTGGAGCAGGAGCGTAAGCGCGGCATCACGATCCAGAGCGCCGCCGTCTCGTGCGAGTGGAAGGGCTACCAAGTCAACCTCATCGACACTCCGGGACACGTCGATTTCACGATCGAGGTCAACCGCAGCTTACGCGTGCTCGACGGGGCCGTGGTGGTGTTCGACGGCGTGGCCGGCGTGGAGCCCCAGACGGAAACGAACTGGCGGCTCGCAAACCAGTACAACGTGCCGCGGCTGTGCTACGTCAACAAAATGGACCGCATGGGCGCGAACTTCAAACATTGCGTCAAGGGCATCAAGGAACGCTTGAGCCCGAAAGCGGTGGTGTGCCATGTGCCGCTCGGCAGCTACGACGAGTTCGTCGGCATGGCCGATCTCGTCGCCGGCGTGGCGTACGTCTGGAAAGGCGACGACAAGGACAGCCCGTGGGAAAACGTGCAGTTCGACGAGCTGCCGGGGCGCTTCCAATTCGCGTCCGCGCAAGACAACGAGTGGATCAAACGTATTCCGGAGCTGCGGCAAGAGCTGCTCGAGCATGCGCTCGCGATCGACGAGGAAGCGTTCCTCGAGTTCGTGGAGTCGGGCAAATTCGACCAAGCGAAGCTGAAGCAGTGCATCCGCAAGGGCACCGTTAGCGGCGAGTTCGTGCCGATTTTCTGCGGCTCGTCGTTCAAGAACAAAGGTGTGCAGCAGCTCCTCGACGCCGTCATCGACTACTTGCCGTTCCCCGGCGAGAACGGCGGCATCTCGATGGTGGACCCCGACGGTAACGTCATCGGCGAACAGATCGTCACCGATGACGCGCCGGCGCGGGCGCTCGCGTTCAAAGTCATCAATGATCAGTTCGGCACGCTCACGTTCGTGCGTGTGTATTCGGGTGTCATCAAGAAGGGCGACACGCTGCTGAACGTCACGCGCGACCGCAAAGAGCGCATCGGCCGCATGGTGGAGGTGCAAGCCTCCTCCACGAAAGATATCGACGAGGCGCGCGCCGGCGACATCTGCGCGTTCGTCTCCATGAAGGAAACCGAAACCGGCGACTCGCTCAGCGATCCCGACAAGCCGGCGCTGCTCGAGCGCATGCGCTTCCCGGACCCCGTCATCAGCGTCTCGGTGGAGCCGAAGACGCGCGCCGACGTCGACAAGATGTCCACGGCGCTCTACAAGATGGTGAAAGCCGACCCGTCGCTGCGCCTCGAGGTGGACCAAGAGACCGGCCAAACCGTGCTCAAAGGCATGGGCGAGCTGCATCTCGAAGTCACGATCGACCGCATGCGCAGCGAGCTCGGCGTCGAAGCCAACATGGGCCGGCCGCGTGTCAGCTTCCGCGAGGCGTTCGGCGTGCCCGTCGAGCTCGTCTACACGCACAAGAAGCAGTCCGGCGGCTCGGGCCAGTACGCCGAAGTGAAGATGATTTTCGAGCCGCTGCCGACCGGCTCGGGCGTGGAGTTCTCCGACGAAATCGTCGGCGGCCGCATCCCGCGCGAGTTCATTCCGTCCGTGGAGCACGCGGTTGTCACCGAGTGCAAGCGCGGCCAGGTGGCCGGCTACGAGGTCGTCGACTTCAAAGCGCGCCTCATCGACGGCAAGTACCACGACGTCGACTCGTCCGCGCTGGCGTTCGAGATCGCGGGGCGCGCGTGCTTCCGCGAGGCGCACAGGTCGAGCCGGCCGAAGCTGCTCGAGCCGATCATGAAGATCGAGGTCGTCACCGAGGGCGACTACCTGGGCACCATCATCGGCGACGTCAATCGCCGCCGCGGTAACGTCACGGAGCAAGGCCAGAAGGGCAACCAGGCCACGGTGCAAGGCTTCGTGCCGTTGTCCGAGATGTTCGGCTACATCAACTTCCTGCGCTCCGCCACGAGCGGCCGCGGCACGTTCACGATGGAGTTCGCGCATTACGCCGAGGTGCCCGCCGGCCTCGTGCAGAAGCTCATGGACGCCGAGGCGTAAGCGTCAGAAGAACGAGAACATCGGCCGGCTCGTCATCAACCACAGAATGGCGAGCACGGCCGCGAATGCCGGGAAACCGAACGCGAACCACGTCCAGAAGAGCCGATGGTACCGGCGTGGCAGCGCGGTGCCGTCGCGCACGGCGGCGGCCGCGAGATCCCGCATGCGCATCTGCATGAACACCACGGGCACCCAGAATGCGCCCGTGACGCCGTACAGCACGAGCGACAGCGCAATCCAGCCGTCGAAAATCGGATAACCGAGAAAGCGCGCCAGCAAGTAGCCCGTCACCGGCTGCACGACGACTGCGGTGGCCGTGAATACGAAGTCCGCTGTTACCACGATGCGCGCAACGCCGGCGATGACGGCTGCATCCTGGGTGAAGTGCGCTTTGAGCATGAAGAACGCGATGCCGGCGCCCGTGCCGAGCAGCACCGTTGCGCCGATGACGTGCAAGAACTGCAGCGTGAGGTAATACCAAGGCATGCGCGCGCTCAGCGATCTTCGAGGATCGCCAGCGCGATCAGATTCAGCACCACGATCGGCCAGATCTTCAGCATCGGCCCCACGGGATCGAGCCACAAGCGCGGCAGCACGAAGGTGCCCGCGATCATGTAGAACAGCGAGATCGCGACGGCGGCCCACAGCGCAGCTCGCGCGGTGCGCCGCACGGCGATCCCTAAGCCGATCGCGATGTCGGCGAGCGCGCCGGCGATGACGCCCGCCCAAGCGAGCTCCTCGCCGACTCCCCCTTCGCGCAGATACGACAAGCCCTGCTCCCAACCAGGGCCGAGCGAGATCACACCCGTGCCGATCCAGAACAACGCTAGCACCGCGAACACCAGCGGCTTGAACAGGTAGAGCCGCGCGAACCAGCGTTCCTGCACCGACGCGGGCTCACGGGCCAACGCCGCTGCGAGCGACGTTGGGCGAAGCTGCATCACTTGCTGCCACTGCGCCGGATCGCCGACGGCGCCGCGCGCGAGCTCGCGGCGAGCCACGCTGCCAATCGGCGCGCGCCAGCCCAAGGCGCGCACAGCGTCGCCGAGACGGTAACCGCACGCCGCGAGCCAGCGCGGCACCCGCCACCGCGGCGCCGGCGGCAGGCGCAGCCAGTTGCGAAACGTTTCGACGACCACCGGCGGCTCCAACCGCTCGGGCCCGGCCACGTCGAGCGCGATGCGCGCGGGCGCGCCGGGCTGCAGCAGCGCCGCGATCGTCGCGACGAGCTCGTCGAGCGCCACGACTTGCAGCGGACCGGCATCCGGGAGCTCGAGAACGACGGGTAACGCCGCCAACCCGCGGAACAGCGCGCTGCCGCCGTAGGCCGCGCGCCCGACGACGACGGAGGGGCGCAGCACCACCCAGTCGAGCGTGGTGGCCATCAGCGCTTCCTCGCCGGCCCGCTTCGTGGCCGAGAACTCGCTGAGCGCGCCGCGTTCCACCCCGATGGCCGACACGTGGACGACGCGCCGCACGCCTGCCGCCTCACACGCCGCATAGAGCGCACGCACGCTATCGGCGTGAACGGCGCGCATGTCGTCGCCGCCTTGCAGCAGGCCGGCGCAATTCACGACCGCGTAGATGCCTTTAAGATGCGGTGCCCAATCTGCCGGCTCTACAAGAGCTTTGAGATCGAGTACGCGCCACTCCACGCCGTCCTGCGCCTGCCCGGCGCGGCGGGCGATGGCCCGCACGACGTAGCGGTCGGTGCGCAAACGCGCGAGCACGGCGCTGCCGATCAATCCCGAGGCGCCGAGCAACAGTACGCAATGCGACGGTCCGCTCTCGATCATCGGTTCGGCAGGCGCCATTGCTGCATGAAGGCAAGGAGCATGCCAGAGCGGCGCCACCTGGCATATCGTTTGCATTAGCTCTCGTCATGGCAACGCGCGCGCGGATCGGCATCTCGGGCTGGCGGTATGCGCCCTGGCGCGGCGAGTTTTATCCGCCGGGCCTGCCCGAGCGAGAAGAGCTTGCGTACGCGGCGCAGCGGTTCGCAACGATCGAGCTCAACGGCAGCTTCTACTCGTTGCAGCGCCCGGAGTATTACGCCCGCTGGTTCGAGCAGGTACCCGCGCGCTTCGTGTTTGCCGTGAAGGGATCGCGGTACATCACCCACATGCTGCGCCTGAAAGGCGTCGAGACGGCTCTCGCGAACTTCTTCGCGTCCGGAGTGCTCAAGCTCGAGCACAAGCTTGGGCCGCTGTTGTGGCAGCTGCCGCCGACCTTGAAGTTCGACGAGCAACGAATCGAGCACTTCCTCTCGCTGTTGCCGCGCACCACGAAGGAAGCCGCGCGGCTTGCGCGCCGCCACGATGAGCGCGTGGCCGGGCGCAGCTATCTGCGCGTGGTGAAGGAGCGCAAGCTTCGGCACGCGCTCGAGGTGCGGCATCCGAGCTTCGCCACACCGCAAGCCGTACAGCTGCTGCGCGACCAAGACGTGGCGCTCGTGGTAGCCGATACCGCCGGCCGCTGGCCGTTTCTCGAGGACGTGACGAGCGATTTCGTTTACGTGCGCCTGCACGGCGACGCCAAGCTGTACGAGAGCGGCTATACCGACGCCGCGCTCGAGCGCTGGGCCGCGCGCGTTCGCGCTTGGCGCGACGGCCGCCCGTTCTCGGGCGCCACGCTCGCAGCGGAGCCGCCGAGGCGGGCGCGGCGCCGGGACGTGTACGTGTACTTCGACAACGACATCAAGGTGCACGCGCCCTACGACGCGCAGAGCCTCGCCGCCAAAGTTGCGGCACGGACGAGCCATGAAAAAACGCGCCACGAATCCCAGCAGCAAGCTCAAGCGTTACCACGGTAAGCGCGACTTTGCGCGCACGCCGGAGCCGCGCGGAGCGGCAGCGCGCGCCGCGGGCGGCGGGCTGCAGTATGTGGTGCAGAAGCACGATGCCACGCGGCTGCACTACGACTTGAGGCTGGAGCACGACGGCGTGCTCAAGAGCTGGGCGGTGCCGAAAGAGCCGAGCTTGAACCCCAAGGACCGCCGCCTGGCCGTGCAGGTGGAGGATCATCCGCTCGACTACGGCGGCTTCGAAGGCGAGATTCCCGAAGGCGAGTACGGCGCCGGCAGCGTCGTGATCTGGGATCGCGGCCATTGGACCCCGCTCGGGGACACCGACGACGGCTTGAAGGACGGCAAGCTCGATTTCGAGCTCGACGGGCAGCGGCTCAAGGGCCGCTTTACGCTCGTGCGCATGGCCGAGCGCGACAAACGCAAGGCCGGCAAGGACAACTGGCTGCTCATCAAGAAACGCGACGGCGCTACGGCGGCGCGCGACGGTGCCGCCGCCCGTCCGCGCCGTAAGCGGCACGCGCCGCTCGATGCCAGCGGTGTCGATGGCGCACGGCGCGGCACGCTGCCCAAGAAGCCGTCGCCGCAGCTTGCAACGCCCGCGACGCGGCTGCCTGACGGCGAGGGCTGGCTGTTCGAGCCGAAGCTCGACGGCTACCGCGTGCTGTGCCGCATCGAGGACGGCACCGCCACCCTTCTCACGCGCCGCGGCAACGATTGGACGGACCGTTTCACGAGCATCGCGGCGGCGGCGCGCGAGCTGCCGTGCCGCAGCGCAGTCATCGACGGCGAGGCCGTGGTGTTCGACTCGCATGGCGTGACCAGCTTCCAACGCCTGCAAAATGCATTGGCGGGTGCGTCCGCGCAGATCGTGCTCGTCGCGTTCGATCTCACGCATCTCGACGGCTGGGATTTGACGCGCGTGCCGCTCGTCGAACGCAAGGCACTGCTCGAGCAGTTGCTCGAAGGCGCACCGCAAGCGATCCGTTACGGCGAGCACGTCACGGAGGACGGCGGAAAATTTTTCGCGGCGGCCTGCAAGCTGGGCCTCGAGGGCGTCGTCGCGAAACGCGCGGCCGATCCCTACCGCGAGGTGCGCACCCGCAGTTGGCTCAAGATCAAGTGCTCGAAGCGCGAGGAGTTCGTCGTCGTCGGCTTCACGGACCCGCAAGGCTCGCGCACGGCGTTCGGCGCGTTGCTCGTGGCCACGCGCGAGCGCGCCGGCGCCCCGCTGCGCTACGCCGGCAAAGTGGGCACGGGGTTCGACGAGCGCACGCTGAGATCGCTGCACGCGCGCTTGAAGCCGCTCGAGCGACGCGCGGCGCCCGTCGAGAAGACCTCGGCGCGCGGCGTAGCACGCGGCGTGCATTGGGTCGAGCCCAGGCTGGTGGCCGAGATCGGCTACACGGAGTGGACCGGCGACGGCAGGCTCCGCCACCCGGTGTACTTCGGGCTGCGTGAGGACAAGACTGCCGCCGAGGTCGTCGAGGAACGCGCGACGCCGCCGCCTCCGGCTCCGGCGCCGCCGTCGAAGAGCGAAGCGCATAAGCCGAAGGACGCCAGCGCCCGCGTGCGCCTCACGCATCCCGACAAGGTGCTGTTCCCCGATCCGGGCGTCACGAAGCGCGAGCTCGCCGATTACTGGAGCGCAGTGGCCGACACGGCACTGCCGCTGCTCCGCGGCCGGCCGCTCACGCTGTACCGCTGTCCCGACGGTTACGCGGCGCAGTGCTTTTATCAAAAGCATGTCGGCGTGGGCATTCCCGCCGTCGTGCCGCGCGTGGCAGTGACGCCAGGCGAGGACCCCTACGCGATGATCGACGACGTGTCATCGCTGCTCGCGCTGGCGCAGATCGGCGTGCTCGAGCTGCACGTGTGGGGCTCGCGCGGCGAGCATCTGGATCAGCCCGCCATGCTCGTGCTCGATCTCGACCCGGCCGAAGACGTGCCTTGGAGCGAAGTGGCGGGGGCCGCGCTCGCCGTGAAGGAGCGCGTCGAAGCACTGGGGCTCAACGCCTTCGCCAAGCTCACCGGCGGCAAGGGGCTGCACGTGGTGGTGCCGGTGAAGCCCGGGCCCACCTGGCCCGCCGTGAAGAAATTCACGCGCGCGCTCGTCCACGAGATGGTGCGCGAGGAGCCGCAGCGGTTCGTGGCATCGATGTCGAAGAAAAAGCGCGTCGGCAAGATTTTCATCGACTACCTGCGCAACGATGCCGAGGCCACGGCCATCGGTGCGTATTCTCCGCGCGCGCGGCCCGGCGCGCCCGTAGCCTTGCCGATCGAGTGGGATGAGCTCGCGCCGGACTCCCGGAGTGCGCCGCGCTTCGGCCTGCGCGAAGTGCCGAAGCTGATCCGTGCCCGCAAGCGCGATCCGTGGGAAGGCTTCGAGGCCGCGCGCCGCCCGCTCGTCGACTAACGAGCCGGTGGGCGCTAGCCCGCCTTGCGCAACGCCGCAATCAGCTCCTCACGCGACATCGAGCTGCGGCCCGCCACGCCGAGCTTCTTCGCTTGCTCGTAGAGCTCTTTCTTGCTCTTGTCGTCGAGGGCTTCATGCCCGGCCGCCCGAGTCGGCGGCGCGCGCCGCTCGCGCTCGCTCGCCGGTTGCGCGCGCGCCGGCTTACGCGCCGCTCCGCCCATGCGCTCCTTGAGCACGGCCATGATGTCGATCACTTCTGCGGACTCGTCTTCGTCCGCGGGCGGCGCCTCCTCGATCTCGACCACGTCGCGGTCGGCGTCGCGCTTCGCTTCCGCCAGCTCGAGCAGCATCTGGCCGTATTCATCCTGAAGCAGGTCGCGATCGAGCTCGTCTGCCGTGAGCTCGGCGAGCGCACGCTCCATTTCTTGGCGCCGCTCGGCCGGCGCGCGAGTGGCTCTCGGTAAGCCGACGTCGTCGGGCGTCCGCAGCTCCGTGGCAAAGCGCATCGTCACGGCCCGCAGCGTACCGCCCTCGGCGAAGATGGCCGCGAGATACTCCTTGCCGCGCATCACGAACGTGGCGATACCGGCCTTGCCTGCACGCTCCATCGTCTCCGTGAGCAGGTGATAAGCCTTCGTCGACTCGCCCGCAGGTGCCAACACGTACGGCCGCTCGAGCAGCTGGCGCGGAATCTCTTCGCGCTTCACGAAGCGGCGTAAATCGATGTCGCGCGATTTGCGCGGCGCAAGGGCATCGAGCTCCTCGTCGGCCACGATCGTGAAGCTGCCGTCGTCGTTCTCGTAACCGCGCACGATGTCGTCACGTGTGAGCGCCTTGCCGTCGGCCGAGCAGAAGTAGCGGCGCACGAGCGGCTGGTTGTCGGGGCCGAGCATGCGCAGCGGGATGCGGCGCGAATGCACGGCAGGAAAAAGATCCACGGGCACACTCACGAGACCGAACGTGAGCGTGCCGCTCCAGAACGCGCGTGGACCCGGCGCGGCTTCAGGCTCGGCGGCCATGGCTCGCCTCCTTGCGACGCGTCTTCAGGCTCGCCTGCAAGCTTGCGACGAGGGAATCCTCGCGCTGGCGTGGCGGGGCTTTCGGGAAGCGCACCACCTTGCCGGCCGCCTTCGCTGCGAGCATGCCCTTGAGCTGTTCCTGATACTCATCGCGGAACTCGCTGGCGTCGAAGCGATCCTCGAGCGCACCGATGAGCTGCTCGGCGAGCGCAATCTCGCGCTTGTCCGGCGCACGGTTGGCGCTGGGCGCAACGGCGCCCACCTCGACGATCTCTTGCGCATGGCGCAGCGTATCGAGCAGCAAGTACCCGCCGCTCGCTTGCAGCGCGCCCACGTAGCGCTTGTTACGCAGCACCCAATGCGCCACGCCGACCACTTCGCGCTTCTTCAGTGCTTCAGCCAGCGCGAAATAGCCTTCGTCGTCGCCGTCGGGGCCCAAGTAGTACGGCCGGTCGAACCAGCGCTCGTCGACTGCGCCGGCCGCCACGACCTGCTCGACGCTGATGAGCCTTGACGGCTTCGGCGCGAGCGCTGCCTGCTCTTCGTCGGTGAGCACCACATAGACGCCGCGATCGAGCGCGACGGCCTTCTTGATTGCTTCCGACGCAACCGGTTGCTCGGTCTCGGGATCCACCATCTGCTGTTTCACGGGCGCGTGATCTGCGGCGTGCAGCAGGCGAAAGTGAACCTTCGCGTCCTGCACGGCCGCATACAGCTTCACCGGCACCTTGAGCTCGCCCAACGCGAGATCGGCTTTCCACATCGCACGCGCAGCCATCGCATCGCCTCCTTGCCAAAGATTCGACTTGCAAATTCCGTACCGCTGCGAGGCGCGAACGTCGCGGCACCGAACTTGCAAGACTCCGCCGTGCAACAGGAGATTCGACGATGACACTGGAGATTCCGACGGACACCGGCCGCAAGCCGGTTTTCGTGCTAGAAGACGCACCGCCGGCGGAACAGGCTGCGCGCAGCCGGCGCATGGCCGCGGACACGAAGGCGGCTCGCCGCGCAGCCATCGCCAAACTGGCGGTCGGCGCACTGGCGCTCGGCGCGTTGGCGTGCGGCGCCGCCGCGATTGGCGCGCTCGCGGTCGGCCGGCTCGCCGTTGGCAAGGCCCGGTTTGGCCGGCTCGAGGTCGACGAGCTCACCGTCGGCCGATTGCGCCTCAAGGAGCTCAACCGGCCGGCGCTCCCGCGGTACCGCGCCATCCGGCCGCCCGCTTGACGGCCGTGAACGAAGGCTCGTTAGCGCTCCGCGCGCTCGCGCGCGAGTTGCTCGCGAAAGATGCGCTCGAGCCGGTCGACAGCCGACAGATATCCTTCCGGGTCGACGAACCGATCAGGGTCGTAAGCGTCGCCGGGCTTGTACTTTTCATGCATGCCGAACTGCGCGGCGTGTGAGGCGAGAAACACGTCGACGGGCAACGCCTTCTGCGCGGCAAACGTGCGCGCGTAATCGTCGCCGATCGTGGGGTAGCTCGGCATGCCGCTCACCGTGACGCCGGGGTTGATGCTGCCCATGTTGGCGATCACGACGCGGTAGTCGCGCCCCGCTTCGCGCACCGTGAGCGCGAACGTCGTGGCGCCCTTCGTGTGGCCCGGATGCAGATGCGCCGTGACCGTCACGCCGCCGAGCGCAATCGTGTCTTGGTCTTGCAAGCGCCGGTCCACTTGCACGGCCTCGAAGCTCGGCGTGCGGCCGTCGCCGAAGCGAAAATCGCTGATGCCGCCGTCTTCGAGTAACACGGCGTCGGCCTCCGACATCATCACGCGCGCGCCCGTGAGGCGCTTCAGCTCGGCGAGACCCGCCACGTGGTCGCCGTGCGCGTGCGTGGCGAGCAGGATCTCGACGTCGGCGAAATCGAAACCGAGCTGCTCGACGCCCTGCTCGATCTGCGGCACCGTCTCCGCGAAACCCGTGTTGATGAGGATGTGGCCCGCGTCGGTCGCAATCAGATACGTGGAGAGATCGTAGGTGCCCACCCAATAGACGTTGCCGATCAACTTGAACGGCGGAAACGGCTGCGTCCACTGGCTGCGATCCTGCGCGGCCGCGGGCAGCGTGAAGA
>CAMPKU010000114.1 GCA_946887385.1 uncultured Gammaproteobacteria bacterium
CCGTTCAACGTGTTCGGTATTCCCGCGATCAGCGTGCCGTGCGGCTTCACGCGCAGCGGATTGCCGATCGGCCTGCAGATCATCGGTCCGCGGCTCGGCGAGGCGCGCGTGCTCGCACTCGCGCACGCGTACGAGCAGGCGACGGAGTGGCATCGGCGTGAGCCGCCGCTCGCGTGAGCGCCGGCTAAAGCGAACCAAACGCTTCGGCCGCCGGTCATAGTCCGCGTTGTCCGGCGGAAGCGCGATGCGCGAGCTCGAACTGGCCGTCCCTCCCTCGAACGTGCCCACGCGGCCGCCGGCCGGCGCGCGCGGGGTCTTTTCGCTGTCGCGCGCCACGTTCTTCGCGTCGATCGCGGCGCACGTCGCGGCCGGCTACGCGTTGAGCCTGCACAAGTGGGGCGCGCCGCCGCCCGCGCCGCCCACGGCCGACTTCTTTCTGTTCGAGCGGCCGACGCCGCGGCCGGCCGAGCCCGCGCCCGAAGCCGCTCCTGCACCGGCCGCCGAGGAGCGCCCGCGCGAGAGCGAACAACCGCCGCCCGAGCAGCCCGAGCCGCCCGCGCCTCCGCGTGCGGCCGACGTGGTACCCGAGTCGAACGTCGTCGTCGAAACGCCGCCTTCGCCGCCGGCGAGCGAGCCCGTGCCCGTCGAGGAGGTGGCACCCACGCCGTCCATCGACTTCGACGAGGAGCGGCGCCGCGCCGTGCGCGAGGTGCTCACCGAGCGCGCGGCCGAGAGCGAATACCTCACGTTCTCGATGGACGATGTGGCGCCGCCGCGTCCCGAGCAGGAGTCCGAGCCGAAGCGCAGCATCTTCGATGGCGGCCGTGGCAGCGATTTCGGCGGGCGATCCGACGGCACCGTGGGCTCGCAGCGCACCAAATTCGGGCGCACGGTGGCGGAGCTCTGCAATGCGCTGACGGGCGGCTTCGGCGTCTCGTTTTTGGGATTTGGGCTGTTCAGCGCCTGCGCGACCCCGGACGGCGGGCCGACGGGCCTCTTTCCCGAAGTGCGGCCGGCCTATCTCGATCTGATGCCGGTGTGCGTCGACACCCGCGATACGGCGCCCGCGCTGGCGCTCGAGGCTCCGTTCTCGACGATCAAATGCCGGCTCGTCAACCGAGCCGAGCTTCAAGAGCAACCCTAAGTTTTCTAGTCGCGTGTAAGGAATGTGGGGCTCGTGCGTACTACTTCGCACGACACGGATGAAACTGCCGGCCGAGGCGCGAGAGGCACCGTACGCCAAGTTACGTTTCTTCCGTTAACAGGATGTTCTAGAACGAGTTTAGAAGTAGTATCCGCGAACCGCGACCGCTCCCCATTACCCACAAGGACCACCCGGCATGGCCCAAGACAGCGCTGTCGGCGTTTTATCGAACATTTTCACGGCACCGGCTGCCGCCTTCGCCGTCATCAAGGAGCGGCCGAGGGCATGGTTCCCGCTGCTCGTGCTGATGATCGGCACCTTCGTCGTGCAGTTCGCGTACATGCAGGCGGTCGACCTGCCGTGGCTGCTGGATCAGCAGCTCCAGGTGAATAACAACATCACCGAAGAGCAGCGCAGCCAAGCCGTCGACGCGGCCACGCAGGTGCCGGCGAGCGTGTTGGGTGCGCTACAGGGCCTCTCGGGCGCCCTCGCCATTCTCATTGTCTACGCGCTCGTGGCGCTCTATTACACGGGCGTGTCGTTCGCCACGCACGACGGCATCAAGTACGGGCAGTGGTTGGGCCTCATCGCGTGGTGCTCGTTGCCGGCAATATTCGGCATGATCGCGTCGCTCGTGAATCTGTACGTCACGGACGCGCGCTTTCTGCCCGCGGAACAGTTGAACCCGCTGGCGTTCGGCAGCCTGCTCGCCATCGATCCGCAAGGCGCGACGATCGTCCAACGCGTTCTGCTGTCGCTCGACGTGACGGTGCTCTGGGCCACGGTGCTCCAGATCCTGGGCTATCAGGCGTTTACACAGCGCTCGATCGTCCGCGCCACCGTGATCGTGCTCGGGCCGCTTGCTCTCATCGTGCTCATCGGCACTATTGCCGCGTTGACTTAGGGACGCCATGAACAAGAAGTTATTGCTGATCGTCGGCCTCGTCCTGCTCGTCGTGGCCGTTCCCCTGATCCAGGCGAGTATGCGCGGGACGGCGGCTGTGGAAGTGCAAGTCGAGAAGCTCGCACCGCGCAGCATCCAGTCCTCGGTGCTGGCGTCGGGCAAGCTGGTGCACGAAGAAGAGGTGAAGCTCACCACGGAGGAGATCGGCCGCGTGACGGCCATCTACGTGGAGGAAGGCGCGCACGTCGACAGCGGGCAGCTCGTGCTCCAGATCGACGATCAGCGCTTGCGCGCGGCCGTCGACCAGAACGAGGCCAGCGTGCGATTGCAGGAGATCGCCATTCAGCGCCAGCAGCTGCAAGTCGCGAACCTGCGCACGCAGTGGGAGCGGATGCGCGGGCTCAACGAGCGCAACCTCATCGATCAGGACACCTTCGTCACGGCCACCAACAATCTCGAGATCGCCGAGGTGGACTTGATGTCGAGCCGCGAGTCGCTCGAGCAGGCGCGCGCGCAGCTCGAGCAGGCGCAGGACCGGCTCAGCAAGACGCGCGTGTACTCGCCTATCAAGGGCCGTGTGACCACGCTCGACATCAAGGTGGGCGAGACGGCCATCTCGAGCTCCACGAACATCCCGGGCAGCAGTCTCATGACGATTGCGAATCCGGCCAGCATTCACACCGAGGTGAACGTCGACGAGGCCGACATCGCCAACGTGAGCATCGGCCAAAAAGCCCGCGTGTACGCCATCGCATATCCCGATCAGCCCGTGGACGGCGTCGTCGATTCGATCGCGGTGTCGGCGAAGGTAGCCGAAGGGCAGCAAGGGCAAAGCTTCGCGATCAAGATCCGGTTACTCGATCCCGAGAAGATCACGCTGCGGCCCGGCATGACGTGCCGAGCCGAAATCTTCACAGCCACGAAGGAGGACGCGATCGCCGTGCCGATCCAGTCGATTCTGGTGGAGGAAGACCTCACGGCGAACGTCACGCGCCGCGACGTGTTCGTCGTGCGCGACGGCCTGGCCATGCGAGTGCCCGTGGAAGTGGGGCTCGCGGACGACACGTATCAACAGATCGTGGCCGGCGTTTCCGCGGGCGACGAGGTGATCACGGGGCCGGACCGCGTGCTGCGCGCGCTCGAGGACGGCGATCGTGTGATCATCGCCGGCACCCGCGAGCAAAACAATCGCGTCGCGAACGAGTGAGCCGCCGATGTCGGTGATCGAGCTGTCCGCGATCAGCAAGCACTACGAGATGGGCCAGCAGCTCATCAAGGCGGTCGACAATCTCGACCTGCAGATCGCCTATAACGAGTACGTGGTCTTCATCGGCTCCTCGGGGTCGGGGAAGTCCACGCTCATGAACATCATCGGCTGCCTCGACACGCCCACAGCGGGGCGTTATGTGCTCAACAAGCGCGACGTGAGCGGCCTCGACGAGAACGATCTCGCCGACATCCGCAATCAGGAGATCGGCTTCATCTTCCAGAGCTTCAACTTGCTGCCGCGCGCGAGCGCGCTCAAAAACGTGATGCAGCCGTTGATCTACCGCGGCTTGAGCTATGGGGAACGCAAAGCGGAAGCCGAGCGCGTGCTCGCGCGCGTAGGGCTTGCGGACCGCAGCGATCATCTGCCGAACCAGCTCTCCGGCGGCCAGCGGCAGCGCGTGGCGATCGCGCGCGCGCTCGTCACGAACCCGTCGATCCTGCTGGCCGACGAGCCCACGGGCAATCTCGACTCGCAAACCAGCATCGAGATCCTGGCGCTGTTCGACGAGCTGCACAGCGACGGCCAAACCATCATCGTGGTCACGCACGAGCCCGACGTGGCCGCGCACGGCCAACGCATCGTGCGGCTCAAAGACGGCAAGATCGTGGAGGACCAGCGCAATGAGCGCCAGCGCGTCAGCCACTGAGCAGAGAGTGAAGCCCGGCCGGCGCGTGGCGGGCGCACGCTTCCCGCTGTGGTTTGCCGCCACGGAAGGGGCGCGTGCGGCGCTTTCGTCGATTCGCGCGCATAGCTTCCGCAGCTTCTTGACCACGCTCGGCATCGTGATCGGCGTGGCGTCGGTGATCGCGATGGTGTCGATCATTCAGGGGCTGAGCGTTACGATCGGCCAGCAGTTCGAAGGTTTGGGCTCCAACGGCGTGACGATCTCCTCGTTCACGTCGCGCGAGAACTTTCTGGCAGGCCGCATCTCGCGCTTGACGCAATCCGATCACGACCTGATCCGCTACCGCGTCGCCGGTCTCGAATCGATCACGCCCGTGATGAACGCGCAGGGGCAGGTACGCTCGGGCTCGAAGGCCACGGCCACGCAGGTGGTGGGCTCCACGTATGTCTACCAGGAGATCGGTCAGTACTACACCGTGCGCGGCCGGTTCATCTCCGATAGCGACAACCAGACGCGGCGGCGCGTGGCCGTGATCGGCGATCAAGTGCGCGAAGACCTCACGCTGCCCGAAGACCCCATCGGCGAGTACATCCAGTTCAACGGCGAGTGGCTGCGGATCATCGGCTTGCTCGAGGCCAAAGGCGAGATCTTCGGGCAGAGCCAGGACAACATGGTCATCGTGCCGTTCAGCACGCTCGTGAGCCTGCAAGGCAATCAGCGCCGGCCCGACATGTGGATCCGCTTCACGGTGCGCGATCTCGAGGAGCTCGACAACATCAACGCCACGATCACGCGCCTCTTGCGCTCGGCTCACAATCTCGGCACGGATGACGAGGACGACTTCCGCATTCAAACCGCGGAGCAGCTCCAGGACACCTTCGAAAGCATCTTGAATACCGTCACCGTCGTGATGAGCGGCATCGTCGGCATTTCATTGCTCGTGGGCGGCATCGGCATCATGAACATCATGCTCGTGTCGGTCACGGAGCGCACACGCGAGATCGGCATCTGCAAGGCCATCGGCGCGAAGCGCCATCACATCCTGCTGCAGTTCCTGCTCGAGGCGCTGGTGCTGTGCCTGCTCGGCGGCATCATTGGGCTCATCTTCGGCTACGGCATCGGCGCGATCGCGGCGTCGCTGATTCCCGGCTTCCCTGCCGAGGCTTATACGCCGTGGTGGGCGATCGTGCTCGCGCTCGGCTTCTCGGCCTGTGTGGGCGTGGTGTTCGGCATGCTGCCGGCGGCCAAGGCCGCCAACCTCGACCCCATCAGCTCCCTGCGCTACGAGTAGGAAGGCTGCCGCTTTTCAGCCCAAGAACCACAGGCCGCGCGCCATCATGATTGCCATCAGGATGATGACGAACACCAGCGTGAGCTGGATGTGCAGCAGCATCCGCACCTTGCGGCGCGTGGCGGCGTCGAAGTCGGGCAGGCGTTGCTCGCGCAATGCCTTGCGCCAGCGCATGAACTGCATGGTCGGATAGATCGATAGCAACCCTACCACGATGAACAGCGTGAGCTTCACGAGGAAGGAGCCGCTGGCGAAGTAATAGGCCGCGCCCTTCTCGGTGTAGAACACGCGCACGAAGCCTGCGATGAGCAGCACGAGCGCTGCGATGCCGTACACCATGTCCATGCGCAGCACGCTGCGCGCCGACGCCGTGGTCAGCTCGTTCCTGAGCACCACGAGCTCCACCATCAGGGCCGCCACGAGCAGGAATGCCGCCGCGTGGTGGATGAACGCAGCCGTCACTGTCGCCGTCATGGGCAGAGTCTAACCCGAGCCCAGCGCCTGCTTCAGCCCCGCCACGAGCTGCCGAAGCGTGCCGCCGAACAGCGCGAGCTCGGCGTCGAGGCGCGCCAGCGGCTCTTCGGCGCCTTCGGCCGCTTCGTCGGCGGCTTCGTCGAGGCCCACGAGCTTAAGCTTGCCGAGCGAGCCCTTCGCATCGAGCACCCCGCTCAGCGCGCCGTCGAACTCGATGCCCAAGTGCGTGAGCTCCATGCCGTCCTTCACGCAACGGCGCACGTTGGCATGCGTGAGATCGATCTCGCTCCAGCGTACAGAGCTCTTCGCATCGGCGCGGTCGCGCATGCGCGCTTCACGGCCCAGCGCGAACTTCGGCGGCGGATCGCCGGCAAACACGCGCGCGAGCACGTGCTCCATCGGCCGCGCGAAGGCGAGCGGCTCGGCGTCGAGCCTGCCCAGCGCCGAGCGCAATAGCTCGAGGAAGCGCTCGGCGCGTTGCTCGGATCCCGTGCCGATGGCCAGCACGTTGTCACTCAGCAGAAATAACGCCGTCGTTCGGTCGGATTTCAGCAGTGCCTTCGGCAGCAGCTCGTCGCGTGTTTGCTCTTTGAGCTTGCGCTTCGTGCGCCGCCCGGGCTCTTCCTGCATTCGCTCGCGATACTCGGCGAGGCGCAGCTCGAGCGCTTCGTTCACAGCGGCCGTGGGCAGCACGCGCGCCTGGTTGCGCAGCCGTAGCAGATCCGCGCCCGCCACGCGGCGCGCGAACGGACTGTCGTCGGCACCGGTGGGCGCCTCGAAGCCGGAGCTGCGCTCGGTGTAGGCGCCGCACGGCTTGAACGCCGCGCCTGCAAGCTTCTCGGACAAGGCCAGCTCTGAGTCGGGCCACGGGCTCGACACGGAATAGAAACGAACGCTGCGAAACATCGGTGGGTTTTTCGAAAAGGGCGGGCAGTATCGCGATTCGCCTCGCCGCTGTCGACCGCAAGGCGCCGCAGCGCGCCGGCCGTGGCGGCGATGAGCGCGTCGGCGGCCAGCAACCGAAGCGCGGGCCCGGGGCTGCAACGGTAGGTGCCGAGCACTGCAACCTGTTGCTTCGCGTGGAGGTTTGCACAGGTGCCGGCGAGGCCGCTAGCATCGAGGGATAACGAACCGAGGAGGGGGAGCATGGCCGACATTACGTTCTATACGAACCCCCAATCGCGGGGGCGCATCGTGCACTGGCTGCTCGAGGAGCTCGGTGTGCCGTACGACATGAACATCCTCGACTTCGAGAAAGGCGACCACAAGAAGCCCGAATATCTGAAGATCAACCCGATGGGCAAGGTTCCGGCCGTGGTGCATCGCGGTGTCGTGGTTACCGAAGCCGCGGCCATTTGCACGTATCTTGCGGATGCCTATCCCGAGGCCGGCTTGGCGCCGGCCCTGAACGACCCGCAGCGCGGCACCTACTTGCGGTGGCTCTTCTTCGGCGCCGGCTGCATCGAGCCCGCCATCGTCGACAAGCTGTTCGCGCGCCCGCCCGTGGAGCGCAAGGGCGCCGTTGGCTACGGCAGCTACGACGACACGCTGAACGCGCTCGAGACGGCCTTGACGCCCGGGCCTTTCATCCTGGGCGAGCGCTTCAGCGCGGCGGACGTGTACGTGGGCGCGCAAGTGCAGTGGGGCCTGATGGTGAAGGGCCTCGACCCGCGCCCGAAGTTTCAACAGTATGCCGAGCGCATCGCGCAGCGGCCCGCGTTGAGTAAGTTGTTGAGAGGAGTGCAGTCGTCGTGAACGCAGTGGAGCAGAAAACGGATGTCATCGGCCGTGCGAAGCGCGTCGGCGCGCTGGCGCGCAAGCATGCGCCGGAGAGTGAAGCGCTCGGCAAGCTTGCCGACCCCGTCGTGGAGGCGCTGCACGGCGAAGGGCTGCTCGGTATGTGGGTGCCGCGCACGGTGCGCGGCGGGCTCGAGCTCGATCCGCTTTCGTCGCTCGAGGTGATCGAGAACGTGTCATACGGCGATCCGTCCGCGGGCTGGGTGATGATGGCGGCCTCGCTCGCCATCGGCACGGGCGCCGCCTATCTCAAAGACGAAGCCGTGAAGGAGCTGTTCGGCGGCTCGCGCTTGCCGGTGATTGCGGGGCAGGGCACGCGCCCCGGCGTGGCGAAGCCGGCGCCGGGCGGTTTCAACCTCTCGGGCTCGTGGAGCTTCGCTTCGGGCATCAAGCACGGCACGCACATCCATACGCTCGGCCTCATCGAAGGCACTCACGAGGCGCGCATCTTCGTGCTCCCCGTTGGCAAGGCCAACCTCATCGACAACTGGGACGTGCTGGGCTTACGCGCCACGGGCAGCATCGACTACACCACCGACAACGTGTTCGTGCCCGACGCCTACACGCACATGGCCACCACCGAGGAGCCGTTGCGCGGCGGGCATCTGTATTACATCGGCATCATCGGCTTTGCGGGCATGTGCCACTCGGGCTGGGCGTGCGGCATCGGCCGGCGCGTGCTCGATGAGCTGATTGCCGTCGTCGCGGAGAAGGCGGGGCGGCCCGGTACGTTGGCCGACAGCGCCAGCTTTCAAGAAGGGCTCGCGAACGTGGAAGCCGTGATGCGCTCGGCGCGCGCGTTCGTCTACGAGACGTGGAGCGACGTGAGCGAGACGCTCGCGCGCGGCGACCGATTGTCCGTGCGGCAGAATTCGCTGATCCGGCTGGCGCTCGCGCACGCCACGTGGTCGGCTCACGAGGCGGCGCTGTTCGCTTACAAGGCCGCCGGCACCGCGGCCTTGCGCGCGGGGCCGATCCAGCACCTGTTCCGCGACATGCATGCCGGCACGCAGCACATCACGTCTTCCCCGCCGGTCTACGCCTCCATCGGCCGCGAGCTCGCCGGTCTGGCCAAGGGCAAGAAGTGGCTGTTCCTGAATCTCGTCGACCAATGAGGGCTTGAGCTTCCTTCAGATGGCCGCCGTTGGGCGCGCGCGTAGAATCGAGGCGGCGGCGCATCACGCGCGCGCACTCGAACAACAACACCTGGGGGACGTATGAAGAACCTGAAGTTGGCTCTCGTACCGCTCGCGCTGGCCACGCTGGCCGGCTCGGCCGTCGCACAGCAGCAAGGTCAGCAGGCTCCGGCTCAGCCGATGAGCTTTTTCGTGACCAGCGTGGGCAAGGGCGACGGCGGCAATCTCGGCGGCTTGGCGGGCGCCGACGCGCATTGCCAAACGCTCGCAGCCGCCGCCGGCCGCGGGAACGCCACCTGGCGCGCGTACCTGAGCGCCGGCGCGCAAGGCCCGAACGGCGTGGTACACGCGCGCGATCGCATCGGCCGCGGCCCGTGGTTCAACGCACGCGGCGCGCTGATCGCGTCGAACGTCGACGACTTGCATCAAGACCGCAATAACATTCGGAAGCCCACGGCGCTCAACGAGAAGGGCGAGGAAGTCAACGGTGCCGGCGATGACCCGAATCAGCACGACATGTTGACGGGCTCCGATTCCACGGGCCGGCTGGTGCCCGGCAACGTGGCGCTCACCACGTGCAACAACTGGACGAGCAACAGCACGGGCAACGCGATGGTCGGTCATCACGACCGGCTCGGCGGCCCGAACGCGTCGTGGAACGCAGTGCACAGCACGCGCAGCTGTAGCCAGGACGATCTCGTCGCCACGGGCGGCGCGGGCCTGCTCTATTGCTTCGCCGTGCAGCCGTGAGCTAGGGCGAACGGCGCCGTCGCGCTCGTGGCTACCGCTGCATTACGAGCAGCGGCGTTCCGCTATCGCCACCGAAACAGCTTCAGCGAGAGCGGAAAGCAGACGAGCAGCCACACCGCGAGCACGCCGAGCTGCGGCCCGATTTGCGGCAGCGTGGCGCCCTGCAGCATCGTGGCACGCAGCGCATCGTTCAACGCGGTGAGCGGTAGCGCACTGATGAACGGCTGAACGGCGTCCGGAAAGCGCTGCGACGAGAAGAACACGCCCGACAAGATCCACATCGGCAACATCGTGAGGTTCATCAGGCCGGATGCCGCTTCGATGGTTCGCACGCGCGAGGAGATCAGCAAGCCGAGCGCGCCGAACGCCAGCGTGCCGAACACGCATACGCCCGCAATGAGCGCGAGCGAGCCGCGCACGGGAACGCCGAACACCAGCACGGCAAAGCCCAAGAAGGCTCCCACCTCGATCACCAGCATCGCGAGCCGCGAGAGCAGGAACGACAGCAGGAAATAGGGGCGCGACATCGGCGTGGCGACGAGCCGCTTCATGAGCTTGCGCCGCCGCGCGTCGACGATGGCGAAACCCATGCTCCAGATCGAGCCGCCCATCAAGTTCATGCCGAGCAGGCCCGGAACGAGGAAGTCGATATAGCGCGAGCCCGGCTCCCGCATGAATTCGTCCTGTGCTGCCACGGGATCCGTGCGGCCGGCGCTCTCCTGCACGGCTTCGTCCACGCGCATGCGCGCGTCGCGGCCCTCGGGGTTCGTGTCGTCGTAGTGGTAGACCACGGCGCCGTTCGCGGCGCGCTCGACGAGCAACGCGACTCTCCCTTCGCGCAACGCGCGCAGGCCGTCGTCCACCGTGGGAAACGGGTCCACCGTGAGCGCGGGCGCGTGCTCGAACGCCGCAACGTCGGAGCCCACTACGCCGACCGTGAGCACCTCGGCCGGCGTGTTGCGGAATGCCAGCCCAAGGCCGGCGGCGAGCACCAGCGGAAAGCCGAACACCCAGAACAACGCTTCGGGCTCGCGCAGGAACTCGCGGAAGCGCACGAGCGTGAGTTGAAAAAGTGGATGGTTACTCATCGCGCAAATGCCGCCCAGTCAGCGTGACGAAAACGTCCTCCAAGGTGGCCGAGTGCGTCCGCAGCTCCGTGAGCGGAATGTCTCGGCGCACGAGCTCGGCCAGCAACGCGGGCACCGCACGATGGAGCGCGGTGACTTGCATCCGCACGATACCGTCGTCGGCTTGCGCGTGGCGCACGCCCTCGATGGCGCGCAGCTCGGCCAAGTCCAGGCGCTGCGCCGCACCGTCGGCCGAGAACTCCACCACGTGCTCTACGCCGATCGACGCCACCAGCTCGCGCGGGGACCCGAGCGCGATGATCTTGCCGTGATCCATGATGGCCACCCGCTCGCAGAGCCGCTCGGCTTCGTCCATGTAGTGCGTGGTGAGCAAAATCGTTCTGCCCGCGCGCTTGAACTCCTCGATCAAATCCCAGAGCTGGCGGCGCGCCTGCGGATCGAGCCCCGTGGTCGGCTCGTCGAGAAACAAGAGCTCGGGGTCGCCGACGAGCGAGCAGGCGAGCGCGAGCCGTTGCTTCTGGCCGCCCGAGAGCGTGCCGACGCGCGCACGCCGTTTCTCCTCGAGCTGCACGAGTGCGATCACGTGCTCGGGCGTGGGCCCGTTGCGAAAAAAGCTGCGGAAGAGACGCACGGTTTCCTCGACCGTGAGCTTCTCGGAGAGCTGCGTTTCCTGAAGCTGAATGCCGAGCCGTTGCTTTAGCGCAGCGGCGTCGGTCTCCCAGCGCATACCGAGCACTTCGAGCTCGCCCGAGTCGCGCGGCGTGAGCCCTTCGCAGATCTCGATCGTCGTGGTTTTGCCGGCGCCGTTCGGCCCCAGCAGCCCGAAGCACTCGCCGCGGTGCACGTCGAGGTCCAGGCCGCCGACCGCGACGACGTCCTGATAGGCCTTGCGTAGGTCGCGGACGCGTAATACCGCTTCTGCCATGGATGTGAGCACCGTGCTGAACCGAGTCGTTGCTGCTCGGAACGCGCAAGCATGGGCAGCGACGCGCCGAAATTCAACAGGCGGCTCGAATTTCGTGACGCCGCTCGGCGTCGGCGCGGCGCTGTCCGCGGTAGCGTGCGTGCATGCTGCGGACGTTGAACCGGATCGTGATGATCGCGAGCGCGCTCACGCTCGTGGTTGCGTTCTTCAATCGCAACGCCTTACCGGGCACCATCGACTTTCATCCGAAGCTCAAGGACGAGCCGCGCCAACGTGCGGTGGACGAGCGTGCAATGACCCTGCCGTACGCCGGCGTTGAATACCGCGTGGAGCCGCTCTACTCCTACGAGCTCTACGGGCTCGTGGTGTCGTACCGTCAGCACGACGGCGAAAGCTCGATGCATCGGTGGTCGAACGATCACTTGAACATGGCCGACGTGTGCGTGGTGTGGAGCGACTCCGCGTTCGAGCCCACGCTGCGCAAGCTCGACTTCTGGAACGGCATCTTCACCTGCAACGTGCAGACGCGCGACAGCGTGGCGTGGTCGCGGTTCAAAATGAATCAGCTCTCGAACAATCACCTGATCTCGGCCGATCCGTTCATACGCGACCGCGTGGCCGAGATCCGCATCGGCGATCAGATTCGCATCAAGGGCTCGCTGGCCCGCTACGGGGCCGTGCAAAACGGCGGCATGCGCGGCACCAGCACCACGCGCGACGACACGGGCGACGGCGCCTGCGAAACCATCCTCGTCGAAGAATTCGAGATCGTGGAACCCGCCTTCAGCCCCTGGCGCACGTCCCTCTACGCCTCCCTGGCCCTACTACTCGCCACCCTCGCCATCCACTTCACGCTCCCCTATCGCCCCTACTGAAAAAGGCGACGGATTTATTTTGTGGGGCCGGATTTATTTTCCAGGACCAGCTGCCAGTAACCCACATCGACCCAACGGTCGAACTTGCGCCCGACCTCGCCAAAGTGGGCGATCTTCGTGAAGCCCAGCTTCTCGTGCAGCGCGACGCTCGCCGGGTTCGGCAATGCGATGCCGCCCACGGCGCTGTGGATGTTCAGCGCCTCGAGCTCGGCAATCAGCGGCACGTAGAGCGCGCTGCCGATGCCCCGACCGTGATGCGCGAGGGAAACGTAGATTGCGGTTTCAACCGAGAACCGATAGGCGGACCGAGTCTTCCACTCCGCCGCATACGCCCAGCCGACGACGGCGCCATCGCGCTCCGCAACCAGCCACGGATAACGAGCGCTGACGTCCGCGATGCGCCGCGCCATCTCGTTCGCCGCGACCGGTGTCTCCTCGAACGTGATGACCGTCTCACGCACGAAGTAATTGTAGATTTCCGCGATCGCCGGCGCGTCGGCCGCTACGCACGCGCGAATCGTCGGCGCTTCAGATAACGCAGCGAAGGTGGGCATCGATGCGTATGCCGCTCATGTCTCGATTCTGGGCCGACCGACGAAAATTGCGCACGAAAGGCAGATCAACGCCGCGAGGAACAATGCGCGGAGCACGCTGCTCCAGACGGCGATGAAGCCAATCACGTCTTCAGCGGAGTTGCGTGCCAAGTAGACCTGAAACGCGAGTTGCGACGCAGCGTGCAGGAACAACAGCACGAAGCCCAGCGTTGCGAGCAGCGACGCGCTTCCGCGCGGCATCAGCTTGGAACGCGCCAGAATTAGCCCCACGACGGGCAGCAAAATCATCGGCGCCTCCAGTGCGAACATGGGCAACAGCATTCGGAGGTCGAAAGCGTTCATGGCGGCCCCATCGCGGGTTCGATGACCCGCCGGCGAATACTAGCGCCCAACGAAGACTTCATCGCGCAGATCGAAGCTGGGCGTGTGCACGAGCACCAACGCCGCACGCTTTGTGCTTCTATTCGCATAACTGAACCGCCGGCCCTGGCGCACGAAGCAGAAATCCCCGGTTTTCAATACCTGCGATTCGCCGTCGAGCACGAAGTCGATCTCGCCGCTCGACACCAGGTAGTACTTGTCCGAGCGGCGCGACCAAGCCTCGCCATGACGCGCACCGGGCGGCACTTCGATGGCGGCGATCGAGGAGCTTAGCGATTGGCCGGCGGTGTAGTCGAAGATACGCAGCCCCTCGAACTCGAGCGGAGCCATCGCGGCGCGCGAAACACGCATCGTCACCTCCGAATATCGGC
>CAMPKU010000115.1 GCA_946887385.1 uncultured Gammaproteobacteria bacterium
GCCGTGCAGCAACAGCGCCGTGTAGAACTCCACGTTCGTCTTCAGCCTGCGCCCCGGCTTGTGCTCCTCGAGCACGCGTAGCGCGGTGTCTTCCACGGCGCGCGCAAGCTCGTACAGGCGCAAATCCCCGGCGCGCTCGAACATGCGCGCCGCGGCGGCGGCAAGCGCGTCGGCGCGTGGATCACGCACCTTGTATACGCGATGCCCGAAACCCATGAGCCGCTCGCCGCGGGCGATCTTCTCGCGCAGCACGGCTTCCGCCCGCTCGGCGCTGCCGATCTCGAACACCATGTCGAGCGCGGGCCCGGGCGCGCCACCATGCAGCGGGCCTTTGAGCGCACCGACGGCGCCCGTCAAGGCGGAGACGAAGTCCGAGCCGGTCGACGTGATCACGCGTGCCGTGAACGTCGACGCGTTCAAGCCGTGATCGGCCACGGTGGTCAAGTACACGTTCAGGCCGCGCACGAGCTCGGCATGCGGCTCCGCCGCGGTGAGCATGTAGAGATAGTTCGCGGCCAGTCCGAAATCCGGGCGCGGCGCAACGGGCTCGGCGCCGCCCAAGAGGCGCGCGTACGCGGCCACGATCGTAGGGAACGAGCCGACGAGGAGCCGGGCCGCGGCGAGGTCGTCGCCGGCGACGAGCGTGCCTGCTGCCATGCGCAAAGCATCCATGGGGTCGACGGCGCGCGTCGCGGCGTCGCGCAGCAACGCGAGCGTGGCCGCCGGCAGCGCTTCGACGCCTACACGGCCGTCCACGGCGACGCCGGCGGCTTGCCACAGCTCGGTAACGACGTCCTCGTAGTCGAGGTGCGCGAGATCGTCGAGCCGGCGCCCGGCGATGACGAGCTCGCCGCGCTCGCCGTCCACGTGGCTCAAGTTCGTCTCCGCTGCAACGACGCCTTCGAGGCCCGGATTGGCGTGTGCGGAGATTTGCGTCGGCATGCCGGCCAACGTATGGTGTAGACACGATCCAGTCAATATTGATTACTCAATCAACATGCACAGCAGGAAGGCCGCCTGGCTCGACGCCGAACAGGCCGTCGCGGCGCTCGGCGTGAGCCGCGCCACGCTCTATGCTTACGTGAGCCGCGGCCGCATCCGCTCCGAAGCGGCGCCCGGCGGCGAGCGCCGCCGCCGCTACTCGCGCGACGACATCGAGCGCCTCAAAGCGCGCTCGCGCGAGCGGCGCAATCCGGAGAAGGCCGCCGAGCAGGCGCTCTATTGGGGGCTGCCGATTCTCGAATCCGCGATCACGCTGATCGCCGACGAGCACATGTATTACCGCGGTCACGACGCCGCGACACTGGCGCGCGAGCGCTCGGTGGCCGACGTGGCCGCGCTGCTGTGGACGGGAACGGCCGATGGCGCCGCGCTCGGGGCGCCGGCGCGCATAGCGGCGGCACGGCTGCCGCGCAAGGGCGCGCCGTTCATCGCCGCGGCTCAATCGGCCTTGGCGTTCGCCTCCGCCGCGGACGCGCTCGCGTACGACCTGCGCCCGCGCACCGTGGCGCACACGGGCTGGCGCATCCTGTGGCTGTTGACGCGCTTGGCCGGCGGCGGCGACGGCGCGGGCGATACGATCGACGCGGTGTTGGCTTCCGCGTGGGGCGTGCCGCGAGCCGCCGAGCTGTTGCGCGCGGCGCTGATCGCGAGCGCGGATCACGAGCTCAACGTCTCTACGTTCACTGCACGGTGCGTCGCCTCGGCGGGCGGCTCGCCGTACGGCGTCGTCATCGCCGGGCTCGCGGCGCTCGAAGGAACCAAACACGGCGGCGCCACGGCGCGCATCGAGGCCGCCTGGGACGCGCTGCACCGCGCCCGCGACGTGCGGGCGGCGCTCACGGAGCGCCTGCGCCGCGGCGAGACGATCGAGGGCTTCGGCCACCCGCTCTACCCGAACGGCGATCCGCGCGCCGCGCTGTTGCTCGGCATGCTGCCGAAGGCCAAGGCGAGCGCCTTCGCGCGCGAGCTCGCGGCCACGGCGCAAACCGTGCTCGGCGAAGCGCCGACGCTCGACTTCGCGCTCGTTGCCGTGGCCCGCACGCTCGGACTGCCGAACGGCGCGGCGCTGGCGCTGTTTGCCATCGCCCGCTCCATGGGCTGGATCGGCCACGCCATCGAGCAGTACGAGGCGAACGCGATCATCCGGCCGCGCGCAAAATACGTCGGCCCTACACCGCCGGCGCTATGATGCCGGTTCCCTAGAGCTGACTCGGCAGCGGACCATGGCAACACCGCCCGGCATCACGGAACGCGACTTCGCGCGAGCGCTCGACGACTTTCGTAACACCGTGGGCCGCGAGTGGGTGTTCACGTCGGACGAGGACCTGAATCTCTATCGCGACGCGTACTCGCCGTTCAAGGGCGAAGCCGACGATCGCGTGCCGTCCGCGTCCGTCGCGCCCGACACCGTCGAGCAAGTGCAAGCCGTCGTCCGCATCGCCAACCGCTACCGCATTCCGCTCTGGACGATCGCGACGGGCCGAAACCTGGGCTACGGCGGCTCGGCGCCCGCCTATTCCGGCAGCGTCATCGTCGACTTGAAGCGGATGAATCGCATCCTCGAGGTCAACGACAAGACGCATTACGCCGTCGTCGAGCCCGGCGTCAGCTACTTCGATCTGCATCGCTACATTCAAGAGCGCGGCCTCAAAGTCTGGATCGATCCGGCCGATCCCGGCTGGGGCTCGCCCGTGGGGAACGCGCTCGAGCGCGGCGGCGGCCGCACGCCGATGCGCGATCACTGGAACGCCGTGTGCGGGCTCGAGGTAGTGCTGCCGAACGGCGAGCTGCTGCGCACGGGCATGGGGGCGAAGACGGACTCCGAGGTGTGGCACCAGTACAAGTACGGGTTCGGGCCGCTCGTCGACGGTCTGTTCTCGCAGTCGAACTACGGCATCGTCACGCGCATGGGACTGTGGCTCATGCCCTCGCCCGAGGCGTATCGCGACGGCCGGGTGAACGTGGCGCTGCACGACGATCTC
This sequence comes from uncultured Gammaproteobacteria bacterium, assembly GCA_946887385.1. The sequence continues at coordinate 2,985 of CAMPKU010000115.1, forward strand.
GTGCCGTTCATGGAGACGTACGCCTACCTCATGAACTCCGACATCTTGCGCGGCACGATGCTGCTCGAGAGCCCGCTGTTGAGCTACCACGTCTCGCAGGGCGGGTCGTTCTTCGAGATGCCGAACGGGCCGCCGATTGCACAGCTAGACGCGCTCGCACGCCAGCGCAACCTCCCCTACTGGAGCGCCGAGTTTCGGTTCTGGGGGCCGCCGCGCGTCATCGACGCGCAATGGGACTACGTGAAGGAAAAATTCGGCGCGATCCCGGGCGCCACGTTCGCCGACGGCCGCCGCTATGTGTTCCCGGCCGAGGTGGACCAGAACGACCCCACGCTCACCGTTGCGCTCGGCATTCCAAGCCTCGGTGTGTTCGGCCTCTTGCAAGGCGGCGGCCACCTCGGCTTCTCGCCGATCATTCCGATGACGGGCGAAGCCATCTTCAAGGCGCAACGCGTATTCGGCCAGCTCTACGCCGATCTCGCGCTACCCGCCGCCAATCAGTTCGCGGCGTTGCCGTGGTCGTACAATCCGCGCGCGCTCGTGCTGCTATTCGGCCTGCCAACGTCGAGCGACGCGGAGCAGAACCGCCAGAGCCGCGAGATCTTCGAGCGGCTGGTCGAGGTTTCCGCCGCGAACGGCTGGGCCGAGTATCGGACGCATATCGCGTTCATGGACAAGGTGGCGGAAATGTATTCGTTCAACGATCACGCGATGCGGCGCTTCCACGAAACCTTGAAGGACGCCGTCGATCCGAACGGAATCCTGTCGCCCGGCAAATCGGGCATCTGGCCGCGACATCTGCGCGGCACTCGCGGCTGAGCGGCAATCCCGAGCCATGGGAGCGACCGCAGACACCGGTGCACAGACCGCCGACGCTGAAATCGAGCTCGACCGATCCGTGGATGCACGCGCCGTTCCCGTATGGCGCTGGTCGGCCGCCATGACGTGCGCTCCGCCCGTCATCGCCGCTTCGGTGTTCGTGCTCGGCGCAACCATCGCGGGCAACCCGGCCGTGATCGTGCTTTGGATCGTCTGGATGCTGCTCCTCGCCGCGGCCGCGGCATACGTATGGAAGTACCCGGCGGCACGCTATCGCCATCTCCGCTATCGCATCGACGATGTCGGCATCACCATTCGCGACGGCGTTTTCTGGCGCACCTGGTCGGCGCTGCCGCGCGTGCGCATTCAGCACACGGACGTGTCGCAAGGCCCGCTGCAGCGCCGCTACGGCGTGGCCGAGCTCAAGCTGTACACTGCAGGCAGCCGTTACACGCGCATCGATCTGCCGGGGCTCGAGCATGCCGTGGCGCTCGCGTTGCGCGATGAGCTGCAGCGGCACGCCAGCGACGATGCCGTCTGACGCGTCCAAACCGCTCGTGGACAGCCAGTTCAAGCCCGACCGGCGCTTGCATTCCTCATCCTGGGTGTTCAACGCAGTAGCGCAGATCAAGGCCTTGCTGTTCCCGTTGATCGTGGCCTCGATCATTGGCTCGCGCCGCGACTTTTCGCTTTGGTTGCCGGCGCTGGTGCTCGTGCCGCTGGTATGTGCAGCGCTGTGGCGGCAGTGGATTTACCGCTACGGCTTTTCACCGGACGGGCTCGTGATTCACGAAGGCCTGTTCTTCCGCAACGTGCGCACCATCGATTACGCACGCATCGAGAACGTCGACACCGAGCGCGGGCTCCTGCACCGCCTGCTAGGCGTGGCGGACGTGCGCGTGGAGACTTCCACGGGCGGCAGCGCGGAGGCGCGCATTCGCGTGCTCGACCTCGAGGCCGTGGAAGACATGCGCACGCGGATCTTCGCGCAGCGTTCGGAGCACGCCGATGCCGGCGCCGACGTCGCGGCCGCGAGCGCGCCCGAAGAAACGCTGCTCGCGCTCGGCCCGGGCGAGCTCGTGCGTTTCGGCCTCATCGACAACCGCGGCCTGCTCCTCGTGGCCGCGGCGCTCGGCCTGCTCGGCCAAGGCGGCTTCTTCGAGAACATGCAGCGCTGGGCGGTATTCGACTGGCTGCCTTTAAGAGAGCTCGCGAGCGCCGGCTTGCTGAGGCAGCTACTGCTCGCCGCTGCCACCGCCGCGGTGCTGATCACGGTCACACGCATACTGTCCGTGATCCTGGCGTTCACGATGCTCTACGATTTTAGGCTGACGCGCGCCGGCAGCGATCTACACACGCGCTACGGGTTACTTACACGGATCTCGCGGACGCTACGCCGGCCGCGCGTTCAAGCCGTGCACCAGACCAGAACGATGCTGCACCGCCTCTTCGAGCGCGCGTCGCTGCGTGTGGATCTGGCCGGCGGACTTGCAACCGACGCCAATGCGGGGCAGCAAGGCCGCCGCGGGAATTGGAACGACCTTTGGCTCGCGCCGCTCTGCTTGCAGGACGACGCCGAACGCTTGGTTCGCGTGGCGCTGCCGCAAGCGCGCACGTCCGAGGTGGACTGGCAAAGACTCGCGCCACGCGCGCGCTGGCGCATCTTTCGCGTGCGGGCCTTGATCTGGATCATCGCGGCGCCCGTGCCGGCCGCTTCGTTCATCGGTTGGTGGACTGCAGCGCTCGTTCCGGCGGTGCTGCCGCTCATCTGGCTGCACGCACACCTCTACGTGAAGCACACTGGCTGGGCGCTGGACGATGACTTTTTCCTGCTAACGCGCGGTTGGTGGACGCGCAAGCTCTCCGTGGTCCGCCGCAACCGCATCCAGAGCGTGCGGCTGCGCGACTCGCCGTTCGATCGGCGCTATGGAATGACGCGGCTCAGCGTGGACAACGCGGGCACCGGCGCCATGAGCCATCGCGTGGCGCTGCCATATCTCGACCGCCGCGTAGCGGAGCGGCTCGCGCTCGCGTTGTACCGGCCTCCTCGCTCAGCTCCAGAGGGCGCCCAGCTCGAGCTCGATTGAGTCGACAACGCGCGTTGCTTTCGAGCATAGCCTTGCGTACGGAGGCACGGTTCCGTAAAGTCTCCTACAGCTGTAGGAGACTTGGCGATGTGGCGGGACCAGCTCTCTCGGGACGTGCGCTCCGCTCTCCGCATCTTTAGGCATACGCCCGGTCCCACCGTCGTCATTGTCCTCACGCTCGCGCTTGGGCTGGGCGCAACGACGGCGATCTTCAGCGTCGTCAACGCCGTGCTGTTACAGCCGCTGCCTTATCCCGACTCCGATCGTCTGGTGCGCATCGTCGAGAACGTGCCAAGCCCTGGGAACGGTTGGCCCGATATACGCTCGACCTCGATGCGCCACGAGGACTTCGAGGTGTGGCGCACGAACGCGACCATGCTGTCGCACGTCGCCGCGTCCTCTGCCGTTAGCCGCGCGCTCCGCACCGCGAACGGCGCCGCGTACTTGAACGGCGCGCAGGTCTCGCCGGCACTATTCCCTATGCTCGGGCTAGCGCCGATCCTCGGCCGCGGCTTACTGCCCGACGAGGAGCGGCCGGACGCCGGCGTCGTCGTGCTCAACGAGTCGACGTGGCGGCGTCATTTCGCCGCCGATCCCGACATTGTCGGCTCAACCCTGTTACTCGATGGGACCGCGCACGTCGTCGTCGGTGTGATGCCAGCGGCATTCGGCTCCGAGGAGTTCTGGATTCCGTATGTGGCGGTGCCGCCGCGACCCGGCGTTTTCACGGCCGTCTCGGTGCGCGCACGGCTCCGCGACGGCGTATCGATCGAGACTGCAGCCGCCCAAGCAAACGGGATCGGCTCGCGGCTGCGCGGCACGCCAATCGTCCGAGGCGGGCGGCCGCGCTTCGAGATCGTGCGGGAGCTGGAAGAGGCGACCACCCACGCGGCGCCGGCGCTTCGTCTGCTCATGCTCGCTGTTGGCGCCGTGTTGTTGCTCGTCTGCACGAACGTCGCGAACCTGCTGCTTGCACGCGGCACGCGCCGTTACGAGGAAATCGCAGTGCGCCGCGCGCTCGGCGCGACGCCTGGGCGGATCGTCCGTCAAGTGATGACCGAAAGTTTGCTGCTCGCGCTGTTCGGTGGGGCCGTTGGAATGGCGTTCGCGTATGTGGCCGTCGCGGCCGTCAAGGCTGCGGCCGCCGCGGACTTACCCCAGCGATTCGCGCAAGGCCTTGGCCCGGCCGTTTTGCCGCGCCTCGACGAGATCTCGTTCGATCTGGCCGCGTTTGGATTCGCAGCCGTGCTGTCCGTCGCGGCAGCCATTGTTTTCGGGTTGTGGCCGGCGTTGCGCTTGGCGCGTACCGGCGAGCTCCGCAGTCGAACGCCAGCGGCTGTCCGCAACGCGCGCGCGGGTCACGCGCTGGGAACGGTTCAGCTCGCGCTCGCGATGACGCTGCTCGTGGCGGCCGGGCTGCTGCTGCGCAGCTTCGTCGGTGTCGCACGCGTCGAGACAGGCTTCGATCCGCAGCGAACGCTGAGCTTCGAGGTCGTCATGCCCAGCGAGTACGCTGCGGAGAGAAGAATTGCGGCCGCGGAGCAACTCATCGCGCGGCTGCGCGCGCATCCGCAAGTGACGAACGTCGGGTTCACGAACGCGCCTCCTCTGCAACCTGGATTGAATGTCTTCGGTGACGCGCGCGTGCTTCCGCCGTCGGCCAGCATCGCATTGGCTTTCGCGCCGCAGGGCACGAGCGCCGAAGTTCGCAACGCCGAGGAAGACGCTGCGGCAGGGCGGCTACGCACGCAGACGCGCTTCGTGAGCAGCGGCTATCTGCAGGCGTTGGGCGCGCGGCTTGTCGAAGGGCGCTGGTTCACCGGCGACGAGACCGCGGCCGGGGGCATGACGACGCTCGTGAGCCGGCGCTTCGCGCAGCGCTACTTTCCGGCCGGCGATGCCATCGGCTCGACGATCAGCATGGAGCCACCATTCGGCACCATGACGATCGTCGGCGTGGTCGAGGACATGCGTCTCCGCGGGCTCGATGCCCCGCCGGACCGAGCCATCTTCATCGAGCCGCAACAGCTGGTGCACGCGGTGCAGGTCGCCCGCAGCGCGGGATCGCGATTCAGCGGCGATCCGTACGCCCTGTTGACCTTTCGTGGCCCCAGCACCGCGTTCGCCTTGCGAAGCAACGGCGATCCAATCGCTCTTGCGGACGACGTGCGAGCAGCCGCGCGCGAGGTCGATGCCGGAATTGGGGTCGAGCACGTTATGTTGGCGGAGGACATCATTGCCGGAATCACGGGGCGCCCGCGCTTCTACGCGCTGGTGCTCGGCGTGTTCGGGGCGATCGCGGCGCTCATTGCGGTCATCGGCATCTATGGCGTGCTTTCGTACTTCGTCGCACAACGAACGAAGGAGATCGGAATCCGCATGGCGCTCGGCGCGCAACGCGGGGCTGTGCGAGGCCTCGTGCTGCGCCAAGGTGGCGTTATGACGGCGATCGGTGTGTGCGTGGGGCTGGCCGGCGCAGCCGGTCTCTCTCGTTATCTCGAAGGAATGCTGGTAGGGCTCACGACGCTCGACGCAATGACCTACGTCGCGGTCGCGGCAGCCTTCGCAGTCGTCGCGATGCTCGCGGTCTATCTGCCGGCTCGGCGCGCTACAACCGTGGATCCATTGGTCGCGCTTCGACATGAGTGAGAAGCGTCTTTGCACCGTCTCGGTGCGAAAATCCCTCCGGTGAGGGATTATTCGAAACTACCTTAACTACGTTCAGCTTCGCGGGTGTGCGCCTACTGTTGGTCCACGAGGTCGCTTGGAGCTACTATCGCCGGACCTTCGGCATGAACGTGGCCCCGAAACGCATGTTTCGCACGACACCGAATCGCGTGCTCTTGGCCGTGCTCGGCTTCGCCGTCGCGAGCGTCGCCACATCGCAACCGGCCGATAGCAACCCGCCTGCCGCGGCCTCCAACCAAACGATCGACGCACTGATCAACGCGAGCGAAGAGCACGCTCGGTTGTTCGATCTCGCGGAAGGCATCATCAGCGCGGCTTTGAACGGCGGCCAGGCGTGCGCACCGGACCGGCCGCAGGTACGGCTACGCCAAGCAGCGCTTTCGCGCGCGCTCGCCGACGCGACGCCGGCCACCGGTCCGCTCGTGCTGCTCTTCGCCGTCACGGCGAACAGCCTCACCGACGCACGGCGTTTGCTCGAGGCCGGCGCGTCCCGCGAAGATCCCTGGGGCACGGCGCTGCATACGGCGGCGCAATTTGCAGATCCGCCGATGCTCGAGTATCTCGTCGCGCAGGGCTTCGGCCTAGAAGACGTCGGCAACGCGGCGGCGCCGGCGTTGTTCGTGGCGGCGACGTCGAACCGCATGGACAACCTTGAGTGGCTCGTCGAGCACGGCGCGAACGTCAACGCAACCGATCGTCAGGGCGGTCAGCTGCTGACGCATGCCCTCGTGTGTCGCGATCAGACGCTCATCGACTACCTCGTGGCGGCCGGCGCACAACCCGACGCCAAAACCCGTGGCGTCGCGGCACGGCTGGGCCTCTCGGTCGGCGAGTAAGCTCGCGCCCACTTCGCTAGAAATGCGCGCTCAACGACGCGCCGATCGCTGCATGCGCGCGGCCGGTTGGGTGGATGCCGTCCCAAAACACGAACTCCGCGAAGCGCGGCGTTGAGTCGGGCGTCATGGGCGCACAGTCCGGATGAAACACTCGCACAGCATCGGCGGAGCTGCGATAAAGGTCGCTATTGAAGCACGCGTCGTCGGTGTTCCCGCCCTCTGCCGCGGTCGCCTGGCGCGCCCCGGCCAGCGCGGCCCGCACGTCGGCCCGCTCGATGACGAGCGGCGCAGGCGTTAGCCACTGCCCATTCGCCTCGATGCCGTCGAGCACCGCGTCGAGCTCCCGATCGAACGCCTCCGAGATCGCGGCCGCGGCTGCGAGCGTCGCAAGCTCCGCGCCGCTGGCCCGCGCGGCGGCACGCACGGCCGGCAAGGTGGCGAGATCCGGTACGTTCGCTACGACGAGCCGCCGCGCGCCGAAGTCGCGCAGTCGTTCGACGGCCCTTCCGATCGCGGTTACGGCCGCCGTCACGATCGCCGCACTGGGACGCGGAACCGCGGACGGCTCTGCTGAGTCGGCTTGCAGCGCATCGATCGCGTCGTTGCCGCCGATCATGAGCACGTAGACGGCATCGGCCGGCAGCGGCGCGTGGTCGAGCAACAGCCAGTCGAGCTGGCGACCGAGATCCGCGTCGGTTTGGCCACGCGCTTTCGCGCCGGCCACAGCGTAGCCAGTCCCGGAGCGCGGCCGCGCGGGAATCAGGTGCAGCGACGGCTCGAGCTCGCCGAGCTTCAGATGCGCGGCCAAGTGCTCCACGGCCACGGGGCCGTCGCTGACGCGGCTCTGCTGATAGAACAGATCGTCGCAGGGCCGCGGCAGCACGAGCACGTCGGCGGGGTTGCACAAGCCGACCGTCGGCGGATCCATCACGGCATTCAGAAGGTAGTCGGCCGTACCGGCCGCGTTGCCGACGTCGCTCAGGCTGTCGCCGAGAACAAACAAGGCCGACGCGGCGAACGGCGGATCGGCGGCGGGCGGCTCGGGCGCCGGGCCGCTCGGCGGTGGCACGCCGCCCGACGGCGGCGACGCGGCCGGTCCGCCGTCGCCGTCGCCCGAGGAGCAGCCGGCGACCAAAAGCGCCCAGAAGGCGGCCGTCGAGAAACGACTCATCGGCTAACGATAGCAAAGCGCGAGTCCCGTTTTACGGCAGCGTTCCGGTCACGGTCAGGTCAAGGCAGTGCTTATTGCTCGGGCCGGCTCCGCATCATTGCGCGAAAGCCACGCAAATAGGCGGCGAGAAACTCGTCCATGCCCCTGATGTACTCGATGCGCTCATCTAGACGCGGAGCGTAGTACTCGACGACTTTGTGCCGGACCCATGCGCGCCGCAGATCTCTGCGCAACGATTGGTGCTGGCTCGGAGGGATGCTGGAACGGCCCGCCGGATAACCGACGAAGACGGTGGGTTTGAACGCCGACTCGCGCGACTCGCGCGACGCGAGCGTGCGCGGTTGCTCCGGTATGGCGCGACGCGCCCGCGACAATGCAAGGTCGAAATAGCGCGAATTTGACCGCTCGAGATCGTCGAAATCCACCAAAGGGTCTTCCAACACGACGCACGCGTAGTCCCGGCGTCCGGCGGCCTGCAACAAAGACAATGCGGAGTCGTCGCCGCCGAGCAGGCAAGTCAGCGCGGGGTCGCCAATGCCGTTCTCGGCGAGCCAATCGACGGCTGCTTCGAGCGCTTCGGTGGACACGGGATTCCACGGATAGGTGTCGTCGACGCGGAAATAGAGGTCCGAGACGGTCCTGACCAGCGCGACGTTGTAGCCGCTGCGAACTAGGCGATGAATGGTAGGCTGGAATCGAAGGGGTCCGTTACGCGGCCCGTTTGCGGCGACGACGATCGTCGGGCGCCGCTCCGCCGGCGTGCCGTCGGCCACGAGCGGTTGCAGCACGTCGAGCAGTACCCGCTGCCCCGTACTAGCCGCGATCGATTGATGCTGCGTCTCGACCGGGATGGGCGCGAGCTTCGGATAGACGGGGCCCAGCTCGTCGAGACTGCGCGCGGCTTTGCGGTAGAGATGAAGCTTCGGCGGAAAATCGATCGAAGATTGCTGTAGGACGAAGGTGCCGTAGCCTTCGTCGTGGCTCACCAGGTTCAGGTCGCCGTCCGGCAACAGACGCCGCAGCTCCGCTATGACGCCGGCCAACTCCTCGTTTAGCCAGTGCACGCCGTCCGGGCCGTCGGCAAATCGAATCCCTTCGATGCGTTTGCGTGCCCGGTCGAAAATGACCTCGAACATGTCGGGGTGTTGCTGCGCAAAGAACTCTCGCACGAGCTCGCTGGAGCTCATGCGATAGGAGTACAGGCCCAGCGCGTCGCCCGTGTGCTTCGAGACGACGTAGAGAAGATCGTCGTCTTTGGCGTCGAAAACGAGCGGCTCGAAGATCGCGGCATCGTGAATCGAGCGCTCGTGGAGCATCACCCAATGAGTGCGGTCCGGCCCGAGCGCGAGAATGCGCACGGCGTCTCCCTCCAAGACGCGAATCATGCGCAGCCGGCCGGCGGCGTCGTGATACCACTGCATCACGCGACCTTGTCCATGATCCGGAACCGACGTCGGCGTGATCATTCTGTCCGGGGCGCGATCGGTTTCGGGGATACGCGAGCCGGTGAGCACGCGTTGCTCGACGATGCGCTCCGGCATCAACGAGGGGTGGGTCATGTTGAGTGTGATGAGCACGGGTCCCGATCCTGCGGGCGGATATGCGGTGATCAGAACGTGCTCGGGGTATTCGGGCAGCGCATCGACGAGATCGAGCGGGTGCCATTCGCCTTCATCCGTCACGAGTGTCAGCGGGTAGGCTCCGTCGATACCGGGTTGCAGCGCCATGAGACCTGGAACGCCGTACGTGTCGCCGAAGCGAGATAACCGCAGCTCGGTTGTTCGCGCGACGAGCCAGCCGGCCCCCGACCAAGACAGCCAATCCAACGTGAGGTCGCGACCGAGGTCGAATACGGAGATCGGCTCGGATCGACCATGGACGTCGTAAAGATTCAGCGACGAGCCGTCATTCTCGGCTGCGAATAGCATCGCTAGAAGAGCGCCATCGGGCGACAGCTCGCTTTGCCGTATGTCGGGTAGGAGCGCGTAGTCGGCCGCGTCGAACGCCGGCGCCTGGCCCGCGGCTGGCATCGCCATGGCGAGCGCGAGCAGCGCGAGCGAGCCGCCACGGAACGGACGCCGGCTACCCGACACCGACGTCTTGCAACGCATCGCAGGACCGCCGTGCAGCGTGGCGATGTTCGGGTGATTCAGCGACGCGAGGAGGCGCGCCTCGCGCTCGAAACGCTGCAGCGCTTCGGTATCGAGGCGGCGCGCTTCGGGCAGCACTTTGAGCGCGACATCGCGGTGCAAGCGCGTGTCGCGCGCGCGATGAACCTCGCCCATCCCACCCGCGCCGATGAGCTCGAGCACTTCGTAGGAGCCGAGTCGATCCCCCGTTGCCAGAGTCATTGCTATCAGGGTCGCCGTGTCACCGTTCGTGGCCGGAGTGTCGCCGACGGCTTGCAACCATTCAACTTGGATTAGCGCAGACGCTGCAGCGCCGCTTCAGCCAACGTCTTTGCCGTCGCCTCGTCGAAGTCTCCGGTGATGTTCAGGTAGACCGTTCCCTGCAGCACGTTGAGCTGATTCGCCATGGCAAACGCATCATCGCCGAGCCCTGCCACGGTTGTCGCGGCTGGAAACTGTTCCTTCGCGGACTGAAATCCTCGTCGCGCCTGATCGGCCGTATCGCTGCGCTGCACCAGCACGGTCATGACTGCGACGCCTTGCCCACGCGGCGCCACATATCGGCAGGTCGTCATACGCGGAGGAAAGTTCGCCTCTCTGGGACGCTCCGCCGGACCGACGGCCGCGCCTAACGCTTGCGACGCTTCGGCGCTGGTGACCAGCGCGCACGGATCGAAGTCGCCGGAACTGGCCGCTGCGGACGCGGCGTCGCCGGAATCGGAGGCGCCGCACGCCGCCAGCAAGCATCCAAAGCTCAACGAGGCAAACCGTCCGCCGAGCACGCGAAATCGTCCCGGCGCCATCGACATTCGCAAGCTCATGGAGACCTCCGGAAGTGGCCGTGCGAGTCGGTCG
>CAMPKU010000116.1 GCA_946887385.1 uncultured Gammaproteobacteria bacterium
GGCTACATCCAGAAGAAGAGAAGGAGACCATCTCCGTCGAGCAGGTGCGCAACCGCATCGAGACGCTCACGCTGACGGCGCACCGCGGCGGCGCCAAAGTCGCCGTCATCGAGCCTGCCGAGGCGCTGACCACGGCGGCCGCCAACGCGCTGCTGAAGACGCTCGAGGAGCCGTCCGCCGGCGGCTACCTGCTGCTGCCGACCCATCAGCCGGGACGCCTCCCGGCCACGGTGCGCAGCCGCTGCCAGCACATGTCGCTGCGCCCGCCGCCGGCGGCAACGGTGGCGGAATGGCTCGGGGTCGCGCCTTCGGTGGTGCTGGAGGCGCAGCGGTGGGTAGGCTCGGCGCCGCTGCGGTTGGCAGCCGCCGTCACCGGGCAAGACATAAGCGTATTCAAAGAGTTAGAGACAGCTCTGACAGCGCTTTCGCAAGATAAAGTGGACCCGCAAAGCGTGGCGCAGTCGTGGGCGAAGGGCGATACCGAGCTCGCGCTCGGCTGGCTGCGGCGCACGCTGCATGCGGAACTGCGGGCGCGGCTCGCTGGCAGCGCGGAGACGACCGAAATCACAGTACCGGCGGCGGCGGCGTTGCATAATGCGTGGCGACCGCTACCTCTGCGAACGCTATTCGACCAGTACGACCGGGCCGAAAAGCTGCTGAACCAGCTCGGCACCGGTCTGAACATAGAGCTTGCGCTGCAAGCGATGTTGAACGCGTTAGTCGTGAATCGAGGCCGATCGTGAGCAAGCCCGGACTGCTGACACTGACGATCAAGGACAAGAGTGCCTTGTACTTGGCCTACATGCCGTTCATCCGCAACGGAGGCCTATTCATTCCGACGAACTCGAGCTACAAGCTCGGCGACGAAGTGTTCATGCTCCTCAACGTGATGGGGGAAGAGGAAAAGATTCCCGTCGCGGGTCGAGTGATTTGGCTTACGCCGAAGGGCGCGCAAGGAAAGCGCACTGCCGGTATCGGCGTGCAGTTCAGCGAGCAGGACCAGGGCAACACGCAAAAGCGCATCGAGAACTATCTCGCCGGCGCACTCGGCGGCGACAAGCCCACGCACACGCTCTAGCGTCAGCCGGGCAAGTTGGTGCGGTTCAGGCCGCCTTTCAGCACGTACGTTTGGAATCCGCGCTCGTTCAAGATGAACGCGCCGGCTGAGCTACGCCGCCCGGTATCGCAGCACACGACGTACTTCACCGACGAGTCCAGCGTCTTCAGCTTCAGGCGGATGAAGTACAGCGGCACGTTGATCGCGCCTTCGTTGTGATACGCCTCGAACTCAGACGGCAGGCGCACGTCGAGCCATTGCCCGCCTTCCTGAATCACTTTCTCGGCACCCGCCGTGTCGACCCAGTCGAGCATCGGTTCGTTCAATAGCTTGCGGAAATCGTCCTTGCCCAAGCGCATCAGCGAGCCGTCGGTCTCCATCGCAACCGTGGCGTTGCGCTTGGCTTCCGAGATCAGCGCTTCTTCGCCGAACGTGTCGCCCACCTGCAGCTCCGCCAGGCGAATGCCTTCCTTGTTGAGCGGCGTCTCGCGCGTCACCACGCATTTGCCGCGCGTGATGACGTAGAAGTAGTCGCCTTCGTCACCTTGCTTGATGACGACGTCGCCGGCCTTGTAGTTGACCTGCTGCAACCGCATGAAAATCGCTTGAATGTTGGCCGGCGGAATTTTGTGGAACGCCTTGGTTTGCAGCAGCGTCGTCATCCAATCGTCGCCGCCGGCGGCTTCGCCGCGCAGCTCGGAGACTTCGTAAGAGCCGGTTTGGTCCCAGGTGAGCATCACGTCGAGCAGATCGCTGTCGATGGTGATGTATTCCACCGCGGTGGTGGCCACTGCCGTTTGCCTGCGCGGCAACTTTGGCGAGAGGGGATTGCGCGCATCCTCCGTGGCACCGGTGATCTTGCCGGCCGGCTGGTTGCCTTCCCGCAATTCTACCGTTCCGGACAGTATGTAGAAGGTACGCTTCTCCGCGTCGCCCTCGCGAAACAGGGCTTCACCAGGTTGAGCGTCGCGTACCTTGGTCTTCTTGACCAGCGCCGCGAGATTGTCCTTCTTCAGACTATCGATCGGCGAAAATGCCTTGAGCTGAGCACTGTCGACTTGCTTCGTCATCAGGAGCGTATTTGCACGATCTAACTATTCGTAAAAGGCGGTTAGCGGCCGAAGTCTAGCACAGGGGCCAAGCGCCACGGTGCCGACGGTTTCACGCGGTTTCGCGCAGCTCTCGCCAGCCTTCGCGAGGTGTGAAGCGCGTCCCAAAACGCTGCGCGAGATCGGTGAGCTTGGCGACCACGTTCGCGATGCCGCGCGCACGCGCATAGCGCACCGGACCGCCCGTGAACGGGGCGAAGCCCGCGCCGAAGATGACGCCGGCGTCGAGCAAGTCGGCGTCGGTGACTATACCTTCGTGCAGGCAGGCGACCGCCTCGTTGATCAACGGCAACAGCAAGCGATCCGCCAGCTCTTCGTTCGGGCCCGCGCGGTTAGCGCGATCCTTGACGGGTTTGCCGCGTGCATCGTACGCGTAGAAACCGCGCCCGGTCTTCACGCCGAGCTCTCCTTTGGCCACTTTCTCTTTGAGCAGCTCCGGCGCCGACGTGGCCAGCACCCCGCTCAAGATCTCGGCCACGTGCAGCGCTACGTCGAGGCCCACGCGATCGGCGAGCTCCACCGGTCCCATCGGCATGCCGAACCCGGTCGCCGCCGCATCGATACTTTCCAGCGTGTGGCCGTCGGCGTGCGCGTACAACGCTTCGAGCATGTAGGGCGTCAGCAAGCGGTTGACGAGGAATCCGGGCGCGCTGCGGCAAGGCAGCGGCAGCTTGCCGATGCGCGTGACGAACGACATGGCGGCCTGCATCGTTTCGTCCGAAGTTTGCTCGCCGCGTATGACCTCGACGAGCGGCAAGCTGGCCACGGGGTTGAAGAAGTGCAGCCCCACGAAGCGGTCGGGGCGAGCGAGCCCTTCCGCAAGCATCTCGAGACGGATGCTCGACGTGTTCGTGGCGATCAACGCGTCTGCGCGCAGGCGGGGCTCGAGCTCTGCGAACAAACTTTTCTTGGCTTCCGCCTTCTCGACGATGGCTTCCACGACCACGTCCGCGGAGGCCACCTCTGCCGCCGTGAGATCGACGCGTAAGCGCGCGTCCGCGGCTTCGGCCTCGCCGGGCGCTCGCAAACGCTTGCGGAACAACTCGCGCGCTCGAGCCAGGGCCGGCTCCACGTACTGCTGCGCCCGATCCTGCAACGTCACATCGAGCCCGCGCAGCGCGCACCACGCCGCAATGTCGCCGCCCATCGTGCCGGCACCGACGACGTGCACGCGCTTCACGCGCGTGTCCTTCGGCGCCAGATTACGCAGCCGCTCGCGCAGCTCGAACACATGCACCAGGTTGCGGCAGGTCGGCGTCACGAGCAGCTTGCCGATCGACATTGCTTCGGCGCGCAGCGCCTGCTCGCCGTGGGCACCGTAACGCTCCCACAAGTCGACGATGGCGTAAGGCGCCGGGTAGTGCTCCCTTCTGACGCGCTTGCGTACGTCGGCTCGAGCTCGAGCGGCCAACCACCGCCGCAACGGCAGCCGATTCAACAGCGCCAGATACCACGGCGCGCGCCGCGGGGGAGGGCGGCGCGCGATGAGCTCTTTGGCCGTGTTGCGCAACGCGTCGCGAGGCACGACTCGATCGATCAATCCTTGCGCCACTGCTTCGTGCGGCGACAACGACCGCCCCGTGAGCATTAGATCGAGCGCGAGCGGCGGTCCCAAGATCTCGACGGCGCGCACGGAACCACCGAAGCCGGGATGAATGCCGAGCTGCACCTCGGGCAAGCCGAGCGTTCGCTCGTACGAGTCGACGGCGACGCGGTAGTCGCAGGCGAGCGCAAGCTCCAACCCGCCCCCGAGCGCGAAACCGTCGATCGCCGCAACCGTCGGCACGTCCAACGCGGCGATGCGGCCGAGCAAAGCTTGGCCCCGTGCGGCCATCTCGGCACCGTGCTCTGCGTCGCGTAAAGCCGCGAACTCCTTCACGTCCGCTCCGAGTATGAAGCCGCTGCGTTTGGCGGACTCGAACACCAAGCCGCGAATCGGCTGACCGCGAATGCGGTCGAGCTCGGCCGCGAGCTCTTCGAGCACGTCGAACGACAGCGTGTTGGCCGCGGCGTCGGCCTTGTCGAGCGTGAGCCAGCAGACGGAGTCGCCATCGATGCTGGGTCGCCAGTGACGCGACGCGGGCGCCGAGCTCATGCGGCCACTCGGCTTTGACCGTCGATCTCGAAATCGCACACGAGCGGCAAGTGATCCGATAGGCGCACGGAGGGAATCAAAAAATTCGTGACGCGTACGCCGTCGCCGTATAGCACGAAATCGAGCTCCTTGCGCGGCGAACGGCTCGGGTAAGAGGGCAGCTTGTTCGTATTCGCGCTGTGCAGCCTGCACGCCTTTCGGAACAGGTAGATCTCATGCTCGCCCCAAAATGTATTGAAGTCGCCCGCGACGATCACGGGCTTTTTCGACGCCATGATCAAATCGTGCAAGTGCTGGAGCTGCGTATGCCGATGGCGGAACTTCAAAGACAAGTGCACCAGAAAGATCGAGCACTCCTCGAGCTCGAGCTCGATGATGAGCCGCTTGATGCCCTTGTCGAAATAGTGAAACCGCTCGCCGTGCACTCGCGGTGCGGCGAGGAATGCGTTGCCCTGCATGCGAAGAATCGGCAAGCGATGATTCAGCGAGCCCGCTCCGTACTTGCATTGGTACACGGAGTAGTGACCGAGCGCTCGCGCGATCACCTCCGCTTGATTCACGTTGCGTGTGCGAATCGAGCCCGTATCGACCTCAATGAGGCCTACGACGTCTGGATCTTGCGACTTGATGAAGTCGGTGATCCGCTGCAGGTTCCCTCGGTTGCCGAGCAGATAGCCCATGCCCGGCAGCGGCCAGTGCAAAGCCGAGCCCAGCCCGAGCCCATAGCGAATGTTGTACAAAAGGAGTCGCATGTGCTTTTAGTTTACCGGAGCGCTCGGCGGCGCATGCATCTAGAAGTGCGGGGCCTCCGGCAGGCGACCCATTTCGTTGCAAACGAGTGACAGCAGTAGTAGCGTCGAAACGAGTCGACTGCGGAACCGAGCGATGTCTGAGAAAGATCCGATCCGGATATATGTTACCCACGCCTTCGCGAGCCACGCCGACTATCACCGCGTATTCGAGTACCTCGAGGCTTTGCCGAATTTCTTCTACCGCAACTGCAGCGTGCCCGATCACCTGCCGGCTCAGAGCGGGAAAGAAGCTTTGAAAGAGGAATATCGCACTCAGCTCAAGACAGCCGAAGTTGCCATCGTGCTGAGCTCGCTCTACATGGAGAACGAATACTGGACAACGTACCAAATGGACGTTGCGCAGGCCGCCAATCTGCCGCTCATCGCCATGGAGCCGTTCGGCGTCAGCGTGAAGATACCGGCCGAGATCACCAAACGCGCGGCGGAGGTCGTGGGCTGGAACGAGCGCGTGATCGCTGACGCGGTGCGCCGCCAGGCGCGGCACGAGGACACGGCTCGATGGGACACGATCGAGTTCAAGCTTTGAGGCCGCGCCCATCGTTGGTAGTGGCACATGCCGGCCGTTCCGATCGTCATCGCTCATCGCGGCGCTAGCGGGTACCTTCCCGAGCACACGCTAGCCGCGAAGGCGCTTGCCTACGGCCTTGGTGCGGACTTCCTCGAGCAAGACGTCGTCGCCACGCGCGACGCAGCGCTCGTAGTGTTGCACGATCTTTACCTCGACGACGTCAGCGACGTAGCGCGCCGCTTCCCTGGGCGCCAGCGCGACGACGGTCGCCACTACGTCGTGGATTTCGATCTCGCCGAGCTCAAGACGCTCACGCTGTTCGAGCGGCGCGCGCCGGGAACGTCCGCTGCGAAGTACGCCGCGCGGTTTCCGCCGGGCGCGGGTTTGTTCGGCATCGCAACGCTCCAAGAGGAGCTGAGCTTGGTCGGCGGGCTCAACGCCTCCATGGGCCGATCCGTGGGCGTGTATACCGAAATCAAGGAGCCCGCGTGGCATCGGCGGCACGGCATCGACCTCGCCAAGCTCGTTCTCGACGAGCTGCGCAGATTTGGCTATTCGAGCCCGCAGGATCCTGCGTTCGTGCAGTGCTTCGATGCCGCAGAGCTCGAGCGGGTAAAGGGCGCGCTCGGCTCGGAGCTGCGCCTGATACAGCTCGTGGACGCAACGGCGCAGCATGAAGAGCTCTTGCGGCCGGCCGGGCTACGGCGCGTTGCTGGCTACGCCTACGGGCTCGGGCCGCACTATTCTCAGCTGCTCGAGGAGCAGGGCGCACACCGGCCTCGCATCTCACCGCTGGCGCGCCACGCGCAGGGCGCGGGCCTGCGCGTGCACCCCTATACGTTCAGACGAGACGAGCTCCCGGCGTATGCGCCCACGCTCGAGGAGCTCCTCGAGCTGTTTCTCGTCGACGTGGGCGTGGACGGCGTGTTTTGCGATCATCCCGACGTGGCTGTGCGCGTCCGCGACGCGCTGCGGAAGGTTCAATAGCGGCGCCCGCCGCGCCGTCGGGGCGCCGTGGACAGCTACCGGAAAACTGCCTACAGTGAACTGAGCGATGGAGGGTGCGCCATGAGATTCGGCATCCTGTGTCTCGGCCTGTTGGTGGCCGTTACAGCACAAGGTCAGCGAAACAGACAAGACGACACCGCGGCCACGCGCCGCGCGTGTAGCGTGGCCGACTGTTTTCACGAGCGTGACGTGCGCGACTTCGAGGTCATCGACCAGACGCACGTCGTTGTCTATACGGGCTCGCAACGTTGCGCGTTTCACGTGGAGGTGCGGGGCGCATTGTGCGATCTGACCTTCGCGCCGGAGCTCTATTTCAGCAAGACCAACGAAGTCCCGGTCGGGGGCATATCGCGCAGCAGCGAGCCGGCGAGCAACCGGGCGCAAGTCGATCCGTTCGACCTTTTGGGTGAAAACCGGCGCCGCAGCAGCCGCGATCTGCGCGTGTGCAGCAACGATCTCAGCATCATGGTGCACGGCGGTGGCTTCACGGAGTCGGACTCGGCGCGCGTGACGCGAGACCGATTCGGCGAGCCGCGCATCAACACCGACTGTCGCGTGTCACGCGTCGAGTCGATCACCGACGACCAGCTCGTCGAGCTCTACGTGGATCGCGGCGTCACGCCGCCGTTGCCGCCGATGGGCGCGGGACAGATCGAAGTCGGCGAGCAGGAAGAAGAAGAGGCCGCCGAAACCGGTCAGCCGTCCGACGACGACGCCGCCGCCGAGTAGCTCAGCGCGGCGCGCTGAAGTTCGCTTGGCAGGCGGGGCGTCGACCGGCTTCACGCGCAGCGTTGTAGTTGCCGAGCGCGGGCGCCAGCTCCTTGATCAGAGCGTCGATGCGGAGCTGGTCCGAGGGGTGGGTCGACAAGAACTCCGGAGGCCTGTCCCGGCGATTGGCGCGGTTGTAGGCGATCATCCCTTTCCAGAAGTTGATGGCGGCCCGCGGGTCATAGCCCGCCTTCGACATGTGCGTGAGCCCGATCAGGTCCGACTCGATCTCTTGCTCGCGGAAGAACGGCAAGGCAAGGGCGATGTGCAAGTACTCCCGCACCTGAACGCCCGTGGCCGCAGCGCCGATCAGGCCCCAGATGTCCTGCCGCGCCGCCCGCTTCATTCGATCCATCGTATGGCCCAAGGTGGCGTGCGTGATCTCGTGACCGATGACCGCAGCCAATGCGTCTTGAGTGTCGGCGACTTGCAGGAGGCCGCTGAAGACGGCGATCTTGCCGTTCGGATCTACCATGGCGTTCAACTGGTCTTCGTCGAACACAACGACTTCCCAGTCGAACGCTTCTTTCTGATCGCTCGGCAGCTGAGCAATGAGGCTATTGGCGACACACTGCACGTAGCGGCTCACCCGCTCATCGGCTTCCAGCGGCAAGTGGCGCTTCATCTGAAGCCACTCCACGCGCGCCTGGCGGCGAACCTCTTTCTCGGAAGCCAAGAACGCCGCCTGCGCTGCGGCCCCAACGAGCAGGGTTAACGCGGCGGCGGCCATGACTGTCCTCTTGAAGCGCTTCATCGATCGTTCCTCGTCAACGGATCGTAGGCGTTAGAGCCCTACGCGGGCTCGACAGTTCGACCCACGATAACACACGAGGAAACCCGCTGGCGTGACGCCGGCCTCGGGTGTGGGGCTAGTCGGCGCGCCCTTGCGCCAGCCACTGCCGCCCACCGCTGCGACCGAGTCCAAAGAGGCTGGCGTCGAGCTTGAGCTGGATGAAGAAGACACCCTCGAGCGTGGGATCGTGCCGTTTCGAGCTCGTAACACGGTCCGCGATGCTTTCCGGCATATAGGTGAAGTTGACGGCCACGCGTTTAAAGCCGATGGTCGCCGCCGGCAGCACGCCCGGGAACGGCTTGTCGCCGTTGACGTTCTCCCGTGTCATCAGGAACGCGACGCCGCCCAGATCGACGTACAAGTCGTCGGAGCGCACATAGAACCGGCGCTTGATGCCGCCCCCGGCCATGTAGGACGGGTTACCCATGCTGTCCTTGAAGCCGTTGGCCAGGGCCACCTTGACCCAGGGGCTGGTCGAGGTGAATTCGCGCTCGAAGCCGAGGCCCCAGTTGTCTTCGTTCCATTGCCGGGCGGCATTGACGTGCAGGGAGCGGCCGTTGAGGACGACGTCCCAGTCGCCGCCCGGTTGCGCGGCCGCGCGGGTCGCGTCAAGCAGGAGCAAAGCACCGACGAAGCAGACAATCCGTGTCGCGTGTGGCATGGGCTCGCTAGGAGCAAGACGTATGCCATCGCCAAGAAACAATAGGTTAGGAGCGACTGTTGCGGATGGTTGTAAAAGCCGTCGACGGCCGCTGCGTCGGTTTGGCGCATAATCAATATTATGTCGTATTACGGATCCAGATGGTCGGGAAAGTAGCCCCGAGACTTGCCTCTGTGTCGCTCGCGGCTACAGTACGCCCTCCTAAAATCACCCCCGTGCACGGCTACCGCTCCCATGGCCCCGTTGGTACGTTTCGACGCCGTTTCGGTCACCTTCGGCGACCAGCGGGTTCTCATCGACGCCGATTTCGCGATCGAGCCCGGCGAGCGCGTATGTCTCATCGGCCGCAACGGCGCCGGCAAATCGACGACGCTGAAGCTCATCACGGGCACGCAGGAGCCCGATAGCGGCAGCGTGGACATGCCCGCGCGGCTGCGTTTCAGCCTGCTCGAGCAGAAATTGGCCGACGAGTCGGCCGAACGCGTGCGGGACTTCGTGGCGCACGGCATGGCACGGCAGCTCGCGCGGATCGCCGAGTTCGAGCGGCTCACGGCCACCGGCACGGACGACCGCGGCCGCCTGCATGAGATCGAAGCGCTGCAGCGCGCGATCGACGCCGGCGGCGGCTGGAACGTGGACGTGCGCGTGGGCATGGTGATCAGCGAGCTCGGGCTGCCGGCGGACAGCCGCATGAGTGAGCTTTCGGGCGGCTGGCGGCGGCGGGCCGCGCTGGCGCAAGCGCTCGTGTCGAATCCCGAGCTGCTGCTGCTCGACGAGCCTACCAATCATCTCGACATCAGTACGATTGAATGGCTCGAGCGAGCCGTGCGCAACTATCCGGGCGCCGTGCTGTTCGTGACGCACGATCGCAGCTTCGTCGAAAAAGTAGCCACGCGCATCGTCGACATCGATCGCGGCAAGCTGCGCAGCTGGCCCGGCGGCTATCTCGACTACCTGGCGCAACGGGCCAAACGCGACGAAGAGGAAGACCGCCAGCACGCGCTCTTCGACAAGAAGCTGGCCGAAGAGGAAATCTGGGTTCGCAAAGGCGTGAAGGCACGGCAAACGCGCAACGAGGGCCGAGTTCGCGCGCTCGAGGAGCTGCGCGACGTGCGCGCAGCGCGCATCAAGCGGCCGCGTGCGGCGCGCGTGCAGATCAACGAGTCGGCGGAAGTGTCGGGCCGCAAGGTGATCGAGGTGCGCAACGTCTCGCACGGCTATGGCGAGCGCGCACTGCTGAAAGATTTCTCGCTGCGCGTGATGCGCGGCGACCGCATCGGCATCATCGGCAACAACGGCGTCGGTAAAAGCACGCTGCTGCGGATTCTGCTCGGCGAGCTTGCGCCGGACTCGGGCTCCGTGAAGCTCGGCACGAATCTCGAGGTGGCCTACTTCGATCAGCTGCGCCGCGAGCTCGACATGAACAAGACCGTCACCGAAATCGTCGGCGAAGGCCGCGAGTACGTGACGATCCGCGGGCACAAGAAGCACGTCGTTGCCTACCTCACGGACTTCTTGTTCCCCGCGAAGCGCGCCATGACGCCGATCGCGGCACTGTCGGGCGGTGAGCGCAATCGCGTGATCCTGGCCAAGCTGTTCACGCGGCCCGCGAACCTGCTCGTGCTCGACGAGCCGACGAACGACCTCGACGTCGAGACGCTGGAAGCCCTCGAGGAGCGCCTCACGGATTACGACGGCACGCTGCTCGTCGTGAGCCACGACCGCTATTTTCTCGACGCGATCGTCACGAGCACGCTGGTCTTCGAGCCCGACGGCGAAGTGCGCCGCCACGCCGGCGGCTACAGCGACTGGCTGGCGCGCAACCGCGCGCTCGCGATCGTCGACGAGCCGAGCGCGGTGCCGCGCGAGGCTCAAGCCGAGGGCCGTGAGCGTCCGGCGCAGCGCAAGCTCTCTTACAAGCTACAGCGCGAGCTCGACGCCCTGCCCGAGCTCATCGCACGTCTCGAGCAAGAGCTCGCGGAGCTGCGCGCGGTTGCGAGCGACCCCGCGTTCTATCAGCGGCCGCATCTCGACGTGCAGCAATCGCTCGAGGACCTGCAAGAGGCCGAGCGCGCCGTCAATGCGGCCGTCGACCGCTGGGCCGAGCTCGAGGAGCAGGCGGCGGCGGCCGCGCGCGGCGACGCGAGCTGACGCCCTACTCTTCTGGCTCGTGCAAAAAGTCGAGATTCGCCGACACGCCTACGCCGCGATCGCGGTTGAGATCGCCCGCGCGCTTCACGACGCCGCTGCCGAAGCGGTCGACGAGCGCATCGACGGCCGTCTCGAGACGCCGCTCGCGCCGCCCCGCCGTGGGCACGAGATCGAGCTGCGCGGCGGAGCCATCGACGTCGATGTCGTAGGCTGCTAGACCCACCAGGCGGAACGGACCCGGCTGGCTGATTTCTTCGAGCAGCTCCGCTGCGCGCGCGAACAGCACGGCGGCAACGTCGGTCGGCTCGTTGAGCACCCCTTGGCGCGTGACGACGCGAAAATCCGCGGTCTTGAGCTTGATGCGCACGCCGCGAGCGCGCCGCTGCGAGCGGCGCAACCGTTGCGCCACCGCGTCGGCCGAAAGCCGCAGGTACGCGGCGATCTCCGTGCGCGCCGCCACGTCGACGTTCAACGTGCGCTCGGAGCCCACGCTGCGCGCGCGGCGCGAGCCCTCCACTTCTCGGGCGTCGATCCCGTTCGCCAACGCGAAGAACCGCCGGCCGAGCGCGCCCAGCGAGCGCTCGAGCGTCGCCGGATCGGAGCTCGCCACCTGGCCGATCGTTTCGAAGCCCAGTGCGCGCAGCCGCTCCGTCGTTTTCGGCCCGGCGCCCCACAGGTTCGAAACCGCGAGCGGCGCGAGCCAAGTGCGCATGTCGCTCGGCGCGACGATCGTGAGGCCGTCGGGCTTGCGAAACCCGCTCGCGACTTTCGCCACGTAGCGAGTCGCGGAAATTCCCACCGACGCCGTGAGCCCACCCGTGCGTTCGCGGATCGCCGACTTGATGCGATTTCCGATCGCTGT
The DNA here is from genome assembly GCA_946887385.1 of uncultured Gammaproteobacteria bacterium. The sequence continues at coordinate 11,825 of CAMPKU010000116.1, forward strand.
TACATCGCCGAACAGCTTCGTGCTGCCGGTCATGTCGAGGAACGCCTCGTCGAGGCTCAACGGCTCGACGAGCGGCGAGAAGCTCGCGAGCACGTCCATGACGATGGCCGATATCTGCTGGTAGCGCTCGAAGCGCGGCGGCACGATGAGCGCATCGGGGCACAGCCGCCGCGCGCGTTGCATCGGCATCGCGCTGCCGGCACCCGATGGACGCGCCTCGTAGCTCGCGGTGAGCACCACGCCGCGCGCGCTGTCGGAGCCCACGAGCACGGGGCGGCCGCGCAACGCCGGGTCGTCGAGCTGCTCGACCGCCGCGTAAAAGGCATCCATGTCGGCATGCACGATGATCCGCGGCCATGCCTCGCCCGTCGCGCTCACGGCCGCATCTGCTCCAGCTCGTCGATCGACTTCGGCCAGTCTTTCTTCAACAAGCGCGACAACGAACGATCGGCGAGCAAGCGGCCGTTGGTCTGACAGCGCGGGCAATAGTTCGTCTCGTTCTCGGCATAGCGAATGCGTTGCACCTTCGTGCCGCAGACCGGGCACGGCTCGCCGAACCGCCCGTGCACGGCCATCTCCTTGTGAAACGCCGTGACCTTCGCCGGGAATTCGCCGCGCGCTTTGTGGCGTAAGCGCGTTAGCCACTCCGTAAGCACCTCGCGCGCCGCGCCGTAGAGGCGCGCTGCTTCTTCCGACGTGAGCCGGCTCGTGAGCGAAACGGGCGAGAGCCTGGCACGGTGCAAGATCTCGTCGGAGTAGGCGTTGCCGATGCCGCTAATCAAGCGCGGATCGGTGAGCGCGCGCTTCAGCGTGTGATTGCGCCGCTTCAACACCGCTTCGAATTCCTGGGCCGTGATGCGCTCGAGCTCGACGCCGCCGGGTTGGTGCTCGGCGAGCGCCGCGCGGCCGCGAACCACGTGCAGCGATGCACGCTTTTTCGTTCCTGCCTCGGTGAGGAGCAGCGCACCGCTCTCGAAGCCGAGCGCGAGCGCCGTTTGCCGGCTGAACGACGCGGGCCAGTCCGCCACCCATTTGAGCCGGCCCGCGATCATGAGATGCAGCACGAGCCAGACGTCGTTATCGAAGCCGACGGCAATCCTCTTGCCGAGCCGTTCGAAGTCGACGACGCGTGCGTGCGTCGCGGCGTCGATCGGCGGATCGACGCTGCGGAGCAGGAACGGCGAAAGAACGCGAACGCGCTCTAGACGGCGGCCGAGAATCCGCTCCCGCAACGCTTCGAGATAGAGCGTGATGTCGGGCAGCTCGGGCATGCGCTCATTGGACCACCTCGTCGATCACGAGCGCTACCGTGGGTGCCTCGCTGGGACGCACGCGCGTTTGCGCTTGCCAGTCGCCGGGTTGCGCGGTGGGCTCACCGGAACGCGAGAGCCGCGCCACCACTACGACCTCGGGATACGCCGAGAGCGAGCGCCCCTGGATCATGGTGTTGGCGTCGCTCAGCGAAAACTCTCCGGGCACGGCACTCGGCGGCCGCCGGATCACCGCGATCGGCGGCCCGCCCTCGGGCGCGAGCGCCATGATGAACAGCTGCGCACTAGGGCCGAGCGCCGCCAACGACCGCTCCGGGCCGAGCGTGACGCTGAGCTTGATCTCGGGGCCCACCGGCTCCGGCTCGCCCTCGGCGTTGGCGAAGCCGCCGCCGCCGAGCTCCGCGAGCTGACTCTGCACGATGCGGGCAACGTCCTCGGGCGGGTTCAGCGCGAGCAG
>CAMPKU010000117.1 GCA_946887385.1 uncultured Gammaproteobacteria bacterium
CTGCGTCTCGTGCATTCCGGACCTAAAGGGCTAGCTCGGCGCGCCGGCCGTGCGCGCCGCCGACGCGCCGGGTTCATAGTCGCCGAAGCACGGCATCGGCTTAAGACCAAGCTGCGGTCAGTTGCAGGCGCAACGCCACACGCTTCTGACTCGCATTTGCGCCTGCTCCGCGCGCAACATGCTACGTTAGCGGTAGGCGTGCGGAGGACTTCAAATGAAAGGCAGCGACGAGATCGTAAGCATTCTCAATCGCGTGTTGTACAACGAGCTCATCGCGATCAATCAGTACTTTCTGCATTCGCGGATGCTGCGCAACTGGGGAATCGAGAAGCTCGCGAAGTACGAGTACAAGGAATCCATCGACGAGATGAAGCACGCGGACGAGCTCATCGAGCGCATCTTGTTTCTCGACGGGCTGCCGAACCTTCAGGACCTCGGCAAGCTTTTGATCGGCGAAGACGTGGAGGAGATCCTGCGCTGCGACCTCACGCTCGAGCAGAATTCGCTACCTACGCTGCGAGAAGGCATTGCGCTGTGCGAGAAGCATCAGGACTTCAATTCGCGGTTGCTGCTCGAGAAGATTCTGCACGGCGAGGAAGAGCACATCGATTTTCTCGAGGCGCAGTTCGAGCTGATCAGCCGAATGGGTATGGAGAACTACGTGCTGCTTCAGAGCGAGGCGGCCGGTAGCTAGTTCTGCTCGCGAGCGCGGCGAGCCGGCCGGCGCGCCCGCTAGGAGTCGGTGCTCGTGAGCGGCGCTTGTAGCCCCGCGAGTTGACCGCCGCCGGAGGCGTGCTCTTCGGCGATGACTCGGGCGGCCGTGGGCAAGCAACGGCCGCAGCGCGGCGGCTTTCCCAACTTCCGATAGATCGCGACCGCGCAGCTCAAGCCCGTTTTGGCGGCAGCACGAATGTCCCGTTCGCGGTGCCCATTGCAAATGCATACGTACATGGAGCAGTAGCGTGACGCGGATGAGAATCGTTGTCAAATGAAACGCGTTCGTATTGCATAACGCGGCGAGCGGCGGGTTCGGCGCGCCCGCTCAGACCAGCGCTTTCAACGAGTTACGCATGCATTAGCGGCTGCGGGTGCGAGCTGCCGGCGTAGCCGCGCGCTCGCGCAGCCAGCCGGCCGCGAACCATTCCCGCAGCAGCCGCCGCACGGCTGGACTGCACCGGCGCACGGCAGGGGCATCGAGCGCGCGTTCGTTCGCAAGGCGGCGCAGGAGCACGGCGTCGCGGCCGCCGACGGGTACGGCCTCGCCGTTGATGAAGACGTGCCGCGTGTCGTACAGCATCCGCGTGCGCCGGTCGAGCGCGACGGCGCCGCCGCGCCAGGCTAGCGAGCGTTTGGTGAACCACACCTTGGGATTCGGCTCGCTCAGCACTTCACCGAGCGCTCGAGCTACCGCGGACCTTTGCGCCGCGAGCCGTTGCACGGCCGCCGTGGCGAAGGCGGCGAGCGCCGGCGGAATGGTCGCCGGCGTGGCCGTGGCGGGTTGCGCGGTGTCGCGGTACGGCGCCGAATCCTCGTGCGTCTCGGCCAGCCGCTCCGCGAGCTCGGCGGCGAGGGTGCCGCGCTGCGGCGCGCGCATCCCGATCGAGCAGGTGATGCTATTGCTGCCGATCGCCACACCTTCGTGCGCCCAGCCGGGCGGCAAGTACAGCAGGTCGCCGGCCGACAGCACGTGCTCCTGCTCGGCAACGAAGCGGCGTAACACTTTTAGCGGTGCGCGTGCGTCGAGCGTCGCGTCGTAGCGGCGTGCGATGCGCCAGCGCCGCGTGCCCTGCGCTTGCAGCAGGAAAACGTCGTAGCTGTCGACGTGCGGGCCCACACCGCCGCCGTCGCTTGCCCACGAGATCATGACGTCGTCGAGGCGTGCGTCGGGCACGAAGCGGAACTGCTGCAGCAGCGCGTGCGCGGCGTCATTGTGCAAATCCACTCCTTGCACGAGCAGCGTCCAGCCGGGCTGTTGCAGCGGCGGCAGTCTCGAGCGCGCAAAGGGTCCATGCGCCAGCGACCAATCGCGCCTGCCGCGCGCGCGAACGAGCCGCGACTCCACTTCGTCGCGCCCAGCCAACTCGAATAGCTCCGCTCGGGAGACCGGTGCAAGCGCTTTCGACATCGCGTTGCGCACCACGAGGGGCCGGCGCTGCCAATGGCGGCGCATGAAGTCGCGAGGTGTGAGCCCGCCGAGCAGTTGCAGCGAGCGGTCGGGCGCAGACAGTCGCGCGGGAAGGCCCAAAGTCACGGACTCCTTGAATCGTTGCGTCGTGCAGGATACAAACGGGTACGCGAGACAGCACGCGCCAGGCGGCTCGGAGCCTACGGGCTTTGGCGAGGGGAGTGCAACGTGCAGAGAACGGATCCCGGCAGACGACGATTCTTGGCGACGCTCGGCGCAGTCTCCCTGCTGCCCGGGCACATGCTGCGTGCCCAAGACAACGCCCGCCGCATCGACGTCCATCAGCATTTCGTTAGCCCAAGCTTGCACGCATTCTTGAGCGCCAAGAACACGCCGTCCGCGCCGGTGCCGGGCATTGCGGCGTGGCGCGACTATTCGCCGGCGCGTGCCGTCGAAGAGCTCGATCGGGTCGGCATCGAGACGGCGATGCTGTCGATCACTGCGCCCGGAGTTTGGTTCGGCGATGCCGATGAAGCACGTGGGCTCGCTCGTGAGGCGAACGAGTTCGCGGCCGCTCGCATGGTCGGCGACCACAAGGGCCGCTTCGGGCTGTTCGCGGTGCTGCCGTTACCCGACGTGGACGGCGCATTGCGCGAGATCGAGTACGCGCTCGACACGCTGAAGGCGGACGGCTTCGGCCTGCTCACGAGCTACGGTAACGCTTGGCTCGGCGATCCGAGCTTCGCGCCCGTGCTCGACGAGTTGAACCGCCGCAAGGCCGTCGTCTACGTGCATCCGACGGATGCCGCGTGCTGCTCCGGCTTGCTGCCGCGGGTGCCGAATCAAATGCTCGAATATCCCATGGACACGACGCGCACGATCGCGAGCCTGATCGTGAGCGACACCGCTACGCGTTGCCCCGACGTGCGCTTCATCTTCTCGCATGCAGGCGGCACTTTGATCGGCGTGGCGGGGCGATTGCTCGGCGCCGAGATGAGCGCCGAGAACCTCGCCAAGACGCCGGAGCCGAATTCACGGCTGCACCATCTGCGGCGGTTCTACTACGACACGGCCGGATCGGCGAACCCCGTGAACATGCAAGCGCTCAAGAGCCTTGCCGGCGTCTCGCAGATCGTGTTCGGCACGGACGCGCCGTTTTTCGACGGCGCACCGCAATTGCGGGGCCTGCAAACCGCCGGCTTCAGTGCGGCCGAGCTCGCCCGGGTGGAGCGCGGCAACGCGCTCGCTTTGTTGCCGAGATTGAAGTAGCCGCGCACACCTCGCCAGCCGCCTCGTCGCTCGCGACTGCCGGCAACTGCTCTTTATCGGCCCAGCGTTAGACGGCCACGGCTTCGACGATCGAATAGTGCGATGCGGTCGGCACTACGCGCGTGAGCCTAAACCCCGCTGCGGCGAGCAGCGCGCGGTATTGCGCTTCGGTGCGCTCGCGACCGCCTGTCACGGCGAGCATGCTGATGTCGAGCGTTTTGCCGAAGTGCAAGCCCGGCAGCTCGGGGACCAGCGTCTCGACGATCAGTAGCTTCGCCTCCGGCTGCGCAGCACTGCGCACGGCGCGCACGATACGCGCCGCGTCGGCGTCGTTCCAGTCGTGCAGCACGTCCATCAACAGATAGGCGTCGGCTGCGGGCAATGGATCGGTGAAGAAGTTGCCGGTCGCGCGCTCGAGCCGCGGCGCCGACATTGCATCCGCAATCACGTGCTCGAGCTCGAAGAGAATGCCTTTCGCTTGCGGCGCGCTGTCGAGAATCGCCTTCAGCAAGTGGCCGCGGCCGCCGCCCACGTCGACGATCGTGTCGAAACCGGCGAACTCGTACGCGGCTGCGACGGCCGGCAGCACCGTGCGGGATTTGCTGACCATGGCCTCGTTGAAGATCGCAGACTGCTCGGGGTGGGCGGCGAGATAGTCGACGAGGCTCGCCCAGTCATGCTGCGGGCGGCCCGTAAGCGCGGTGCGGCCGAGGTCTTTGAAACGATCCCATAGCACGGCCATGCCGTTCATGCGCACGTACGACCGCAGCGAGCCCGCCGCGTCGCTGCGCAGCAGCAGCGAGGCGGGGGAATGCAGGTATCGCCCTTCCGGGCCGTGGGCGAAGATGCCGTGCGCGGCGAGCAGCCGCAGCATCCGCGCGAGCGCGTCGGTATCGAGCCCCGTGTGCGCGGCAATTTCGGCAGGGGTGGCGCCCGCGGCGCCGACGGCGTCGGCCGCACCGCAGTCGGCGATCACGTGCAGGCAACGTGCGGCCACCTGCGCCCGGGCGAGGTCGGCCACGAGGCGGGCGGGGTCCTCGGCGGGCGCGTCCGCAGAAGCTCCCGGGCCCATGAGTTACTGGCTCGCGGCTCGCTGCAGGTCGATCGCGATGCCGCGGCTGCGCAAGTAGTCGTCGTAGCTGCCGCGGAAATCGATGATGCCCAACGATTTGATCTCGACGACGCGCGTGGCGATCGACGACACGAATTCGCGGTCGTGGCTCACGAATACGAGCGTGCCCGGATAGTTCTCGAGTGCCAGGTTCAGCGCCTCGATCGATTCCATGTCGAGGTGGTTCGTTGGCTCGTCCATGAAGATGATGTTCGGCCGCTGCAGCATGATCTCGCCGAACAGCATGCGGCCGCGCTCACCGCCCGAGAGCTTGTCCACCGTCTTCAGCATCTCGTCGCGGCTGAACAATAGCCGGCCCAGCGTGGCGCGGATGGCCTGGTCGTCGTCGCGAGGTTTGCCGCGTGCGCGCATCCAGTCGAACACCGTCACGGGCTCTTCGAATGCGGCCGCATTGTCCTGCGGCATGTACGCCATCGCGGCATTTTCCGCCCATTTGACGTTGCCGTGATCCACCTCGAGCTCGCCCACGATCGAGCGCAGCAGCGTGGTCTTGCCTATGCCGTTCGTGCCGACGACGGCCACGCGCTCGCCGGCCTCGATGTGCAGGCTCACGTCCCGAAAAACTTTGTGCTCGCCGTAGCTCTTCGTGAGCTTCTCCACGCCGAACGCGAGTCGATAGAGCTTCTTGTCTTGCTCGAAGCGGATGTACGGGCTCACGCGGCTCGACGGCTTTACTTCTGCGAGCTCGATCTTCTCGATCTGGCGCGCGCGCGACGTCGCCTGCCGAGACTTCGACGCGTTGGCGGAAAAGCGGCTCACGAAGGCCTGCAAGTCGGCGATCTGCGCCTTCTTTTTCGCGTTCTCTGAAAGCAATCGCTCGCGTGCTTGCGTGGCCGCGATCATGTACTCGTCGTAGTTGCCGGGAAACACACGCAGCTCGCCGTAGTCGAGATCTGCCATGTGCGTGCAGACGGTATTCAGAAAGTGGCGGTCGTGCGAGACGATGATCATCGTGCACTTGCGCTGCGTGAGAACGCCCTCGAGCCACCGTATCGTGTCGATGTCGAGGTTGTTCGTGGGCTCGTCGAGCAGCATGACGTCGGGATCGGCGAAGAGCGCCTGTGCGAGCAGTACGCGCAGCTTCCAACCCGGCGCCACGGCGCTCATCGGCCCAGCGTGCAGCGATTCCGGTATGCCCACCGCGAGCAGCAACTCGCCGGCGGCGGCTTCGGCGGAATAGCCGTCGAGCATGGCGAATTCGCTTTCCACCTCGGCCGCGTGCATGCCCTCCGCCTCGCTCAGCGAAGGTTTCGAGTAAAGCCGTTCGCGTTCCTGATGAAGCTGCCACAGGCGCTCGTGGCCCATGATCACGGTATGAATGACGGAGAACGACTCGAACGCAAATTGATCCTGCCGCAGCCTGCCCACGCGCGCGTGCGTCTCGGTGGAGACGTTGCCGTGCGTGGGCTCGAGCTCGCCGGCCAGCACCTTCAGAAACGTGGTCTTGCCCGAGCCGTTCGCGCCGATGAGGCCATAGCGGTGGCCATTGCCGAATTTGACGGACACGTCTTCGAATAGCGGCTTCTCGCCGAATTGCACGGTGATATTGGCGGCGGAAATCATGGGCAAATCCCGTTGCTCGAGTTGATGCTTAAGCCGGGGCGGCATCCGTGCGCCCGACCGCGAAGGGCGCGCAGTATACGTGATATCGGCACTCCGCCAAAGCGGTGCCCCGTTATGCGGCGGAGCTCGCGGCCCACGCGCGGGCCTTGCGCTTGATCTCGAGCAGCCAGTGCGGGCAGCGCTGCTTGTCGTCGTAGAGGATCTCGCAGTCGTCGCAGCGCACGCACTCGGTCTTCACGATTTGCCGTTGGCGGATCGCTCCCCACTGGCAGGTTTTCTCGCATAGCGCGCACTGGCTGCACTCGGACCAGCGCTTGATGGGCAGCACCGTCGTGGCCTTCGAGACGAGCCCGAGCGCCGCGCCGAGCGGGCACAGGAAGCGGCAATAGAGATTGCGGACGAAGAGGCTGGCGACGAGCAGGGCGCCGACCAAGACCCACAGCACGGGTGTAGCGTCGAATGTGAACAGCCAAAACGGCTCGATGTAGCGGTAAAACGAAATCTCGCGCGTGAAAAAGTACCAGCCGATCGCGCCGAACAGAATGCCGTATTTGATGTAGCTCGCACGCCGCTCGAGCGCGGGTGGAATTTCGATCTGGAACCGCTTCGGCACTACGGCGTCCATGAGCTGCGTGAGCGCTCCGAACGCGCAGATACGCCCGCAGTACACGCGGCCCCAAACGATCGTGGTGACCACCGTGAAAATTGCGAATGCGTACCACGCGAGACTGTAGGCGAACGGAGGCAAGCTGCTCGCGAGAGCGGCGGCAATGCCGCTGCCGGTTGCCGCGTCGCCGCCGGGCAACGCGAGCCGGAAAGCGGACGTGCCGCCGCCAAGCACACCGAACACATTCACGACGGAGATGAGCTGGCTCTTGTACACGCCCATGTAGAGCACGGCGACCACGAGCGTGATGTACTTCAGCGGCAGGCTCTTGCGCAGGAAGCTCACCATGGCGAGTGCCGCAAAGGCGACGAACAAGCCGATGTCGAGCGCTTGCTCCCCGGCGAGAGCCACCAGCGTCGGTGCCGCTTCCTCTTCCTCGTCTTCGAAATTCCATCCCGCCGCGTCGTCCACCGGCGCTTCGCCGGCAGGTTGGGCGCTTGCTACGCCGAGAAGCAGCATGCCGATCAGCAGGAGGCGCAGCGCGTTCACGCCGCAGCGTGACAGAAACCGAGCGAGCGATCTCACTGTGCCGTGGCGGCCGCCGTGGGCGTGCCGGCTGCCGGCGCAGTGGGAGGCGCCAAGTGCGCGCGGGCAATCTTGCGCGACGAGTTGCGGATTGCGCGGCTGGCGCTCGTTACGGTGATCGTGGCACGCGAGATGGCGTCGACGTCGGCGCCGACCTTGAACGCTTCGCGGATGCTCTTGCCTTCGAACTGCCGCGGCCACTCGGGCAAGTCTACGGAGAAATAGCCGTACGGCTCGCGGTGATCCGTGACGATCACGCCCGCGATCTCGCCGGCCGGATTGAGCCCGACGAGCATCTTGATGGGCCCGTCGAAACCGCGCTCGAGCGGCTCGAGCTCGGTGGTCCAGTAGGCGAGGCCAAGCAGCTCGCTTTCGCCGCCGGGACCGAACGCTTTGTAGTGCGCCGGCGAGCCCGTCTTGGCGGAGAACGTGGCCGCGCTCGGGAACAGCTTTTTGAGCTGACTCTCGAGCTCGGCATCGCTGGCGCTTTGGCCGCTCGCGCCGATGGCGAGCGTGGCCAAGCCCACGGCGAGCACTGCAATGCGGACAAATGGAGTTCTCATCGCGCTCGATTATCGCGGCGCCCAGGCGGGGCGGCAACGGTGAAGTTTGCTTACGTCGCGTGGCCAACGGCGGCCGAGCATGCTAATACTGCGCCCATGCCGAAAGCCCTCGTGATCGCACTGGCCGGTTTGGCGGCGCTGACCACAGCGCTTGCACCCACTGCGTTAGGTCAAGGCGGGCTGGATCGCCGCCTGGCCGCGGCCACGCGCATCGAGTGCACATTTTCCACGCTCGCCACCGGCACTTGGGACAAGAACGTGCCGGCGATCGCCGTCACGCCGGCCGAGATCGAGGCGAACTTCTTCGACATCAACGTTGAAGAAGGCACGGCCGAGGCGGAGAGCGAGTACGGCGCGTCGTTCATCTCGGTGCGCTACGAATCGGGCTATCTACACATCATGCAAATGGGTGGCGCGGGTCCGCTGCATGTCACCACGGTGCTTGCGCGTGCGGCGGGCGAGGGCAAGCTCATGGCCGTGCACACGCGCCACGAGTACTCGCCCACGATCATACCGGGGTTCACGTCGCGGCCCGAGATGTATCTCGGCAGCTGCACGATCGCAGATCCCGGCTAGCGGTTTTTCCACTCTCCGCTCGCGCCCTAAGGTTTGTTGAGCTTCGCGGCGGCTCTCTGCGCCGCGACTTGCGCTGCCTGCGTGCTATTCTCCGGCGCCTATTTTGTTTTGGCGCCAGCAACAATGCCGAGCACGCCGTTTGCCGCGCGCAGCCGCAGCGATAACAACAAGCGCTTCGCTTTGCTGCGCACACTGCTCGTCGTGGGCGTATGCGCTTTCGTGGGCGCGCGCGCCCTGTCGCAAGAGCTCACCATCCCGCTCCTCACGGCGCCGCCCGATATTGCGGACTTCGCCGGCATGGCGCCCGCCGAGACGGTTCGCAGCCGTTATGCGGCGGTTACGGGCTTCACGCAGCGCACGCCACGGGACGGTGCGCCTTCGACGCAGCGCACCGATGTCTACCTAGGCTACGACTCGCGAAACTTGTATGCCGTGTTCGTGGCGTTCGACGACGACCCCGCGAGCGTCCGGGCCAACTTGGCACCGCGCGAGAACATCGAAAATGACGACCGCGTCGGCCTGGTGGTGGACACGTTCGACGACCAACGCACGGCGTACGGCTTTCGCTCGAGCGCGCTTGGCGTGCAGTGGGACGGCCGCTGGTCCGAGGCGCGCGGCGCGGGCTTCGACTCGTCCTACGAAGCGGTGTGGTACACCGAGGGGCAACGCACGGCCGGCGGCTTCGTGGTCGTCATGACGATTCCCTTTCGCACGATGCGGTTCCCCGAGACGCTCGAGCAGCGCTGGCGCATTCAGTTCGAGCGGTTGATCCCGCGCTCGAGCGAGGAAAGCTTCTGGCCCGCGTACTCGCAGGCCGTGGACGGCCGGCTCAATCAGGCGGCGATCTTGAACGGCGTGCGCGATGTCTCGCCGGGCCGCAACATCCAGCTCATTCCGTTCGCATTTGCGCGCAGCTACGACGTGCTCGACGCCGAGCGTGCCGGCGGCGCGGGGTTCAGCAAGGACACCGAGAGCGACATCGGCCTCGATGCGAAGGTGGTGCTCAAAGATAGCTTCGTTCTCGACTTTACTTACAACCCGGACTTCAGCCAGGTGGAGTCGGACCAACCGCAGGTCACCGTCAATCAGCGCTTCGAGGTGCAGTTTCCCGAGCGCCGGCCGTTCTTTCTCGAGAATGCCGACTATTTCTCGACCGAGACGCCGCTTCTGTTTACGCGCCGCATCATCGATCCCGAGGTGGGCGTGAAGTTCACGGGGCGGCAGGGTCCGTGGGGCATCGGCACGATGCTGATCAACGACGAGGCGCCAGGGTTGCGGGTTGCGCCCACGGATCCGCTGTCCGGCGAAGAGGCCGACATCAGCGTGCTGCGTGTGTTTCGCGATTTCGGCGAGCAGTCGCGCGCCGGCATCATGCACACCGAGCGCGAGCTCGGCGCTACCTATAGCAAAGTGTCCGCGGCCGACACGTATATAAGGCTCAACGACAACTGGCTCACCGAGCTGCTCATGGTGAACACGGAGAACCGGCTCGCGGACGGCACCGTGCTCAGCGGCCGGCAGACCAACTGGCGCGTGAACCGCAACAGCCGCAACTTCAACGCGCATTATCACTGGACACAGCAAAGCAGCGATTTTTCGGTGCCGCTCGGCTTCCTGAGCCGAAACTACACGCCCGATGCCGAAGGCTTGCACGGCTTCATGGAGTATCGGTGGTGGCCCGAGGACTCGTGGATGGACCGCTTGGGGCCGCGGATTTTTTTCCAGAACCAGGAAGACCTGTCGGGTCTGCGCATCTACAACGAGTTTTCGCCGCAGCTTCAGATCGCGTGGGCCGGCGACAGCTTCTTCAGCGTCGGCACCAATACGATCCGCGAGCGCTTACGACCGCAGGACTTCGCCGGATTACAGACCACTCGCGATTACTCGCAGCGGCGCTGGTTCGTCGATTTCTCGACCGACTCCTTGCAGAAGCTGGGCTTCTCCGGCGGTATCAACAAGGGCGGAGTGATCAATCTCGTGCCGCCGCTCGGCGCGGAGCCCGAGCTCGCCGATCGCACGTTCATCGAGGCCGAGCTGTTGTGGCGTCCGCTCGACCGCCTGCGAATCGACACGGCGTTCCTTTCGTCGCAGCTCGAGGACCGGGCAGGCCGCGGCACGATCTTCAAGGATCGCATCGTGCGCACGCGTTGGAACTATCAGTTCACGAAAGAAATGTCGTTGCGCGTGATTCTGCAGCACGAGGACACGAAGCCGACGGCATTGTCCCGTCTCACGCGGGACGAAAACCTGAACCTGGACGTGCTGTTCCGTTACGTGCTAAACCCTTGGTCAGCGCTCTATGTAGGCTTCAACAACAACGAGAGTAATCTCGAGCTCGTCGGCACGCCGCAAGGCACGCAAGTCGTGCGTGGCGAGGGCTTGGCGCGTGACGGCCGGCAGTTGTTCGTGAAGTTCTCGTATCTATTGCAGCCGTAACCCGAGCGCCGGAGGTATTGAACATGCGCACAGCAGCTCTTGCCGTAATCGGCGGTCTCGCGCTGGCGAGCCTAGCCGCGAGTCAGGTGCAGTGGAACGAAATGCCGCTCGCCGATGGCGTTTTCCGCGAGTACTCGGCGGACTACCGCACCGACGTAGTCGATATCCCGCTCGCGCCTTTCGGCGAGCTCGAGTACAAGCTGGGACTCAACCAAGGCGACTCGATCGTCTACCAGTGGGATGCCGTCGACCTCAAAGATCCCGAGATGCTCTACGCCGAGTTCCATGGGCATACGGAGCCCGTGAACAACGTCGGCGATCTCATGTACTACCGCAAAGCCACGGGTGCCACGGAGCGCGGCACGCTGGTGGCGCCGTTCTCCGGCATTCATGGCTGGTATCTGCGCAATGACGGCGAAGAGCCGATCGTCGTGCGGCTCAAGGTGGCCGGGTTCTACGAGCTGCTGGCGCAGTAAGTGCGAAAAAAAAGCCGAGCGCTTAGCGCTCGGCCTTTTCGTCTCGAGAGAATCGAAGTGGGTTAGCTCGCCGCCAGCGCCTCGACCGAAATTCGCAGCGTCACGCCCATATCGAACCCGAAGTTCTTACCGAACGCCACGCCGAAGTCCTCGCGATTGATCGTGGCTTCCGCGTCGGCGCCGCAGACCTCGCGGCCCGAGCGGCTCGGCGCGCACTTGAAGCTGTTCAGCGTGAGCCGAACGGGCTTCGTGACGCCGTGCATCGTGAGGTTGCCGTCAACAGCCGTGGGCGCGCCGTTGCGAAAATCGACGAGCCGGCCGCTGTAAGTGGCCGTGGGGAATTCCGCCGTGTTGAAGATGTCGGGCGTCTGTGCATGGTCGTTCAAACCTTGATGGCCGAAGTCGATCGTCTTCATGTCCATCGTCACTTCGACCGTGCCGGCGCCGGCTTCCTTGTCGAGCGTTATTCTGCCGGTGGAGCTGTTGATCTTGCCGCGCCACTTCGAGATGCCGCCCGAATGGTCGGCCTCGAACGACGGATATGTGTGCGCCGGGTCGATCTCGTACGTAACCGGCGCAGCCGACACGCCCACTGCGAGCGTGCCAAACGCCAAGCCGAGTAACGTGGGAACGAACTTCGAGGACGAGCTCATCGAGTGGTCTCCTTATATATGCCCCGTGTAAGGCCGGCGGGATTCCCCCCTCCGGATTTGGTGGGGATTGTACCAGCCATCCCCGTTCGACATTCCACCGTTGAGAAACATCGAGACAGCCTTTACAGCCGCGCGGTAACGGCCGCGGATCTCGTCCGTCGTGCGGCATTCCCGCGGTTGCATAGGTATTCGATTTCGTCGAGACTTTGGCGAGGCCTGGCTTTCCCGGCCACCCCATCGACCGATCCGGAGGCATGAATGCTGAACCTCACCATCAACGGCCGGGCGCACACCGTCGGCGACGACGTCGATCCGCAGACGCCGCTGCTCTGGGTACTGCGCGACTCGCTGGGGCTCGTCGGCACCAAATACGGTTGCGGCGTCGGCCAGTGCAGTGCGTGCACGGTGCACTTGAACGGTGCGCCGATCCAGTCCTGCCAAGTGCCGGCTTCGGCCGCGGTTGGCCAGCAGATCACCACGATTGAAGGGTTGGCGCCCGCAGGTGCGCCGCTCACGGCCGTGCAGCAGGCATGGATCGAAGAAGACGTTGCGCAGTGCGGTTACTGCCAAGCGGGGCAGATCATGCGCGCCACGGCGCTGCTGGCGCGCAATCCGCAGCCCACCGACGCGCAAATCGATGCAGACATGGCCGCGAACATTTGCCGCTGCGGCACATACACGCGCATTCGCAAAGCCATCCACAGCGCGGCCGAAAAGATGGCCAAGACGGGAGGTGCGTGATGAGCGTTTATCTGCCGGAGTTCATGCAGAAGCAGCACGCACAGCGCGCGGCCGAAGCGGTTGCCTTGAGCCGCCGCGGTTTCATCAAGCTCACAGGTCTTGCGGGCGGCGGGCTCGTGCTCGCGGCGGCGTTGCCGCAAGGCGCGCATCGAGCGCTCGCGCAGCCGAGCGGCAGCGCGGCCTTCGATGCGAATCCATACGTGCAGATTCAGCCCGACGGCAGGATTGTGCTGTTCGCCAAGAATCCCGACGTGGGCCAAGGCGTGAAGACCTCGTTGCCGATGATCGTCGCCGAGGAGCTCGATGCCGATTGGCAGCAGGTCGAAGTTCGCCAGTCGATCATCGATGCCGCACTGTACGGTCCGCAGTTCGCCGGCGGCTCGCTGTCCATTCCGATGAACTACGAGTCTTTGCGGCGCGCCGGCGCCACGGCGCGCGCCATGCTCGTTGCAGCCGCGGCCAAGACGTGGAACGGTCCGGCCGCCGAGCTCACGACGATCAACGGACTCGTCGAGACGTGCCGCCAGGGACGACAGGAGACCATTGGCT
>CAMPKU010000118.1 GCA_946887385.1 uncultured Gammaproteobacteria bacterium
CTTGTCCCCCGTGTAGATCGCGAGCCCCGAGGTGGCGATCGACGGCATCCAGTAGACAATCGGGTCCTCGAAGCCTTCGCGCGAGAAGCCTTTCGACTGCCAAGGCCCGGGATACGAGCGGCCCGTGCTCACGAGCGGCCAGCCGTAGTTCGCGCCGGGCTTCAGCACGTTGATCTCATCGCCGCCGTTCGGGCCTTGCTCCACTTCCCAGAGCTCGCCCGTGGTGGGGTGCACAACGAGCGCCAGCGTGCTGCGATGACCGAGCGTATAAATCTCGGGCTTGTAGCCCGAGCGGCCCGAGAACGGGTTGTCGGCCGGTACGGTACCGTCGTCATTCAAGCGCAGCACTTTGCCGGCGTGGCTCATCGGATCTTGCGCGGCGGAGCCGTCGCCGGCGTTGCCGAACGTCGTTACGTAGAGCTTGCCGTCGCGGCCGAACGCCAGCCGCGACACGCTGCTCGTGTCCGTCGTGACAAAGATGTCGCGCACGTCCGTCAACGCGCGGCCGTTCCACACGCCGCGCGCCACGCCGAGGCCGTTCTGCCGCTCTGCGATCGGCTTGTTGTAGCTGAGATAAACCAGACGGTTCGACTCGAAGCTCGGATGCAACGCCACGTCGAACAAGCCCGATAACCCTTGAGCCCGCACCTCGGGCACGCCGGCGATCGGCTGCGGATCGAGCACGCCGTTGCGCACGATGCGCAGCGCACCGCCGCGCTCCGTGACGAGCATCTCCCCGCTCGGCAGCCACGTAAGACTCCAGGGACGCGTGAGCCCGCGCGTGTGTACCACGACGCGAATCTCCTGTTCCGCGGTCTTGTACGTGAACGGGCCCGCGCCGAGCGGCGGCACTTCGAGCCCGTTCGGCGGCCGCGGAATACCCGCGTTGCCGGTTTGTGCGCGCTGCTGCGCGGCAACGCTGAGCGCAACGACAGCAAGAGCCGCGGCTGCGGCGCAACGAACTACCTTGGCACTAGACATTTCGGCGGCTCCCCCGTGGCGTTTGCAGCACAGGGCATCGTAACCCGCGCCCCGGCCCTTGTCCGCACCGCGGCGCGGGCCGCTGCACTCGCTTGCGTGCGCCGATCGAGGCACACTACTCGTCAGGGTCGTTCACGGGGAGCTGCGATGACTACCGCTCACGACATCCTGAGGCTCAAGGGCCATACCGTTCACTCCGTCCGTCCCAACGACACCGTTCTCGCAGCGCTCGGCGTGATGGCCGAGCACGACATCGGCGCCGTCATCGTCCTCGAGGCCGACACGCTCGCCGGCATCCTCACCGAGCGCGACTACGCGCGCAAAGTGGCCCTCGTCGGCCGCGCCTCGAAGGACTCGCCGGTAAGCGCCATCATGACCCCTGACGTCGTTTGCGTACCGCCGAGCAGCACGGTCGAGGACTGCATGTCGTTGATGACGGATCACCGCGTGCGGCACCTGCCCGTTGTCGAAAACGGCCGCGTGGTAGGGGTGGTTTCGATCGGCGATCTGGTCAAGGCCACGATCGACGAGCAGGAATTCACCATTAATCAATTGAAGAGTTACATAGCGGGTTAACCGGCGCTTTAAGCCTCTTGCGCGGATGACCGGGCCTTGTCAGGATGGAATCAGCCTTCCAGGCCAAAACCATTCTCACCCTCGGGGGAACCATGAAAAAACTGCTGTTCGCTGGTCTCGCATCCCTTGCCGTCGCTCTGCCGGTAGCTGCCGCTCTACAGAAGGGCGATACGGCGCCGGTATTCACGGCGAAAGCGTCGCTCGCGGGTAAGGAGTTCAACTACTCGTTGGCCGATGCTCTGAAACAGGGCACCGTCGTCGTGTACTTCTATCCTTCGGCGTACACGCAGGGCTGCAACATTCAAGCGCATACGTTTGCGGAGAACATGGAGGCGTTCAACGCTGCCAAGGCCACCGTGATCGGCGTGTCGCTCGACAGCATCGAGCGTCTGAACGACTTTTCGGCGGATCCCGAATATTGCGCCGGCAAGCTGGCGGTGGCGTCGGATACCGACGGCTCGATCGCGAAGTCGTATCAGCTCCAGGTGCGCGAAGGCCGCGCCGGCATGCAGGACACGCGCGGCGTGGCCATCGATCACGGCTTCGCCGAGCGCACCACGTTCATCGTCACGCCGGACGGCAAAGTCGCGGCCACGGTGGGCGGCGTATCGCCTGAAGAGAATGTGGCGCAGGCTTTGCAAGCCGTGAAGGACATCGCGGCGCTGTAGCCGCTTCCTTCAGGAACGACAAGACGAGCCCGTTGCGCGCGCGCGTAACGGGCTCTTTCTTTTTGCGAGGGGAACGCGCACCCTAAAGTTCGGTCGGCTGCCGCCCGGCGTTCGCTGCCGGCGACTGCGCGGCGCGCCGGCACACCTGCAACGATGAAAGTTTTGGCTACAACCCTCGCTTCGCTGCTCGCAGCTGCTTGCACGCTCGCCGCGAGCTCGCTCAGCGCGCTCGAGCGCCAGGGGCCAGAGCTTGCAGCTTTTCCAGCAGCGTCGCGCGGCGATAACCCGGCCGTGCTCGAGCTTCTCAACGCCGCCGAGCAGGCGCTTCGCGACGGGCAGCCGGAGCAAGCCGGCACGCTTCTCGAGCGCGCCCTGCGCGTCGAGCCGCGTAATCCTGTCGTGTGGCATTACCTGGCCGCGGCTCGCCTCGAGCGCGGGGACTACGAGCAGGCCGAAGCGTTGGCCGCAAAGTCGCATAGTCTCGGCGCCGCCGATCGGGCCCTGCGCTCCGAAAACGCCGAGCTCATGGCAGCCGCCCAGCAAGCGTCCGGCAAGCCGGTTGCCGTGCCGAGCGAAGAGCCGCCGATCCTCGCTTCTAGCCGCTGGCTCGCCGCGGCCATCGAGCCCGCAAGAGAGTACGTCGACGCCGCGGACCGTGCGTGGCGTACGCGAGCGGCGCGGCGCGGCGAGTGCCGCGTCTTTTCAAACCGCGGCACCCGAATCGTGAATTGCGGCGAGGCGAGCCGCCGCCTTCCGGCCGCGCGGTCAATCGTGAGCAGAGCGCGCCCCGCGGCCCGCTCGGACCGGCGTTCTTATCGACGCTATTGATCGAAAGGCACGGCAGCGCTAGCGCAGCCAACCGGCCTGAATCTGTTTCTCGTGCGCCGTGATGGCGTTGCGCATGAACATCGCAACGGTCACCGGGCCTACACCACCCGGCACCGGCGTCACCCAGCTCGCGACTTCCTTGACGTTGTCGGTGTCCACGTCACCGACGATCAACGTCTCGCCATTCGCGCCCGAGATCTGATTGATGCCGATGTCGATCACGGCAGCCCCGGGCTTGACCATGTCGGCGCGCAGAAAGCGCGGCCGGCCAACGGCCACGAGCACCGCGTCGGCGCGCCGCGAATGCGCCGCGACCGACCGCGTGAGGTGATGGCAAACGGTGACCGTTGCGCCCTCGGCCATCAACATGAACGCGGCCGGCTTACCGACGATCTCCGAATGGCCGATCATGACGACCTCGAGGCCGTGCAGATTCAAGCCGGTGGCCTTGATGAGCTCCACGGAGGCGGCGGCCGTGCACGGCGCGAGCGCCATGTCGTTGTAGACGATGTCGCCGATCGACGCCGGGTTCATGCCCTCGATATCCTTCAGCGGATGGATCGCGGACGCGAGCGAGCGGCCGGGCAGGTGCTTTGGGATCGGCCGCTGCAAGATCACGCCGAGCACGCTGGGGTTGTCGTTCATCGCGCGCAGTCGCGCCTTGCATTCTTCTTGCGTCAACGACGCGGGCCACGTTTGGTCCTCGAACGGAATGCCGACCTTCTTCGCGGCGCTCGCTTGGCCGCGAACGTAGACGGCCACTTCCTTGTGCTCGCCGATACTGATCGAGACGAGCCGGCCGAGCGTGTGCTTCGCGGCGCCTACGTGCACGCGCGCGGCAACGCTGTCGAGTATTCGATCGCGAACGGCTCTGCCGTCTAACAGGCGGTGGTCGAGCATGAGTGTGCTACCGATCTGGCTAGTTGAAGGTATCGCACGCGGACGGATCGCCGGTACGCAGGCCCGTGGTGAGCCAGCGCTGCCGATCCGCCGCGGAGCCGTGAGTGAACGAGTCCGGCGTTACGCCGCGGCCGGCGTTGCGTTGTAGCGTGTCGTCGCCGATGGCTTCGGCGGCGGCGAGCCCTTCCTGCACGTCGCCGGGCTCGAGCACGTTCGTGGTTTGATTGGCGTGATGGGCCCAGACACCGGCAAAGCAATCGGCTTGCAGCTCCATCGATACTTGCAGGCGATTCGCCTCCACCTCGCTCGCGCGCTGCTGCGCGGCGCGAACTTCATTGGACGTGCCGAGCAGCGTCTGCACGTGATGGCCCACCTCGTGACCGATCACATACGCCGCCGCGAAGTCCCCCGAGCCGCCCATGCGCGCCAGCTGGTCGAAGAACGCCGTGTCGAGATACACGCGGCGGTCGGCGGGGCAGTAAAACGGGCCCGACGCCGAGCTCGCGAAGCCGCAAGCCGATTGCACGGCGCTCGAGAACACGGTGAGCAGCGGCTCTTGGTAAGTTTCGCCCGACTGCGCGAACAATCGACCCCACTCGTCCTCGGTGCTGCCGAGCACGCGCGCGACAAAATCGCTGGTTTCATCGTTGGCCGTGAGTGGCGCGCCCTGCTCGCCGCTCGGGGCACTACCGCCGCCGCCCAGGAGCTGCATCACGGCTTCGGGGCCGCCAAAGACGAGCACGAGCACGATGAGAATGACGGCGCCGAGCCCGCCGCCGACGCGCCCGCCGCGGCCGATGCTGACCGGCATGCGCATACCACCCGCCCCGCGCACGTCGCGGACGTTGCTGCTTCGTCGCAAGTTCTTCCAGCGCATCGCGCGGCTCCCTGTCGACGCACAAAGTGACTAACACCAGCTTATCGGAACGGCTGGCGAGAATGAACGGCAACCGGCGTTACAATAGGTTCCGCCCGTCGCGCCGTGAGGAGTTGCGCTTGAAGCTCGTCGAACAATACGCCGGAATCGGCTCGCTGCGCTGGCGCGGCCGCACGCTCGACGCCATTCCGTATCGCATCAACCGCTTTCAGGGCATGGCGATGTCGGGCTTGCCGATCCCGGGGCTGCATCGCATCGAAGGCCAGGTGACGCTGACGGCAGCGGCCGACGCCAAGGCGCTCGTCGGCGTAAACGTGACGCTCGAGCTCGAGGACGGCCGCACACTCGCGTTGACCGTGGCTGACGACGACGGCCGCGTGCTGGCCGAAGGTCACGGGCCGCGGCACGGCTGCGGCTGCTGCTGACGAGCCCGCCTTGCTGGTCCGCGACGCCGACTTCGCCGCTGATCTCGGGTGCCTTCGGCATATTCGCGAGACCGTGTTCATCCACGAGCAACAGGTACCCCGCGAGCTCGAGTTCGACGAGCGCGATCCGCTATGCCGCCACGTGCTCGCTTTCGACGGCGACGCGGCCGTGGGCACGGGCCGGCTCGATCTTGAGTTGAACGGCAAGGTCGGCCGCGTGGCCGTGGTGGCGTCGCATCGGCGCCGCGGCGTCGGCGCCGCGATCATGGAACGCCTTCACGCGATCGCACTCGAGTGCGGCCAGCCGCGGCTCTGGTGCAACGCGCAGCTCACGGCCGTGCCGTTCTACGAGCGGCTCGGCTACGTGGGCTCGGGCCCCACGTTCCTAGAAGCGGGTATCGAGCACGTGCGCATGGAATACACCGCGCGCTAGGGCCGCCTACTCTCGCGGCGCCGCGAAAATCGGCCCGTCGTCGTTGTTGAACACGGGTTCGGGCAATCCCTTGGCGCGCGCTTCGGCAATCGCTCGGTCCTCGGCGCGCGCCGCGCTCAAGATATTGCGCAACGCCATGTTGCCCTCGTGGCACTCGTACGGCAGCACCTTGTAATCCGGCTGCGGCGTGATCGGGAATGCGATCGTGAACGGGGCCGTGTATGTCTCGGGGTCTCTGACCGTCACCGAGTAATCGATGCGATCCGCGGCCACGCGCGTGAAGCGCTCGACGAGCGTCGCCGACGGCGTCAACGGCGGGCCATTGCCGTTCAAGCCGATCGCAGTGCGACCTATCATGTTCTGCGTCTCGACGACGAGCGTCTCGCCTTCGAAGTGGCCGCGCGCGTCGCCCATGTACATCTTGATCGCCTCGCCGATGTGCGGCTTCGCGTCGAGCGGGATGATGCGCGTCTCGTGGATCATCTCGTAGCGGATCACCACGTCGTTCGGCGTTTGGTGGATCTCGAGGCCGTTGCCGTAGATCACGGGCAGAATCGAGCCGACAACCCCGCGCGTGAGGCAGCGGTCGTAGAGACTGCGATCCTCCCAGGAGCTCGGCCGTGACCGGCGCCGGGCTTGTGTCTCGTCGGTGCGCTGCTGGCCGGCAGCCGTAAGCGGCGGAATACGGCCATTGGGCGGATCCACCACGAGCGACGTCTGCCGGAAGGTGCGCACGCCGCGTTCGGCGAGAAACGCCGTGCCGCCTTCGCGAAGCCGAGCCACCTGCGCATCGTTGCCTTGCTGCCGCTCGGCGAACTCTTCATCCGTGAGCGCGGCGCGCGTGCCAAATTCCTCGGGCCGTTGCAGCGGAATACCGCGTACGTCGTCGCTCGACCACGTGCCTTGCAGATCGGGATGACCCCACGACGTGCGCCACTGCTCAGCGCTCGCCGCCGGTCCCGACTCTTGGGCGAAGCCCCCCATGCAAACACCGATCGCGAGCGCCACCGTGGCCGCCGCCGGAACGACGTGACGATTCATGACTCCCCCGTGCCCGAACGCGGGCGCTTGATGGGTGGATTCTCGTCCTCCGCCCGCGCCGCCGCAAATTTAAGACCCCTTGTGTAGACTAGACAAATCGCCATGCGGCGCGGCAAGCGCGCGGAGACGGGATCATGCGACTCACCATTCTCACCGGCTGCGGAGTTTTGGCCACGATGGCCGGCAACGCTTTGGCGTGCACGTTGCCGAAGCTTCCCGTCGTTCCACCCAAGGACCAAGTCGCCGGCAAGGAAAGCGCAATCACCCTGGCCATGAACGAGTACTCGACGAGTATCGATGCCTACGTAGCTTGCGTGCGAGCCGAGCTCGACGCCGCCGGCGGCGAAGCCGCCCCCGACATCGTGAAACGCGTGCTCGTCACGCGGAACAACACGGCCGTGGCGGAAAAGGAGTTCATGATCAAGCTCTACACGGACAACGTGGTTCCGGCCGCCGGCGCCGCGCCGGCAGCCCCGGACGGCGCGGCTGCACCCGCCGCCCGGTAGCACTCGACGGGCGCTTGTCTCGCCGCGATTTGCCATAGTCCACCGCCCCCCGGCGCAGCTCAGCTCCCGTTCAGCATTCGCGGCGCTCAATGGCTCTACACGGCACTACTCGTGCCAGGAGGGCTGAAGATGAACGCACGCATGCTGGCACCGCTCGCTGCCGCGAGCTTGGTCCTCGGGTCCGGCCTTGCGGGTGCGCAGACACCGACCGGCGCGGAAGCACGCGTGACGCGCAACGCCGCCGGGCCCGTCCGCGATCACGCGGCCGACGAGCTTCGCGATCCCGCCGCGTTCGAAACGCAGCGCCGCGAGCCGGACGAGATCATCGTCAAGCCTCGCAGCTCGGGGAAAGGCGCGCAGAGTCTGCGAACGTTCGGCGACTCGTGGGTCTACGAGGCCACGACGGACGTCTTCGCGGACAGCGACGCGGACGGCTATTACCGGTTCTTGCGCGTGCAGTTCGACGTCGACAGCATCTTCACCGAGGCATGGGTGTACGCCGAGATCTACGTGAGCGCCGACGGCACCGCGTGGGAGCTTCTGTACTCGACGGACGACTTCGAGGTCTTCGGCTCCGACCCCGAGGACGACTATGAAGTCGAGACGGAGCTCGTCTCGGGCTATTCCACGGGACTTTACGACGTGCTGATCGAGATCTACGACGCGGACACGGGCGAGCTCGTCGACGAGTTCGGGCCGAACGAGTCG
Organism: uncultured Gammaproteobacteria bacterium; assembly: GCA_946887385.1. The sequence goes on from CAMPKU010000118.1 coordinate 7,944, forward strand.
CCGGAGTTCTCGTTGGTACCGCTCGAAGACTCGGGCCGCGATGGCGTGATCCTGCCTCCGCCGGTCTCGCACGACCACGGTGGCGGCGGCGCCGTGTCGTGGCTCGGACTCGGCGGATTGCTCGGCGCGTGGGCGCTGCGCCGCCGCCGGTTCAAGGCGCAACTGAGCTAGGAATTGGCTACGAGCGGCGGCGGGCAGTGTCCGCCGCCGCTGCTCTATACTCCTTGACCTCGAGTCTTTGCGTGAGGTCTCGCGTGCAATTCAAACCCGTCGTAGCCGTTGTGGGGGCAATCGCGGCCCTTGCGATACTCACGAGCTCATTCGCGCAGCCGCGCACGCCGCCGCGCGAGATCACGCAGGTCGCAGGCGATCTCTACCGTGCTCGCAACGGCAACTGGTACACGGTGTTCCTCGTCACGCCCGCCGGCATCGTGTTGGGCGACCCGATCAACGAAACGTTCGCGCCATGGCTCAAAGCGGAGCTCGACACGCGCTTCCCCGACACACCCGTGCGCTATGTCGTCTATAGCCACAGCCATTTCGATCACGCCTCGGGCGGTGCCGTGTTCGCCGACACGGCCACGTTCATCGGCCACGAGAACATGCTGCGCAACATGGACGGCCGCTACCCGCAGATGCCGGGGGACATGATCGATCGCAATGACAACGGCGTCATCGATCGCGACGAGATCGACATCCCGACCAACACGCGGCCCGGCGTCTGCGGCATGGGACCGGGCTTCTTCGACGGCATCGACCGCAACAGCGACGGCGTCGCGACGCCGCAAGAGCTCCAGCAGCACATCGTCAAGCCGACCATCGTCTACAGCGACCGCATGCGCCTCGATCTCGGCGGCAAGGTGGTCGAGCTCGTGCATCCCGGTTTGAACCACTCCGACGACGCCACCGTGATGCTATTCCCGGCCGAGCGCGCACTGTTCGCGACGGAGTTTCTTGCCGACGCCCTCGTGGCGAACAACGCACGCTCCTTGCCGAGCGCGTGCGGCCCGTTCGACGGCAATCCGCTCGCCGATTGGATCGAGTCGTACAAAACCGTGGAGCGCTCGACTTCGACATTCTCGTCACGGGCCACGGGGGCCCGCTCCAGGACAAGTCGCTCGTCACCGAGACGCGCGAGTACTTCGAGTACTTACGCGACGAGGTTGCGGCCGGCATGGCGGCCGGGCAGACGCTCGAGCAGCTCAAGGAGAACGTGCGGCTCGAGCGCTATCAGGATTGGGCCAATTACGAGCGGCTGCGCGCCGATAACGTAGAAGCCGCGTATCGCAATCTGCTTACGTACCGCTGAGCGGTTCCGCCGTTTCGACTCCAGCTCTCAGGCGCCCGCCACGATTCGGTCGAGCAAAGCCGCGAGCGGTTCCGGCGCCGTGATGTGCGGACTATGGCTCGAGTCGAGCTCGTGCACGGGCCAACCCATTTCGCGAGCCCTGTTCGCGTAAGCGCCGAACGTGTCGCTCTTCGTGCAGAGCACGTAGTCGCGCGGCAGCGTCAGCGGCCCGCGCGTGAGCTTCAGCGGCTGCACGAAAGTAGCGATCGATTGGTGCAGCCGCCGCGCCTCGATCCAGCCGCGGTCCTCGGCCGGCGTGTCGTCGGGCACGGGGTTCGGCGGCACACGCCAGCCGTCTACGGCCCGCGCCCGCAGGCCAGCCTCGCCGCCAGCCAGGTCCGCCAGACTTTGGCCGTCCTCGGGTACGAATGCATCGAGATAGATCAGGCGGCGCAAGCGCTCCCGAGCTCGGTCGGCGATGCCCGTTGCGACGATGCCGCCGTAGCTGTGGCCGATCAGCACCACGTCGCGAAGGTCCTCGTACTCGAGCACATTGACGACGTCCATGATGTGCGTGTCGAGGTCGATTTCGGCGCGCGCAAGATGGGCGCGTTCGCCGAGGCCGGTGTAGCTCGGCGTCACGAGCCGATGGCCGCGCGCCGCGAGCAGCGGGTGCATCTTCTTCCACGCCCAACCCGACGACCACGCGCCGTGGGCCACCACGAAGGTGGAGCCGGCCGCGGCGGCCGCGGAGATCGTGGCACCGCCGCCCGACGCGAGCGCGGCAGCGAGCACTGCACCGCCGCGCGCCACGGCGCGCCGCGAGACCGTCGAGCCGCCCGCACTGTTCTCAGTCGCCATCTGCATCTCCACGGCAGTGAGTCTTGTCGATTCTGTGAGTGCGCCAGGCCCGTTGCAACCTGGGTCGAGAAGGCTATTTCGCGCTTCTAAGGCTCAGACGCTCGATCGTGCGATTCGGCTGTCGCGCTGTGCGCCGGCGGCAAGCGAATCTCCATCGTGCAGCCGGTGCCCGGCCCGTCGCTCGAAGCGCTCATCTCGCCGCCGTGCAGCTCGACGAGCCCTTTGGCAATCGGCAACCCGAGACCCAGCCCGCCGAAGCTGCCGCGATCCGCTTGCCGATAGCGATCGAAGATCACAGGCAACAGCTCCGGTGCCATTCCGACACCCGTATCGCGTACGCAGATCGAAGCCACAGCACCACTGCGCCGGACCGCCACCTGCACGAGACCCGCCGACGGCGTGAACTTGATGGCGTTCGACAGCAGGTTTGCCAGCACTTGGCCGAGCTTCACCGCGTCGCCCCGAACCACGATCGGTTGGGAGTCCATCGCGAGCTCGCAGCGCAAGCCGGCACGCTCCATCTCGGGTAAATGATCCTCGACGGCATGGCTCACCACCGTTCGAAGATCCACCTCGCACATCCGAAGCTGCACGTTGTCCGTGTCGAGCCGGCGTTCGTCGAGCAACTGCTCCACGAGGGTCTGCAGGACTACAGTCTGACGGGCGACGATCTCGCTGATGCTTCGGATCGACGGCTCGCGCACCGCCGTACGCTCGAGCCATTCGGCTGCGTTCGCTAACGTTGCCAATGGCGTGCGCAATTCGTGCGCGAGCACGGCGAGGCGCTCGTCCCTACTCTGTGCGGCGGACATCGAGCACCTCCAGCCGCCTCGCCCGGCCGCCGGGCATCTCCCAAACGATTTCCTGGCCAACGGACAGGCCCAGCAGCGCGGTGCCGACCGGGGCAATCACCGAAACGCGGCCGTGAGCGACGTCGGCATCGCCGGGCATCACGATCTGCACCGTCTGCGTGCGTGCGCCCTCGCGATAGGTGACGGTGGAACCGATGGTGACGACGTCGTCGGGCATCGATTCCGGCGGGCACAGCTCGGCACGCTCGATTTCCTCGAGCAAATGATCGGCGAGCTTCGGCGCGTGCTTACGAGCCTGTTCGGCGAGCGCAAGCAGCCGAGCGTACAGGCCGGCATTGATGATCAACGGGGGCCTGGCGTGAGTCGTCATCGAAATCATGTTGTCCATTGCAGCTCTCCTCATGCAAACGACATGGCTCGATCGACAACGGGTGTCGATCGACTACTTTGGGGGTCTGTGGTGTCTAGCCCGAGCCGCACGCCGCCGCGATGGGGCGTGCGCGCCGGGCTCTAGGAGCCTGCGAGCAGCTTACCTGCGCGGAGCGATTGGCGCGAAATTTGGCGGTTCAGTCGCATTGGTCGCATGGTCGGCAATCGACTCTCGCTTGTCAACTTGCGGGAAACCGTTATGTGGACGCGTTCGAGCGCGAATTCAAGACGACTTGGCATCGGCGGCGTTGCGCGGCAGCACGGTGTACACACGCACGATGAAGGTATGGAGCTCCTCCATGAAGCCACGCAAAAATTTCGCTGTGGACTCGTCAGCGACCGTGCCGTCGGCCGTGATGAGACCGGGCTTGAACTGGATGTAAGCTTCCGGCGCATTCATCTGAGGCGAGTTGCAGAAGCCGAGCACGCTGCGCAAATGCTGTTGTGCAATCGCCGTGCCGATCGCCCCCGGTGAGGTTCCGATCACCGCAGACGGCTTGCGCGCGAATGCGTTCTGACCATAAGGCCGGCTCGCCCAGTCGATCGCATTCTTCAATGCGCCCGGTATCGACCGATTGTATTCGGGTGTCACGAACAGCACGGCGTCGACATTCGCAATGGCTTGCTTGAAGGTTTGCGCACTCGACGGAAACGCGGCGTCGTAGTCGTAGCTGTAGAGCGGCAGATCGCGAATCGCAATTTCCGTGAGCACGAGCTCCGGCGGCGCCAATCGCGCCAGCGCCACCGAGAGCAATCGATTGATGGAGCCGCGAGCGAGGCTGCCGATGAGGAAGCCGACTTTGTATCTGTCCATGTGGACCTCCTTGGTCCTGCTTGGGGCACGTCCATGGCCCTGTATCCACGCAAACACAGTGTAGCGCTGCACTGCCAATAGAAGGTACTTGGGCGCGCATTCTCCGCGCTGCAGAGCGACGCCGACTCGTCTCGTTCAAGCGGCTGCATGCTGAGTGAGCGCAAGCATGAAGCAGACCGGCGCTCCGCATTCCTTGTACACTGAGCTTAGCCGGACATCGTCGGCGCCCGTCCACCATAGGAAACCGAACCTGAGCGCTTCGCTCTACGTGAGCAACCTGCCGCCGTCAGTCACGGAAGAAGTACTCGCGGGAGTGTTCGCCGAATTCGGCACGGTGCGCTCGGTCAAGCTGCCGCGCGACCCCGTCACGGGCCTGCAGCGCTGCCACGGGTTCGTCGAGATGGACACGACGGCCGAAGCGCGCAAGGCGGCACATGCACTGAACGCAACGCGTTTTGCGGGGCGTCTTCTCTCCGTATGGCGCGCGACGCGAAGCTGACAATCCGGCGCGAGTTTTATTCGTCAATTCAATGCGTTAGAACCGTTTGGCATGACTCTTGCTCCACTTCGCTATCGAAGTGAATGTAAGGAGTCAGTATGAAAACCCACTACACGTATGCTGCCCTCGCGGCCGCGTTGACGTTGGCCCTCAGCCCCGCAAGCGCACAAGGCCCCGACCGCGCCGCCGACCGCGCCGCCGACCGCGCGGAAGCCTACTCCCGCTCGGTGAGCTACGAGGAGTATTTGAAGGACGAAGATCTGCGCGCGAGCAAGCTCGTCGGCGCACGGGTTCGCAACGCCGAGGGCG
>CAMPKU010000119.1 GCA_946887385.1 uncultured Gammaproteobacteria bacterium
GTAACTTCGGTTAGCACCGCACCCAACATGTGCGCGCCGCCGGTCCCTGAGCGCGCCCATCGCAAGAGCCGATAACACAGCCACACAATCGAGCCGAGGCTAACCACGACGATCAGCACGACCGCTACTTCCCGCTCAATGTCCATTGGAGCGCACAGCTAAGAGTGTCCACTCGTCCTTGCAGGGCTTACCAGACTGGATTCAAAAACAGCCAGACGAGGCCACCGCAATTCAACGCTACCGTTCCCCAGAATGGTATCTGGAACGATTGCTTGTTTGATTTATGCCGCAGCATCTTCTGTGCAACAAGCGCCCCAGGCCAGCCGCCGAGGAGCCCGAACACGTGCAAGGTGTTTTCCGGAGTCCGCCAACGATTGTTCCTGGCTGAGGACTTGTCCCAAGCGTATATCAAGAAGGTCACCCCGCTGCCCACGAAATATAGCCATAGAACGAAATCTGGCAGCTTGCCCGCGATGACCGTGCCGGACACGACAACGAGAAAAGCAACTGCGAAAAGTAGCGATTTAGCACCGGGCCCAGGTGGAGACGCGCGAACTGCATGGTCGCCGGAAAATGTGACGTTAGCGCCTTGCAGCCGGCCTTTCGGATCTCGCTTCAATTCATATGTGACCAGTTCATCGCCAATGGGTCGTCGATGCCGGTGCCTGAATGATTTGATATGAACGAATACCCGATCACCGCCCGTCGACGGCGTAATGAAGCCGAAGCCTCGGTCATCCCGCCACTCAGTGATCCGGCCCTTGTGACGCATCCAAAGCACTCTTGATGCCACGTCGCGCATCAGCGGGCCGCAGCAAACTGCGTAGGCGGCTGACATTCAGGTCGTGGCCAAGATAGTTTTGTGATGCCGCCATCGTCAATGGTTGCTGACACGGGCGCATGCCAGTGCCGCGAGTCGAGATCGAGGCGTCGTCGCTCTTGCAGCGGACCGCCCTGACGTTGTATCAGTTGGAAAGGGGTTCGCCTGCTTCGTTGTTGCGCGCCGGTTAGCGGTGCACATGGGGGTCAAGTAATGAGCGCTCGCGGTCTCGACATGGAACGTGAGCAATGCGAGTCGGAAACACGCGCGTTGCGCAAGCCGTAGCGCCCGGTCCGCATTGGATCCCATCGCACACACGTTCACGGGTATGGCGCTCGCAGCCGCGGGCTTGCGCCGCGCCACACCGCTTGCGGCAACGGCGCTGTTCATGGGCGTGAACGCCCCGGATGTCGACATCGTCACGGGCTTCATGGGCGAGTATCAGGCTACCGCGCTGCGCCGCGGTTGGACGCACGGCGTGCTGGCGCTGGCGCTGTGGCCGTTCGTGCTCACGGGCGTGCTGCTCGTGTGGGACCGCTACGTGCGTTTGCGCCGCAAACCCGATGCCGCGCCGGCGCGTGCCGGGCCATTGCTCGCGCTCACGGCGCTCGCCGTTCTCACGCATCCCACGCTCGACTGGCTCAATAATTACGGCTTGCGCTGGCTCATGCCGTTCGACGGCCGATGGTTCTACGGCGACGCGCTGTTCGTCATCGATCCATGGTTTTGGCTCATGATGGGCGGCGCGGCGTTCCTCAGTTTCTCGCAAAGTCGTCTCGCGCGTGTGCGTTGGATGGTGTTCTTTGCGCTGGCCACCGTTGTGATCTTCCTGAACTTGCGCATCGTGCCGCTGACGGCAGCCGTGCTGTGGGTCTTAGGCGTTGCGGCGCTCTTCGCGATTCGCTGGCGGTTCGGCGCTGCGTCGCCCGCGGCGCGCGAGCGCGCGGCGCGAGCCGGCATCGCCGTGGCGACGGTTTATGTAATGGCGATGGTGGGCGCGAGCGCGGTGGCGCGCTCGGAGCTCAAATCAGTAGCGGCCGCGCAGGGGCTCGAGGCCGTGGATGTCATGGTCGCGCCGCCGCCCGCGAATCCGTTCAGCGGCGACCTCGTCGTCGTAACGCGCGATGACTATCACACCGGCCGCTTCCACTGGTTGAAAAGCCCGCGTGTCTCGTTCGACGGCCGACGAATCCCGCGGCCGGAAGGCCCGGTGTTCGATGCGGCCGCGAAGACGAGGGCCGCGCGGCGTTTTCTCGTGTGGTCGCGGTATCCGGCGATCGACGTCGAGGTGGCGCCGGACGGCAGCACGGTCGTGCAGTTCTTCGACGTGCGCTATCACACGTTCGACCGTCTATCGGGCCCGACGGTGGTACTGCCCGCCGGCGTCGTACGGGATAGCAGCGACTAGCCGCTCACTCGTCCTCGAGCTTGCGCGGCGGCATGTCCTCGACGCGGTCCGTCCACTCGATCTCGGGCCACACGTGTACCCGTGACTTGAACTTCCAGCCGGCCGGCGTCTTCTCGAACGTATCTTCGTAGCCGCCTTCCCAGTGCACGATGTCGCCCCGGCGGTCGGTATCGTTCGTGATCGTGAGCAGCGTGGAGATCGCGTGCGCGCCCGTTGGCGTGGACTTGATGACGGGATTGATCGTCAAGTGATACGCATAGCCTTGCGAGTCGCGCGGCCGGCAAGCCGTGTCCGTGCCGCCGCCGGCGCGGCGCAGCTGCTCGCGGCCGCGAAACCAGATCTTCGCCGAGCCCCATTCGGACGATACGCCGAACGTGGCATCCGACGTGAACAGGTCGGCGTAGTCGTTGCCGTTGTTGGTGCAGTTGTCGAGGACGTGCGAGTAGCCGTCGATGAGCTGCCGGATGTCGAGCAAGTCTTGCGCCGTTAGCGCCGGCGCCGGCGCCGCGGCGCTTTGCGCGGCAGCATGGCCGCCGAATAGCGAAGCCGCGCAGACGGCCACGAAGGATGACGTCTTGTTCATGCCGTTACCTCGAGCTTTGCGTTCGTCAGCGTCCAGCCTTCGGCGCGCTTGACGAATGCGCCCACCAGCACGCGGCGCTCGCTGCGCACGACGAAGCCGTCGCCTTGCAGGCGCGCCATCTCGACGAGCGTGCCCGAGCCCTCGATGGGTGTTGCGGTCTCGGCTGTGCAGCGCACGTGCGCCGTGGCCGTGCCGTCGCCGGGGATGGCGATGGCGACCGCGGTCGCGTCCGCGCCGTCTGGCGCCAGGCGCCGAACGCACGCATCGAGACGCGCCGGATTGGCGAGCAGCCCCGGCAGCAGCGCGCGGATTGCATCGAGGTCTTCAAGCTGCGCGAGCCGTGCTGCGAGATCGTCGCTGCCGCCTGGCGCAGTGGCCGCCGCGGCGGCGAGCGGTGCCGCGAGCGCCGCGCCGGCGTGGCCGAAGAACGAACGTCGAGTCGGTTTGCCGTTCATGTCGCTACCTCAGGCCTTCAGCCGGTAGTACTTCGCGATGTCGAACCGCCCCGCGTGCCGCGCGTGCGCGCCCATCGCGGAGAGGCGCAGCCCATCGCGGCCGCAGTGATAACCGATGCCGCAGTCGTGCATCGTGCGCAGGTTCACCAGGATCGTGCCGAGCGTGCCGTTGCAGGCTTCCTCGAGCCAGTAGGCGAGATACAGCTCGTCGCGAATTTTCACGTACGACGCGGGGCCGCTCCACTCCATACCGCCGGCGCCGCTTTCGCCGAAGATGATCCACGACAACGAGTGCGGCGTGGTGTACAGGTGCATCGACGTGAGCCCGGGCGAGTAGTTCCACGTGACTGCGCGCCCGACGAGCTCGTCGCTGTAGTGATGGCGGCGGTACTGCGGTGGCGTGATGCCTTCCATCTCGATGACGCCGAACCATGTTTCCGCCTGCGCTTCGTTGGCGATGTATTGCGAGCCGATCGTGCCGTGGATGCAGGTGGCGAGACCGTGGTCGAAGTCCGCCACGATCTTGTAACAATCGTAGTTCGGCGCGCCCGTGAGCAAGTGGCCGAACATCACGACGCCCGGCGCGCTCTCCCACGACTCGTAACGTTCCTCGTGCCAGGTGCTCTCGCCGGCATGGCGCCAGCGCAAGCGGTCGATGGCATCAAAGCGGTAGTCCGCGGCCACGCCGTTGTCGAAGCGCAGCGTGAGCTCTTTGCCGACGAGGAAGTCGCTAACGGGGCTTTTGTTGCCGGCCATCGGGCTCGGCGCGCCGAACACGTTCTTCTCGGTGAGGGCGGCGACTTCGGCCTTCGTCATCGTCCAGTCGTTGCGCATCGGCCGATAAACGCGCCGCGCGCCTTTCGCGGGCGGTGCGCCGTTGGCCGGCGCCGGCATCGGCGTGGCGGCGGTGTCGCCGAAGGGCTCGAACTGCGCGAGCTGACCGACCCACTCGCCGCGGCCGGTGAACACGTAGTAGTCGAGCGCGTCGCTTGCGTCGAAGCCGAGGCGCACGCCGATCTGCTCGGCGCGGTTCACGTCGAGCACGTACAGCGTTTGCACGCCCGAAAACTCGCACTCGACGCGCGAGTAGAGATAGAGCTCGTCGTTGATTTTCACGTAGTCCGACGGCGCGCAGAAACCGAGCTCGCCGCCCAAGCGCGAGAGCTCGACGAAGTTGGAGTAAAACGTGGACGGATATAACTCCAGCGTCTCGACGCCCGTATCCTGGCGCCAATAGAAGCCCTTGCCTTCCATCCTGTTAGTGAGCGTGTGACGCGCCGTCGGGGCTTGCTTGCCGGGCTCCGCAACGTAGCCGAAGTAAATCTCGCGCTGAACCTCGCGGTTGTCGGTGAAACCGCTGAACCACACCTCGAACACTGTGGCGAGGCCGGAGCTCTGATCGACTGCGACGTGATACCCGCGCTGGGTTCCGGGCACGAGGTGCGTGAAAAGCGCCACGTGGTCGAGCGTCAATGCGGCGTAGTCGGCGTCGACGGCGCGCCCGTCGTTCTCGGCCACCGACAAACGGTTCGCGCTCGCGAAGCGGTAGCGGAGGGTGGGGCCACTGTCCGTGGCGATCGTCAGTGACTTGCCTGCGAAGACGTCCGCTAGCGGCGACGCGCTTTTTGGGGCCGCGCCTGCGAGGTTCGCGCCGACCTGCGCCTCGGTGAGCTTTGTGTAGGCGATGCGGTGCATCTGCTCTTTGGGATAGGCGACTTTTTGCACGGCTCTTCCCCGGTGACCTTTTGGCCGTATGTTAACCTGGCACTCGCCTCGAGTGGCCAATTGCCATGAGCACCCCAACCGTCGATACCGGCGTCGCGAGCGTCGACAATCGGGCCAAGCGCAATGTCGCAGTGCTCGTGTTCGCGCACGCCGTGATGGGTTCGCAGCTTGCGATCAATATCATCGTCGCGGGCCTCGCGGGCGCCGCGTTGGCCGACGATCCCTCGCTAGCCACGCTGCCGATCTCGATCGTGGTCGTGGGGTCGCTGCTGACGACGCCCGCCATGTCGTTGTTCATGGGCCGCTACGGCCGCCGCGCCGGGTTTTGGGTGGCGGCGTTCGCCGGCGCGGCGGCCTCGGCGCTCTGCGCGCAAGCGCTATTCATCGACAGCTTTGGGCTGTTTCTCGCGGGCTCCGCGTTGCTCGGTGTGTATCAGGCGGCGCAGGGCTACTTCCGCTTTGCGGCAGCCGACACGGCCTCCGCGGCCTTCCAGCCGAAGGCGATCTCGTGGGTTTTGGCCGGCGGGCTGTTGAGCGCGCTGCTCGGCCCTGAAATCGTGCGCGCTACGTCGGGGGCAGGGGCTGTTCAGTACGCGGGCGCGTATCTCGTGATGATCGCGCTCAACGTGATCGGCGCCGCCGGCCTCACGTTTCTCGACATCCCCACGCGGCCGCGCGCGGCAAAAGCCGCGGATACGGGGCGGCCGCTCGCTGCCATTGCGCGCCAGCCGGCATTCGTGGTGGCCGTGCTGTCGGCGATGGTGGGCTTCGCCGCGATGAGCCTGGTGATGACGTCGACGCCGCTCGCGATGGTAGGCCACGGTTTCACGCCCGATCATGCCGCCGACGTGGTGCGCTGGCACATCGTCGCCATGTTCGCACCGAGCTTTTTCACGGGCTCGGTGATCGTGCGCTTCGGCCGCTTGCCCGTCATCGCCGCCGGGTTGCTACTGCTCGGCGTGTGCGGCGCGATCGCGCTCGCGGGCGTCGAGCTGCATCACTTTTATGTGGCGCTGATCGCGCTCGGGATCGGCTGGAACTTCTCGTTCATCGGCGCCACGAGCTTGCTCGGTACCACGCACACGGCCGCCGAGCAGGCGAAAGTGCAGGGGCTCAACGATTTCCTCGTGCTCGGCTTTGTGGCCGTGGGCTCATTCGGGTCCGGAGCATTGCTCGACGCGGTCGGTTGGAACGCCGTGCAGTACGCGATGATGCCGGCATTGCTGGTGGCGTTGGCCGGCCTCGCGTGGCTTGGGCTGCTGCGTGAGGCGCGCTAGCCGGGATCGGGCGCCGCAACCACCACCGGGTGCAGCGCGAAGCCGTCGAGCGGCTCAACGAGCCGGCAGCATTCCGACGTCTCGACGCGCAGGGCGGCCGAGAGCAGCCGCGAGCTCAACGTTAGCCCGGCTTCCTCTGCGCGTGGCACGGAGATCTCGAAGCGCACGCGCGAATCCACCAGCTGGAAGTTCACCATGGCGCCGCGATCGAGGCCGTTGTCGTCGTCCGTAACGACGAGCGTGGGGCGTCCCGCGACGGCGGCGATCACCTGCGTCAAGCGTGGATTTTGCTCTCGGCCGATGAAGAGCACCTCGGCATCGCCGAGCTCGTCGATGCGCGCCAAAGTGCGTACCTCGACGGGGCGCTCCTGGATGCGTCGGCCCGGGAGAAATTGCGCCAGCTGCGCCGCCACCTCGTCGTCGCCGAGCACGGCGATCGTGATCGCGTCGTCGGCAGGCGCGCCGGCAGGCCACTGCACGTACGTTCCAAAGTGATACAGGAACGCCGCCTTGACCTGGTTCGCGTCGTACAGGTCTTGTTGCGCAAGAGCAGTGCCCATCATCGCCGCTGCGCTCAGCGCCGCGGCCGCAAGGCGCGCCAATGCTCGATAGCCGCCGAGCAGCGCCATCGCATGGCTCCATGGAAGATTCCCGGAGTTAACCATACCTCAACCGCTCTTCACTAGCGTTGCGATGGCCGACTCGATGCTTTTGATCTCGACCGGCTTGACGAGGTGCAATGCAAATCCCGCCTCCTGCGAGCGCTCCCGGTCGCGCGGCTGCCCCCAACCGCTCACGGCGACGAGCACGGTCGCGGCGCTCTCCGGTTGCGCGCGCAGGGCCCCGGCCAGCTCGTAGCCGCTGATGTCCGGCAGGCCGAGGTCGAGAAAGCTCATTTCCGGCTTCAGCTCGCGTGCCACGGCGAGCGCTTGGCTCGCGTCGTGAGCGATGCGCACCTCGTGGCCCATGCCGCGCAGCAGGAATGACAGGCTCGTGGCGAAGTCCACGTTGTCGTCCACCAGCAGAATCCGGCGCGAGTCGATCGCAGCGGAGAGTGGCTGCGACGCCGTGGATTCCAGCGCCACGACCGTTTCCATGGGGAGCGTTACGATGAAGGTGCTGCCGAGCTTGGGGCCGCGGCTCTCGGCCGAGATCGTGCCTTCGTGCAGCTCCACCAGGCTCCGTGCCAGCGCGAGTCCCACACCGAGCCCGCTCTGCGTGGGTGCCGTGGCGTCGCCTTGCGTGAACATTTCAAAGATCGCTGCCAACGCTTTCGGCGCGATGCCCATGCCCTGGTCCTCGATCCGCACGCTCACTTGATCTCCGTGCGCGACGGCGCGCAGCGCGATGTGCTTGCCGGGCTCGCTGTATTTCGCGGCGTTGTTCAACAGATTGGAGAACACCTGCGACAGCCGCACGGCGTCGGCATGCAGATAGATCGGCTGGAGGGGCAGGTCCACTTCGAGGGTCTGCTTGCGGTCGTCCAGCACCGGCTTGGCCGTATCAACGGCGTTTTGGATGACGGTTTCGAGCTCCACCGTTTGCTTGCGGATCACGAGCTTGCCGCTCGTGATGCGCGACACGTCGAGCAAGTCGTCGACGAGGCGCACCATCTGTTTGAGCTGACGCCGGATGATTCCCTGAGCGCGCTTGATTGTGATCTGATCGGCGGCAGGCAAGTCGAGCAACTCCATCGAGTTCACCATCGGGGCAAGCGGGTTGCGCAGCTCGTGCGCGAGTGTGGCGAGGAACTCGTCCTTGCGTTGATCGGCCAGCCGCAGCGCCACCTCGGCTTGCCGGCGCTCCTCGGTTTCCTGCTTGAGCGCGAGATTCGAGTCCTCGAGCTTCTGCGCACGCTGGCCGACCTCGGAAAGCATTGCGTTGAACGCGTCGACGAGCACGCCGATCTCGTCGTCGGTGGTGCGCCGCGCGCGCAGCGTGAAGTCGCGCTTCTCCATGACGCGCCGGGCCACGTCGGTCACGGCCTGCAGCGGGCCCGTAACGCCGCCCGCGAGCCATAGCGAGATCAGCACCGCCACCAGCAAGCTCGCCAGCATCACGCCGCCGAGAATGAAAACGTAATCGCGCACGCGATCGCCGATCACGTAGCTCGATCGCAAGTACACGGTGCCGAGCACCTCGTCGTTCTGCACCACGGGATGAAAAACGGTGAGGGTTCGGCCTTGAATCTCCGTGCCCGGCGGGCCGAGCGGAGGAAACGTGGCGTCGGGCTCACGCGAGTAGCGCGCGAACACTTCGCCGTCCGCGGAATAGATGGCGGCGGCGTTGATCTCCTGCCGCCGGCTCAAGAGCTGAAGGTTGGCCTGCGCGATGGTCGGATCGTCGAACTGGAGCGCGGGAGCCGTGATGTCGGCGAGCAGATCGGCTTGCGTGGCGGCATCCTCGACGAGGAAGGCGGCGTAGTTGCGGATCTCGTACACGAGCAGCGCAGAAGCCGATACGGCTAGCGCCGCGAAGGTCGTGAGCAGCACGACGATCACGACTTTCGTGCGTAGCGAACGGCGAACCGCGCTCAGCATCGCAGCGCTGGGCCTGCAGCTCGGGCACGCCACGCGCGCGCGGCTCGAATCCTCGACATTCGGCTCTGTGTCCTTGGGCGACGCGCAGATTGTATCGCGATCGAAGCAACGCGCGCCGAGCGTCGCTGTACTGCGACGCGGGCGGGACCCTATACTTCGCCGCTACACGTGATGGGGGATTCACTACAACGCGGTGTCGCGCCCAAGGGCGCGCAAGCGGCCGTGCTGCGCGCGCTCGCGGCGCTGGCTGCCTTTGGTGCGCAGGGAGCCGTCACCGCGCAGCTCCCAAGCCCGTTCGATCTCACCATCGAAGAGCTCGGCAACGTGCGCGTCACCACGGCCTCGCGGCGCGCCGAAGCGCAAAACCAAGCGGCCGCGTCCGTTTACGTGATCACAGCTGAAGAGATCCGCCGCAGCGGCGTCACAACGATCCCGGACGCGTTGCGGCTCGCCCCTGGGGTGGAGGTGGCGCGCAGCGGCTCCAGCGAATGGACGATTTCGATCCGCGGCTTGAACAGCGATCTGTCGAACAAGCTGCTCGTGCTCATCGACGGCCGCAGTGTCTACTCGCCGCTGTTCGCCGGCGTCTTCTGGGACGTTCAAGACACACTGCTCGCCGATATCGAACGCATCGAGGTGGTATCGGGCCCGGGCGGCACGTTGTGGGGCGGCAATGCCGTCAACGGCGTGATCAACATCATCACGCACGCTGCGAGCGACACACCGGGCACGTTGGTGCAAGTAGGTGCAGGCAACGAGGAGGAGGCGTTCGCTGCCTTCCGTCATGGCTGGGCGATCAACGACACCATGGCCGCGCGCGTCTACGTGAAGCATGTCGAGCGCGACGCCGCCGAGCTCGCAGGCGGGGGCACGGCCGCAGACGATTGGGAAGTGAGCAGGGCCGGCTTCGCACTCCAGTGGCGGCCCACTGAGCGCGACAACGTGAACTTGCGCGCCGACGTGTACGAGGGCGAGGAGCACGCGCTGATTCGCGGCGACTTCACGGTGGGCACGCTGCCCGGCCCAAGCGAGCCCGGGCGCATAGCGCTCGCGGGACGCAACGTGCTCGTGAGCTGGCGCCGCCGCTTCACGGACGAATCGGATTTCGCCGTGCAGCTGTACTACGACTACACGGACCGGCAGATTCCGCGCAGCTTCGACGAAGCACGCGACACCTGGAACGTCGCGTGGCAACACGACGTGGGCGACTTCGGTCGCCACGACTTGCACTGGGGCGGGGACCTGCGCTCCACGCGCGATGACATCGGGAACACGTTGTTCGCCACGTTCATGCCCGCGAGCCGCTCGGATCAGACGATCAGCGCGTTCTTGCAGGATCGTATCGAGCTGCGCGACGAGCAGTTGTATCTCACGCTCGGCGCCAAGGTGGAGCACAACGACTACACCGGATCGGAAGAGCAGCCGAGCGCGAGGATCTCGTGGTTCCCGAGCGACAGACACTCCGTTTGGGCGGCCGTGTCGCGCGCCGTTCGCGTCCCGGCGCGGCTCAACACCGACCTGCAGCTGTTCGCTCCCATCGGTCCGATACAGGGCTTGCCGTTCTACGTGAGTGTGAGCGGTTCCGACGACTTTCAAAGCGAGGAAGTGACCGCCTACGAAGTAGGCTACCGAACGCAAATCAGCGAACGGCTGTCGCTGGATCTCGCGCTGTTCGACAACTATTACGAACGGCTGCAAACGCAAGAGGCCGGTCCGTTCACGCCCGTTGCCGGGCCGCCCGCGTATTTCGTGCTGCCGGCGATGCTGGCGAACGGCATGGAAGGCGAGACTTACGGCGGCACGCTGGCCGTGAGCTGGCAGCCGCTAACGCGCTGGCGGCTGCGCATGTACTACGCCCACCTTCAGATGGACCTTGCGCTCAGACCCGGCAGCAATGACGCCGGTGCGTTGAACGTCGCGGGCAACAGCCCGCAGTCGCAAGTCGGCATTCGCTCATACGTGGAGCTGCGCGGCGGGTTCAGTGTGTATACCGGTATCCGCCACGTCGATGAGCTGCCGGCGCAGAGCGTGCCAAGCTACAACGCCGTGGATGCCAGCGTCGAATGGCAGCGGCCCGGCCTCCCGTGGCGCGTGTCGTTGACCGTGCAAAACCTCAACGACGACCGTCACCTCGAGTTCGGCAACACCTACGTCGAGCGCAGCGTGTTCGGCCGCGTGTCGTGGGCGTTCTGACGCGCCGTTAGGCGGCTGTCGACGATGGCTTGCGTGCTTGTACGGGCTATGAGCGCGATTCTCGCGGCCACCGACGTCGTGCGCCTGGTTCGGCGTTGACTAACGCGGCTCAACCGAGCAACTGCTGGATCTTGGCAATGCTCGCGGCTTCTTCCGGCCGCGCGGTGATGGGGGCCGAATGCTCCGCGAGTGCGGCCTCGCACGCGCCGCGGGCCGGGAACTCCTCGTAGAACTGCGCGAGCAAGGGCGTCGACGAGAGCGACCAGTGCGGGCCGAACACGGTTCGCACCACGTCCAGCTCCTCCCAGAGCAGGCAGTCGACGAGCATGACGCGCCGGTTGCGCGCGCGGTCGATCCAGCGCCACTCGACGAGGGAGCGATCGAGCGCTTGGCAGTGCCGCACCAGCCGCTCGAGTGTGCGTTTGGCGACGGCCGCCATGTCCGCACCCGGGAAATTGAGGTCGGCCCACAGCAGCAGGCTGATCGGAGTCATGACGTCCTGGCACAGGCTCGACGTCAACATGCCGTGGCGGAGATTTTCGTCGTCGGACAATGCGCCGGCGTCGCCGCTGACCTCGTGCACGAAGGCGGCGATCATCAGCGTTTCGGCCAGCAGCCGGTCGCCCCAGTGCAGCACGGGAACCTTGTGGAACGGCCCTACGAGCGAGCGGTCTTCCTTGATGGCGTGCCACGGAGCGAAGTCCGCCGCGAGCGGAATGCGCTCGTCGGTAAATGGCACTCGGCGCGCGTAGAAGTAGTGCCGAAGGAACTGCGCGCGGGCGCGCGCGGCAAAATAGCGCAGCTTGATCGGCGGATGATTCGGCACGTCGCTCCTCCGTTTACCGGCGCGGCGCACGTGGCACATGCTCGCCGACCCATTCGAGCATGAGGTCTGCGATCTCGAGGTTGTTGGCGTCAAGCATCATCATGTGAGTAACGCCGAGCATGCCGAGCTCGTCGAGCTTCATGTACTCGGCGTGCGCGGCGCCTTGGCCTTGCGCACGGCGCGCGGCGATCGCATCCACGGACTCCTGGCATTGCGGGCTCGAGCCCGTGTAGTCGCCCTTGATCGCGAGATAGGGAATCGCGTCGAAGTCGGCCGCTGCCAAGCCGCTTTGCGGCAAAGAACAGCCGCCTTCGATGGTGATGAGGCCCTTCGCGAGATTCAAGTGTCCGCGTTCCTTGAGGATGCGCACCATGTGATGCCCCATGATGCCGGATTGCGAGTGCGTGGCGACGATCGCGCCGCCCAGGCGTTCGACGAGGGTGGCCAGATTCTCCGGCGTCCAGGTGTTGGCCGGGGAGAGCGCTTGCGGCATGCACGTCTCGCACATCGAGCCCGGCAGCGTCACCTCGGCATTCGGCACGAGTTGCCGGTAATACTCGGCGACAGCATCGAGCGGGAACAGCGGCGCCACGTGCGGTTCGTCGACCGTGCCCGCGCCCTGCGGGTCGTCGGGCGAGCCGTGCGGGATCAGGCGGCCCGTGGCGATCGTTGCGCCGGCGGGCAACAGGTGGCCGAACCAGGCCTGCCACGCGCCGTTGTCGCTGATGCGCTGGAAATTCGGCAGCAGTGCGATCGCGGCGTCGCGATTGCCGGCGAGAAGCCGCGCCTCGGCTTCGTGCAACACGGATTGATCGAAGCCCGACCGGCCGCGGCCCGACTGGTCCACCACGTAGGTGGCCACGCCCTTGCGCACGAAATACGGATACCAGCCTTCGCGCCCGTCGGGCGTCGACTCGAGCGCGGCCCCCGTGTGAGTGGAGCCGTGCACCATGATCACGGGCCAGCCGGGCTGCGCGCGCCGCGCCGGGATCTGAAACTGCACGTACATCTGCCCGATCGTGATCTGCTGCG
>CAMPKU010000120.1 GCA_946887385.1 uncultured Gammaproteobacteria bacterium
TTTGCGCCGCGGTGTTGTCGGCGCCAGGGCGTGCCGGTAATCTATCGGCAGCGCTCACGAGGCGCTCCCGGTCCGCGGGAAGGGCTGCGCCCACTTGTGAACCTGATCGATCGATTTATCGATCCTTCTTTCAGCCTGTGATGCGGACACCAGGCACTACGAAAGGAGGAACGCCGTGTCCAATCCCTACGCAATGGCGCTGCCCGCGTCGCCGGATCTCGCGCAGCAGCGCAAGCGCGCGAAAGAGCTGCTCAAGTCTGTTCGTGCGGGCGATCAAGACGCGATGGCGCGTGTGCGCTACGGCCACCCGCGTCTCGCGAACGGCACCGAAGCCGAGCTGCGCGCAGTCAGGCTGCACGATGCGCAATGGGTGATTGCGCGCGAGTACGGCTTCTCGAGCTGGCTGAAGCTGAAACGGCACATCGACGAGATCGCCGGCGCCCGTCGCCGGCCGTACCGGCTGTTCGATACGAACCTCGACTACTATCGTGGTCGCGCCGGCGGTCTGCGCAGCGTGCTGCAAACCGGAGAACGCAACGCGTTGCGCCTCGTGCGCGAGTTCCATCCGCGCTACGCCAATGCGACGGACGCGGAGATCGAGGCCGCGAGCATCACGCAGGAGGAGGCGGAGCTCATTCAGGCGCGCGAGCACGGCTTCGATTCCTGGGAAGCGCTGGCCGCCGCCGTCGAAGCGCTGAAGGCCGACTCGTCGAAGGAGCCGTTCCGCCTTGCGTTCGAGGCGATCGAAGCCGAGGACGCCGCCAGGCTCGAGGCGCTGCTGCAGCAACACCCGTCGCTTGCACAGGCGAGCGGCACCAACGGCAACCAGCTGTTGCACTTCGCCGTGAACCACGACGACTTGCGCCTCGTGAGCGTGCTGCTCGCCGCGGGCGCGGACCCCGACGCCGCCAACGACAAAGGCTCCACGCCGCTGACGCAGGCCGCCTATCGCGGCAAGGCCGATGCGATCGAGCGCCTGCTCGCGGAAGGCGCCTCCGTCGATGCGGAAGCGTATGGCGACGGCGGAACACCGCTCGCCTTCGCGCTGTTCTGGGGGCACGTGCAAGCCGCAGACAAGCTCGCGGAGGTCGCCGTCGTGCCGCAGAACCTGCGTATAGCGGCCGGCCTCGGCCGCCTCGACATCATGGCCAAGCTCTTCGACGCGAACGGCGCGCTCGAGCCCGAGGCCGGCTTTCACCGCGAGTTTCATCGCCCGCATTCGGGCTTTCCGCCGTGGCGGCCACGGCCGGACCGGCAAGAGATTCTCGACGAAGCGCTCGGCTATGCCGCGCGCTCCGGCCGCATCGACGCCATGGCGTTTCTGCATGCTCGCGGCGCGGATCTCGACAGCGCGCCTTATCAGGGCACGCCGCTCGTTCATGCCGTGCTGAACGGCCAACTCGACGCCATCGGCTGGCTGCTCGATCACGGCGCCGACATCGACAAGAAGGCCCGCTACGGCGAGCCGCGAGGCGCAACGCCGCTGCACTTCGCTGCGGCCTGGGGCGGGCGGCTCGAGGCAGCGAAGCTCCTGGTTGCACGCGGCGCGAATCTCGCCATCCGGGACGACGACTACCATGCGCCCGCCGCCGGTTGGGCCAATCACTTCGGCAACAAAGAGATCGAGACGTTGCTGCTCGATGCCGCGAAGGACAGCGGCCGCTGACGCTCATCTTGCCTCGAGGTTTGGCCGAGCCACGCCCAACCGCGGTATCCTCACACGATTTTCAGCGAGGTGGCGTATGCGGCGGTGGCGTTCGATTGCGATTGCAGCCACGGCAGTCTTGGCGTTCGGCGCCGCGGGGCAGCCGCGCGGCGTACCGCTGCCGCCGGCCACGCCGGAGCCGCGCGACGTGCCGTACATGGGCGTCATCGCGCTCGACGTGGATGCGAGCGACGTGACGCGCGGCATTTTTCGCGTGCGGGAGCGCGTGCCCGTTGCAGAAGCCGGTCCGCTGACGCTGCTCTATCCCGAATGGCTTCCCGGCAAGCACGGGCCGCGCGGGGCGATCAACCTGTTGTCGGGCATCGAGATGCGCGCCAACGGCGAGCGGCTCGCCTGGCGGCGCGACCCCGTGAACGTGTATGCGTTCCACGTCGACGTGCCTTCCGGCGCAGCCGCGCTCGATCTCACGTTCCAATTCGTCTCGCCCACGCAGCCGAACCAGGGCCGCATCGTGGCGACGCGCGAGATGCTGAACCTGCAATGGGAGATGGTGGTGCTGTATCCGGCCGGCCACTACGCGTCGCAGATTCGCATTGCGCCGACGCTCACGCTGCCGGCCGGCTGGCGTTTCGGTGCGGCGCTCGACGGCGCGCAAACCGCGGGCGACACCACGCGCTTCGCCGAGACGAGCTTGGAGACGCTCGTCGATTCGCCGCTGTTCGCCGGTGCGCACTATCGGCTCGTGGATCTCGACGCCGGTGCGCGGCCCGTGCGTCTGCATCTGTTCGCCGACCGGCCCGATCTGCTCGAAGCCACCGACGAGCAGCTCGAGGCGCACCGCAATGTCGTGCAACAGGCGTATCGGCTGTTCGACTCGCAGCACTACGACCGCTACGAGTTCCTGCTCGCGCTCACCGACCGGATGGGCGGCACGGGGCTCGAGCACCATCGCTCGAGCGAGAACGCCGTCGACGGCATCTACTTCACGGACTGGGACCGCGCGGCCAGCGAGCGCGACCTGTTGCCGCACGAGATGGTGCACTCGTGGAACGGCAAGTTCCGCCGTCCCGCGGATCTGTGGACACCCAACTACGAGACGCCGATGCGCGGCAGTCTGCTGTGGGTTTACGAGGGGCTCACGCAGTATTACGGCGTGGTGCTCGCGGCTCGCTCCGGATTGTGGTCGCAGGCGCAGGCACGCGAGGCGCTCGCGTTGACGGCGGCCACCTATCAGCATCGCGTGGGGCGCCAGTGGCGCTCCGTCGCCGATACCACTCTCGATCCGATCTTGTCGGCGCGCCGGCCCGCGCCGTGGCGCAGCTGGCTGCGTAACGAGGACTACTACTCCGAAGGCCTGCTCGTTTGGCTCGACGCCGATACGCTGATTCGCGAGCGAACGAACGGCCGGCGGTCGCTCGACGATTTCGCGCGCGCGTTCTTCGGCATCGATGACGGTTCGTGGGTGCCCGTCACGTACACGTTCGACGATGTGGTCGCGGCGTTGAGCTCGGTGCTGGAGTACGACTGGGCCGCGTTCCTGCGCGCGCGCATCGACGAGGCCGGCACGGAGCCGCCGCTCGACGGGTTCAGCCGCGGCGGCTATCGGCTCGTGTACAAAGAGGAGCGCAGTAACTTCCAGCGCGAGGCCGAGGCGTACGGCCGCACGGCGGACTTCAGCTATTCGGTGGGGCTCGCGTTCGGCGAGAACGGCAACGTCTCGGGCGTGCAGTGGGACGGCCCGGCATTCAACCAAGGGGTAACGGTCGGCACGCAGGTCGTTGCCGTGAACGGCGTCTCGTATAGCAACGAAGCGCTGCGCCGCGCGATCACGGCCGCAAAGGACGAGCAGAAGCCGCTCGACCTGCTGTTGAAGAACGGCGATCAGTACCGAACCATCGCCATCGAGTACCGCGACGGGTTGCGGTATCCGCACCTCGAGCGCGAGGCGAGAACCGAGGACCGCCTGGCTGCCATTCTTGCACCGCGTTCACGCTGAGGCGCGGCCGCACGGTGCTAGACTCGCGTGCCGCAACCAAAATGCCCGCCATGCTGATCGGTCCGCACCGCATAAACCCGCCGCTGATTCTGGCGCCCATGGCGGGCGTCACGGACAAACCTTTTCGCCTCTTGTGCAAGCGGCTCGGTGCCGGTTACGCCGTGTCGGAGATGACGAGCTCCGATCCCCGTCTCTGGCGTACGCGCAAGAGCGTGGCGCGCCTCGATCACGATGGCGAGCCCGCACCGATCGGCGTGCAGATCGCCGGTGCGGATCCGGGCGCCTTGGCGGCTGCCGCGCAGCATGCCGTGCTGCACGGCGCACAGATCGTCGACATCAACATGGGCTGCCCGGCGAAGAAGGTGTGCAGCGCCTGGGCCGGCTCCGCTCTGCTCAAAGACGAGCTGCTCGTCGGCAGAATCTTGGCGGCCGTCGTCCGCGCCGTGGACGTTCCCGTGACGCTGAAGATTCGCACGGGCTTCGACTCGGCGAATCGTAACGGCCTGCGCGTGGCTCGCATCGCCGAGGACGCCGGCATTCGGGCGCTGGCCGTGCACGGCCGCACGCGCGACATGCACTACACCGGCTTTGCGGAGTACGAAACGATCGCAGCGATCAAGCAGACGGTAAGCATTCCGGTAATGGCCAACGGCGACGTCACGTCGCCGCACAAAGCGCGCGAGGTGCTCGCGGCCACGGGTGCCGACGCGTTGATGATCGGGCGTGCCGCCCAGGGTCGGCCGTGGATTTTTCGGGAGATCGCTCACTACCTCGCGACGGGCGAGCTCTTACCGCCGCCGTCCGTAGCGCAAGTTCGCGAAACGCTGCTCGCGCACGTGCAGGCGTTACACGCGTTCTATGGCGAAGCGTCGGGCGTGCGGATCGCACGGAAGCATCTTGCCTGGTACGCGAAGGACCGCCCGGAAAATGCCGCGTTTCGTGCCGTCGTCAATCGAGCCGACACGGCCGACGAGCAAGTGCGCTTGACGCGCGACTATTTCGACGCGCTCGAGGACGGCGCCGCGGGCCACGTGCTCGGGGCCGCGGCATAGGCTGCGGCGGCGGAGTCGTCGCGATGGTAGACGATAGGAATGTTGCGGCTCGCGGCGAACGATACCGCCCACTCGAGCGCGGCGGGGTGAGATAGCGGCACGGATTGGCCGATCGTGGCCACTTGCCAGCGCACTTTGTCGCCCACGAGCCGGCTTGCGACGTGCTCGATGGTGGTTACGACGCTGCCGTCTTCGGCGAGCTCCGTCTCCACGAGCATGAACGCGGGGTCGACATACGACTCACCGGGATCGAGTGCGGGCAGGACGCGGACGTCCGTGGCCTTCATCTTTGTTGTCCTTGGCAGGCCTCGAACGGCAGTATAGCGCCGCGGCTCGGGCGGCCGGGATGGCGATTTCTACATAACGCGCCGCGTGCGCCAAAGAAAAGTCGCTTGCGGCTTGCGCGCGGCGCGCGCGCTGCAAGAGCCGCTACTCGGCGCGGGAATAGGCCGACGGCGCGGCGCTTGCCACGCGGCCGAACCGCCGGTCGCGCCGCGCGAACTCGCGCAGAGCGGCGTCGAACGCCGCCTCGTCGAAGTCCGGCCAGAACGTGTCGACGAACACGAGCTCCGCGTAGGCGCACTCCCAGAGCAGGAAGTCGCTCAAGCGGCGCTCGCCGCCGGTGCGGATCAACAAGTCGACGGGCACGTCGATCGCGGAATGCACGGCGGCCGCCAGCTCCTTCTCGAAGCTGTCCGGCGAGCGGGTGCGCGCCGCAGCTTGCGCGATGGCCGCTCGTGCCGAGTAGTCCACGGCGAGGCGCAAGTGCAACCGCGTTCCGTCGGAGGTGAGCCGCTCGGTGTTTTCGATGGTGCGCACGAGGTCGCGGCTCAAGCGATCGCGCCGGCCAATGACGCTCAAGCGCACGCCGTTGTCGAGGCAGCGCGCCGTTTCGCTCACCAAGTAGCGCTTCAGCAGGCGCATGAGGCTCGCGACTTCCTGGGCGGGCCGCGACCAGTTGTCGGAGGAGAACGCATACAGTGTCAGGATGTCGACGGGGCCGCGCGTGGCGGCTTCGACGATCCGCCGCACGGCCTTCGCGCCCGCTCGGTGGCCTGCGGAGCGGGCGAGGCCGCGACGTTCGGCCCAGCGGCCGTTGCCGTCCATGATGATCGCAGTGTGCATGCTCGTTAAGGACCTTTAGCTGCGTGTATCAACGCTTCCATGTGCTCGAGGTGCCGCGCGAAGATCCGCTTGCCCTTGGCGGTCAAGCTGAACTCGGTCTTCGGCACGCGCGCTGAAAATCGCTTCTTGCAAGTGAGATACCCCGCGTCCTCGAGCTTGCGCGCGTGAATGCTCAAGTTGCCGTCGGTGGTCTTCAACAGATCTCGCAGCTCCGCGAACGTCATGCTCCGATTCACGCTGAGCGCGCTCATGATGCCCAAGCGCACACGCTCGTATATGAGACGGTCGGTCTCGCCGGCATCGGGGTGGGCGAAGTAGCCCGCGACGGCGCGCAGCCGCTGCGCGTCGGGAGCTTGCGCGTCCTCGTGGCGCTTGAGGCCCGGCTTAGCCGCCATGGTGCCTCACGATGGTGGTTCCAAGCGCCAAGTGAATGCCGCCGAAGCCGAGCGCGAGCACGATGTGAGCGGAGCCCGGCGGCAGCAACAACGTGGCCGTTCCGAGCCCCATGAACGCAATACCCGCCGTGAAGACGGCCGGAAGCGCAAACAGTCCGCACGCTGCGAGCCCCGTGCCGTAGAGCAGCAGCCACATGCCCGTGATGAGCTCGCGGTCAACCCGCCCGGCGAGAGCGGCTGTGAGAATGGCGCCCGAGAGGAACGCAGGCGCCAGCGTCATGAAGAATCGCTGCGCCACGGCCCGCCGCAGGCTCAAGCCTTGCGCGCGCGCTTTCTGCTCCATGAACCACAGCGCCGAGCCGCAGGCGACGGCGGCGGCGCCGACCCAAACGGCCAGCCAATAGGGCGCGAAAAGAGGCAGCGACTCGATGCCGACCGCGAGGAGCGCCGTAATGCCCATGGCGATGCAACCCTTGCCTGGCACCGTGGTAAACGTGTGCGCCGCTTCGATCGTGCTGCGAATGTAGCGCAGGTGCTCCACCGCTCCCGAGTCGATGGGAGTGGGCTCGAGGCGTGGCGGACGCTTGGGTGAGGCGCTCATCGAGTACTGGTAACCAATGGGCTAGATTCTAAAGCAAGTACTTTACACCGCAAAGTGGCAGTGTGTCCGTGAACTGTTCCACGCTGGGCGGCCGGCGAAGCGGCTGCGGGCAGCGGGCGTGGCTGCAGAGCGCCGGTTAACATATGGCGAGGCGTCCCCCAGGGCCGGCGTAAAGGCGGGCGGGCGCCAGTGCTGGTGGCCGCCCCGTCTTTGGACCTGCATGCGTCAGTGAGTGCCTTTACGTTCGGTGATCCAGTCCGTCACTGCAAATAGCACGCCAGAAACGACGAACGTGAGGTGTATGCCCACCTTCCACGCCAGATCTTGCCAAGACGTGCCCGCGACGTTGATGAAGGCCTTCAAAAGCTCCACGGCGGAGATGGCGACGATGGCACCCATGAGTTTGATTTTCAAATCTGAGAATCCGACACGCCCCATCCACGCCGGCCGGTCCTCGTGCTCGCCCGTCGCGATCTTCGACACGAAGTTCTCGTAGCCGCTGAAGCCGATGATCAAGAGCAGCGCCGCGATCAGCGCGGAGTCCACGAGCGTCAAGATGGCAACGATCATGTCGTCGTCTTCGAGCGTGAAGACGTTCATCGCCAAGGTGCCGAGCTGCTTCACGAACTTGATCAACAGCGCGACGATCGCAAGCAGTAAGCCGATGAAAAAGGGCGCTAGCAGCCACCGGCTGCGAAATACCCAGTGCTCGAGCTTCGCTTCTACTTGGTTCATGGCTCCATCCCTTAGTCGCGTTGCGGGCGAGCGCGACTATACGGCATGGAGCTAGACGCGACTATTTGATGGCGAAGACCTTGAACGCGCCGGTCGGCGTGTCGGATTCCGCGGCGTCCACGTGCAGCACGCGGTTGCGGCCGAGCTGTTTGGCGCGATAAAGCGCTTCGTCGGCGGATTGAATGAGACCGGCCAGGCTTCGTTTCGAGTCGGGTTCCGCCGTCGCGGAACCGATGCTGACGGTGAGCACCTTGATGTCGGCGTGCACGTGCGGTACGCCCATCGCCATCGTGTCGCGGCGAATTTGCTCCGGCAACGCCGTGGGATCCTCGCCCGACGGCGCGTACAGCACGAGCGCGAATTCCTCGCCGCCGTAGCGCGCGCAGAAATCGAACGGGCGCTTGGCGGCACGCGCGATGATGTTGGCCACGCGGCGAATGCAGGCATCGCCGGCCTGATGGCCGTACAGGTCGTTGAAAGCCTTGAAGTGATCGATGTCGACGAGAATGACTTGCAGCGATTCCCGGTTGCGCCTTGCCTGGAGCCAGAGCCGATTCGTGAGGCTGTCGAACATGCGCCGGTTGTAGAGGCCCGTGAGCCCGTCGCGCTCGGCGATGTCGTTGAGCATGCGGTTCTCGATGAAGTTGGCGCGCAGCAACCGCTCCATGCGCACCGCCGACAGCACCGACATCAGCGTCGTCGCAAACACCACGGACGAGGCGAAGATCAGATTTTCTCGCGGTACGCCCAGATACCAGCCGATGATGACGAACGACGCCATCAACGCGATAGCGGCGACCATCATCGGGCGAAACAGCAGCCCCAAGAACAGCGTCGCGTAGACGACGACGAGCACGTCGCCCATCTGGAACACGGGCTGACCGGCCGCGGCGGCCAGGCCGCTCATGATCATCACGCTCGTACCCGTCACGATCACGGCGATGGCGGCGATCCATTGATAGAACCGGTGCAGCTCGGGAATCACGGTGGCGGCCAGAATCAGCACCAGCGCCGGGCAGGCCACGCCGAGCCGCAGTAGATAAACCGGCTGCAGAATCGTCTCGGTGATCGGCGTCATCGCGCCGCGCATGTTGATGGCCGTGACGACGGCCACCAGCGTGAGATAGATGGCGGTGGCCCAACGGGCGCGCGGCAGCGAGCGCTGGATGAAATAGGTTTGAAACTCCGCTTCCGTTTCCGGAGCGAAGCGCAGGCGCTCGACGTCGCGCTCCGTGGCACTGTCGATCGCGCCGGTTTCGATGAATCCGGTAGCGCTCGACCGCGAGGTCTGCACGACGACGGCCTCCCTGCAATACCCGACTTATGTCACCGTAGCACAGCGGTGCCGCTCGAATTGTGGACCGGTGCTCAACTCGCCGCTTTCGCGCCTGTGCCAGGCGGGCCGCCAGGTCGTTAGAGCCCTCGAGCCGTGAGCCACTCGCCGAAACAGGCGCGGCCGCGCTGAACGAGAAGCGGCGAATGGCGCAGCGTTGCGGCGCGCAGGGCGTTCACGTCGAGCCCGGCCGTGGCGGCGATCTCGCAGGCGTGGCCCACGAACCACGCCTCCAGGGCCCGGCCCGCCGCCTCGGCGTGGAACTGGAGCGCCAGCGTGTGCTCGCCATACGCGAACGCCTGCTGGCGGCAGACCGCCGTCGACGCGAGGAGTGTGGCGCCGGCGGGCAGATCGAAGGTGTCGCCATGCCAGTGCAGAACCGGCGTGTCGGCCAGATGCGCGAGGCACGAAGCGGAGCCGGCGCTCGTGAGCGAAACCGGTCCCCAGCCGATCTCCTTGCTTCCCGACGCATACACGCGCGCGCCGAGCGCCGCGGCGATCAGCTGGCTTCCCAAGCAGATGCCGAGCAACGGACGGCGGGCTGCGATGCGACTCGCGAGCCACTGAAGCTCGCGGTCGAGGAATGGATACCGGTGGTGCTCGTAAACGCCGATGGGCCCCCCGAGCACCACGACCAGGTCCGGCGAGAGCACGTCGACAGCGTCGAGATCGGCGGTGGGCACGTCGACGTAGGAGACGGTATGGCCCCGCTCGGCGAGCAGCGGCGCGAGGGCTCCTAAGTCTTCGAATGCCACGTGGCGCAGAGCGAGTGTCGCGGGCACGAGCGAATCTCAAGTGCGAAGCGGCGCATGGTACTGCGGCGGTGGCGCCGGCGGGAGACGCCTAGAGCACGTTCCAGTTCACGGCCGTCGCGAAAGCACGCAGAATGAGCGCAACTTGCGTTGAAGGGGAATCGGAATGCGTACGCTGTTGCTCGTCTCGTCGGTGTTGCTGCTTGCCGGGATGCCGGGCCGCGCCCAAGAAGCTCCGGCCGCCGCACCGGCCTATGTCATTCCCGCGAGCGCACCGGCTCATGTACGCCGTGCAATCGAGTCGCCGGAGCGAACAGCCGAGCAGCGTGCTCGCGACTATTACCGCAAGCCCGCCGAGATCTTGACGTTGTCGGGCATCGAGGAGGGCGACCGGATCGTCGAGATCGCGTCGTTCGGTCAATACTTCACCACCATGCTGCTCGCCGCGATCGGGCCGAGCGGCCACGTGGACATGTACGACCTGCCGTACATCGAGCGCTTCGGAGGGCCGGCCTCGCGCGAGTTCGACGAGAAGCACGCCAACGCCGTCTACCACCAGGAGAGTTACAACGACGTGACGTTGCCGCAGGGCGTCGACTCGGTGTGGAACGTGCTCTACTACCACGACTTGCAGCCGCAAGGCGTCGACACGGCGGCATTCAACCGTAAAATCTTCAACGCGTTGAAGCCGGGCGGTATCTACCTCGTCATCGATCATAAAGCCGAGGACGGCTCGGGCTGGCGCGACGCCGGCACGATCCATCGCATGGGCGTGGAGACGATCAAGCAGGAAGTGCTCGCGGCCGGGTTCGAGCTCGCGCTCGAAAGCAACCTGCTCGCCAATCCTGCCGACGATCGCACGAAGATGGTGTTCGAGCCAGGCACGCGCGGCACGACGGATCAGGCGTTCTTCATTTTCCGCAAGCCGAGCTGAGCTCGACTGCACGCGTGTGGCAATGTCCCGATGATGCCGTCGCCGCGCTGGTGCTCGCGCACGGAGCCGGCGCCGGCATGCGCCACGCGAGCATGCAAGCCATCGCGGACGCGTTCGAGCGCCGCGGCATCGCCACGCTGCGCTTCGACTTTCCGTACATGGCCGAGGGCCGCAACCGCGTGGACTCGCCGGCCGTTGCAACGGCCAGCATCGCGGCGGCGTACGAGTCGGCCGCCAAACGAACGCAGCTGCCGATCTGGCTCGGCGGGCATTCGTTCGGCGGCCGCATGGCGTCGCACGCGGTGGTGGATCGTGAGGTGCCCGCCGCGGGACTGATTTTCTGTTCCTTCCCGCTGCACATGCCGCGCAAGCCCGACACGAAGCGTGCACAGCACTTGGCCAAGATCCGTCAGCCGATGCTGTTCCTTTCGGGCACGCGCGACGAGCTTGCGGAGCGTGCGTTGCTCGAACCGCTGGTGCAATCGCTGCCCAATGCCGCGCTGCACTGGCTCGACACGGCCGATCACGGTTATCGCGTGCTGAAGCGCAGCCGAACCCGCACCGACAGCGTCTTCGACGAGATGGCCGACGCTGCGCGTGCCTTTATCGACGAGCATGCCGGCGCAGGCGGCCGCCCATGACCCGGTATGCGCTGGCTCTCGCCGCGCCGGCCGTTCTATGCTTCGGAAGCGCAAGCGCGTTACGCGCGGGAGCGGATCGATGACGGGGAAAGCGACGATGGCAGTGTGCACGGCGGTGCTTGCGCTTTGCGGCTGCAGCGGTGAGCCGAGCGCAGAGGAAATCGCAGCGCTGCAGACGCTCGAAACGCGCGTTGCGGCGCTCGAGCGGCGCAAAGAGCGCGTCGAGGACGCCAACGCCCTCGAGCGGCTCCAGCACGCATACGGCTATTACGTGGACCGCGGCTTGTGGGACGAGGCGGCGAATCTCTTCGCCGACGACGGCACGATCGAGATCGGCCTCGACGGCGTCTACGTCGGCAAGGCGCGCGTCCGCGAGTATCTGCTCGCGCTCGGCGGCGGGCGACGTGGGCTCGTGGACGGGGAGCTCAACGAGCACCTGCAAGTGATGCCCGTGATCACCGTGGCGCCCGACGGTCAGACGGCAACAGCACGGTGGCGCGCCATCACGCTGACGGGCGAGCTTGGCGGCGAAGCGTTCTGGGGCGAAGGCCCTTATGAAAACGAGTACGTCAAGGACGACGGCGTTTGGAAAATCAAGACGCTGCACTGGTATCAGGCGCTGTACGTGCCGTACGAGGGCGGCTGGCAAACGAACAGGGATCCGACGGGCGCGAAGTTCGTGTCCGCTACGCTGCCGCCGGATCGCCCGCCCACGGTGGAGTACAAGACGTGGCCGGATACTTACGTGCCGCCGTTCAGCTTCCCGAATCCCGTGGGCAAGTACACGGCGGCGGAGTAGGAGGCGAGCATGCGCACATCGATTTTCGCAATCGCGCTCGCCGCCGTCGCGGCGCTCGGATCGGCCGTGTGGCTCGCGCGGCCTGCGGTCTCGCAACAACGTTCGCAACTCGAAGTGCTCGCACTACGCGCCGCCGGGCTCGAGCGCGACATCACCGAGCTCGAGGACGTCAACGCCATCAAGAAGCTGCAGCGCATTTACGGCTTCTACACGGACAAGCAGCTATGGTCTGCCGCCGCCGATCTGTTCGCGGCCGACGGCGAGATCGAGGTCGGCGGGCGCGGCGTCTACGTCGGCCCGCAGCGGATCCGCGAGTTTTTGAGCTTGCACGGCCCCGAGTCGCCGCAGCCAAAGCGCTTGTTCGATCACATGCAGCTTCAGCCGATCGTGCATATCGCAGCCGATGGCCTGACGGCGCAAGGCCGCTGGCACGTGTTCGCGCAAGAGGCCGTGCACGGCGAATACGCGCACTGGGGCTTGGGCGTGCTCGAGAATGAGTACGTGAAAGACGCCGGCGTTTGGAAGATTCGCCGTCATCACTTCTACACCACCATGTACACGCCGTACGAGGCGGGCTGGGGCAAAGAAGCGATTCCGAACCCAGGGCCGTCGGCCGAGCTGCCGCCCGATCGGCCGCCGACGGTGGCGTACGAGGCCTATCCCAAAGCGTTCGTGGTGCCGTTTCACTACGAGAATCCCGTCGCGGCACCCAGGCCAAGCATGACCGGCGCGGTCGTCACGGGCGATGTCACCGCGGCGTCGGTCGAGACGCTGTTGGCCGCGCTCGAGCAACGCGTGG
>CAMPKU010000121.1 GCA_946887385.1 uncultured Gammaproteobacteria bacterium
GCCGCAAGCCTCTTCTTCGCCGTGACTGCCACGTCGTTACCTCGAATTGGGGACGGATTTATTTTAGCGGGACGGATTTATTTTCGGGGGCCGCGCCATTGTAGCCGGGCCGCGCCCCGCAGTGCGTGCAGACGCCAAGAACGGCTCAGGCCACCGAGTGCGCTGTGTCCATCGCGAAAGCGCCGACGAGCGCGCGCAAGCCCTCGAGCCCGCGGTTGCCCTCGCCGAGCTCGCTCAAGCTTCTGCGCCAGCGCCTGCCGCCCGCACGGCCGTTGCGCATGCCGAGCAAGTGGCGCGTCATCGTGCGCAAAGGCGTGCCGGCCGAGACCTCGCGCGCCACGTAGCGCTCGTACTCCGCCAGCACGTCGGCCTCTGAAGCCGGCGGCCCGCCGAACAGGTGCTCGTCGATGCGCGCGAGCAGCCACGAGTCTTCGTAGGCGGCGCGGCCGATCATGACGCCGTCCACCGCGAGCAGCTGCGCGACGCTGTCTGCGAGGGTAACGAAGCCGCCGTTGATGACGATGGAGAGATGCGGCAACTCGCGCTTCAGCCGATACACGCGCGCATAGTCGAGCGGCGGGACCTCGCGATTCTCCTTGGGGCTCAGCCCGCTCAGCCACGCTTTACGCGCGTGCACCACGAACGTGTCGCAGCCTGCCGCGGCTACCTGGCCGATGAAATCGCGCGCGAACTCGTACGAATCGTGGTGGTCCACCCCGAGCCGCGTCTTCACCGTCACGGGCACGTGGACGGCCGCGCGCATCGCGCGCACGCAGTCGGCCACGCGCGCGGGCTGAAGCATCAACGCAGCCCCGAAACAGCCCGCCTGCACGCGATCGCTGGGGCACCCGACGTTGAGGTTGATCTCGTCGTACCCCGCCGCCGCGCCAATGCGCGCAGCGGCCGCAAGCTCCTCGGGCTCGGAGCCGCCGAGCTGCAGCGCCACCGGGTGCTCGGCCTCATCGAAGCGCGTGAGACGCGCGGCATCGCCGCGCAGCAGCGCGCGCGCCGTGATCATCTCGGTATAGAGAAGCGCGTGCGGCGCCAACAGCCGCAACAGATACCGCAGGTGCCGGTCCGTGCGGTCCATCATCGGCGCGACCGAGAGCTTGCGATCGATGAAAGTGCCGGTATTCATGTGTTTCTGCGCTGTTGCTGCGCGTTGCGGCGAAGTTTACTGGAAGTGGTTGCTGAAATGGACCGACGGCGGACGACTTGCCGTGCTGTGGTAGCGGGCTCAAGATATACGAATCTTTCTGTATATCTTAAGGTGCCGTATGCGGGTCGCGAAGTGGGGAAACAGTTTGGCCATCCGGCTTCCGGATGCGGTGGTGAAGGCGTTGAAACTGAAGACCGGCGATGAAATCGAGATCGTCGTTTCCGGAGCAAGGCGGTTCGAGGTCCGGCGTGATCGAAGCCGGGACCAGGCGCTGGAACGGCTACGCGCCTTGAAGAAGCCCCTACCCAAAGGCTTTCGTTTCGATCGGGACGAGGCGAATGCGCGGTGAACGATTCTTCGACACGAATGTGCTGATCTACGCGTTCGCCGCCGGCGACCCGCGTAGTGCTCGGGCCGAAGAGCTGCTCGCCGACGGAGGCACGATTGGTGTTCAGGTGCTCAACGAGTTCACGAACGTAACTCGCCGCAAGCTTGGATGGGCGTGGCCCGACGTAGACGCTGCGCTCGTCGTCATCACGGAGCTCACGGGCCCCGTGCGGCCGTTGACAGCCGACATTCATATTCAGGCCGTGCTACTGGCGCGCGATCACGCGCTCGCCTTCTATGACGCGCTCATCGTTGCGGCTGCCGTAGATGCCGGTTGCCGCGTGCTGCTGACCGAAGACTTGCAGCACGGGCGCATGCTCGGCGGTGTGACGATCCGCAATCCGTTCTTGGCCCGAGAGGGGACGGATTAAATAAATCCGTCCCCCGAAAATAAATCCGTCCCCTTTTTCAGGGGCGGAGGGGGAGCTCGGAGACGGGGCGGGGGATGGCGATGAAGAAGCCTTGCGCGAAGGCGACGCCGAGCTCGCCGAGGCGCTTCATGACGTCGCGGCTTTCGACGCGCTCGGCGATGGCCTGGATCTTGAAGGCGCGCGCCATTCGGGCGATGGACTCCACGACGCACTCGTCGGCGCCGTCGCGCAGCACGTTGCGCACGAACTGCCCGTCGATCTTCACGTAGTCGACGGGCAGGGTCTTCAGATACGTGAGCGATGACAGGCCCGTGCCGAAGTCGTCGAGCGAGAAGCGGCAGCCGCGCGCCTTGAGCGCGCGCATGAACGAGACCACGCGACCCAAGTTGGCGATCGCGGCGGTCTCCGTGATCTCGAAGCAGATCGCGCCCGGGCCGATGCCGGCGCCCGTGAGCTCGTCGAGCACGAAGTCCAGGAACCGCGCGTCGTTCAACGTGGTGCCGGAGAGATTGATCGCGAGCGTGTACGGCGCCGTGCCGGGCGCCCCGCGGTAGGCCAGCGTCTCGAGCGTGTGGCTCACCACCCAGCGATCGAGGCTCGGCATCAAGTTGTAGCGCTCGGCGGCCGGGATGAATGCCGTCGGCGCCACGAGCTGACCTTGCTCGTCGCGCATGCGCAGCAGCAGCTCGTAATGCGGCCAGTGCCCTTCCGCGGGCCCGATCGGCACGATCGGCTGGTAATAGAGCTCGAAGCGCTCCTCTTCGAGCGCACGGTTGATGCGCGCCACCCACAGCATCTCTTGATGCCGCTCGGCCGCGTCGCCCTCCTCGTAGACGTGGATGCGGTTGCGTCCTAAGTCTTTCGCCACGTAGCAGGCCACGTCGGCCGCGCTCATCAGCGTGGCCACGTTCTCGCTGTCGGCTTCGACCGGAACGATGCCGATGCTCACCCCCACCTGCATCGCGCTGTCGCGCCACGAGAAGCGAAAGCCGGCGATGGCCTCGCGCAGCGACTCGGCCACCGCCGCCGCGGCCGGCAGCGCGTAGCCCGGCAGCAGCACGGCGAACTCGTCGCCGCCGATCCGCGCGAGCGCCCCGGTTTTCGGCACGCGCGTGCGCAGCACGTCGGCGAGCTGGCGCAACAGGAGATCGCCCGCGCTGTGGCCGCACGTGTCGTTCACCACCTTGAACTGATCCAGGTCCATGTAGAGCAGCGCCGCCGCCTTGCCGGGCTCGGCTTTGACGGCCGCGAGCGCGGTGGACAGCCGCTCCTCGAGCTCGCGGCGGTTGATGAAACCCGTCAACGCGTCGTGGCTCGCAAGGTAGGCGAGCCGGCGGTGCAGCTGGCGCTCCTGGCGCACGTCGTGAAACACCATCACCGCGCCCACGACGAGCCCGTTGCGGTCTTGAATCGGCGCGGCCGAGTCCTGAATCGCGATCGTGGAGCCGTCGCGCGCCACGAGCACCACGTTGTCCGCGAGCGTGACCACGCGGCCCTCCTCGAGGCAGCGCGACACGGGGTTCACCACCGCCTCGCCCGTGGTCTCGTCGCGCAGCACGATCACCGTGCCGATCGGCTGCCCCTGCACCTCGCGCGCTTCCCAGCCCGTGAGCTGCTCGGCCACGGGGTTCAAGTACTCGATGTTGCCGTGCTCGTCGGCCGTGACCACGGCATCGCCGATCGATTGCAGCGTGACCTGCGCGCGCTCCTTCTCGTTGAACAGCGCGCGCTCCGCTGCTTTGCGCTGCGTGATGTCGGTAATCGTGCCTTCGAAGTACAGCGGCCGGCCGTCGGCGGCCGTGACGAGCCGCGAGTTCTCGATCACCACGATCACGCGGCCCGCGCGCGTGCACAGGCGATACTCGAAGTGGCGCACGCGGCCGTACGTCCGCAACTCGCCCACGAGCCGCGCGCGTTCCTTGGGATCGACGAAGAACTCCGCCAGATTGCAGCCGTCGAGCCGCGCCCCGTCCTCGAGGCCGAGCATCTCGACGAGCGCAGGATTCGCGGACAGAAGCTCGCCGCTCGGCGCGGCCTGGAAGACGCCGTCGACGACGTTGTCGAACAACGAGCGAAAGCGCGCCTCGCTGTCGCGCAGCGCCGTTTCGTCCTGCTTGCGCCTAATCGCTATACCCAAAAGCTGCGTGAGCCGCGTGATGAGGTCGAGCTCCGCCGTGTTCGGCCCGCGCACCGTATTGAAATAGAGCGCCAACGTGCCGTGCACGCGATCGCCCGTGGTCACGACGGGCGTGGAGCAGCAGGCGTGAATGCCGTTCGCGAGCGCCACGGCCGCGAGATCCGCCCACAGCGGGTCGTTGGCGATGTCGGTCACCACCACTTGCCGGCCGAGCGACGCCGCCACGCCGCAGGAGCCGGAGCGCAGCCCCATCGGCAGCTTCTCGAGCTGCTCGGCCATGCCCGGAGCGAGGCCCTGGGATGCGGCCAGCTTCAGCTCGCCGGCGTCCACGTCGAGCAGCTTGATGGCCGTGGCGACGCCGGGATGCAGCTGCTCGACGAGCAGCGCCACCGTGAGCAGCGTCTTTTCGAGCGGTGCGTTCGCGGCCACGAGCTCGAGCACGCGCCGCTCGCCGTACGCGAGCGTGTCGGCGTGCCGCCGCGCGCCGTTGTCGATGATGCTGGCGCGGATCAACCGCTGCTTCGACGACGGCAGGCGAATGAAGCGCACCTCGCACGGCAGCTCCTTGCCCTGACTGTCGCGATGCAGCCACTCGAACACGGGCCGTGCACCGCGCAGCGCCCGCTCCACGTAGCTTTCATGCAGCGCCGCGGACCGCAAGCCGCCGCTCTGCAGCTCCGGCGCCAGCGCCTCGGGCGCGCTGCGCAGCAGCTCCTCGCGCGACAGCTTGAACAGCCTGGCGGCGTTGTCGTTGGCCTCGACGAACCGGTTGCGATCCACGTCGAGCACGACGATCGCCTCGGGCGCGTTCTCCACGAGCGCGCGATAGCGCGCCTCGCTCTCGCGCAGCGCGAGCTCGTCCTGCAGGCGCTCCGTCACGTCGCGCATGCACAGCACGAAGAACATGCCGGGCCCGTGCTGCGCGCGGCTCACCGTCACTTCCAGCGTCAATGCGCGGCCGTCGGAGCGCTGCGCCGCGATGATCTCGGGCGTTGCATCCACGAACGTGTCGGCCACGCGGTCGGCGAGCGCGTCGAGCGCGGGACGCGCCGGCGCAAGCTGCGGGATGAAGCGCGCCACGCCGGCGCCGATGATGTCCTCGCCGGACGTGCCGAACAGGCGCGCGGCCGCCGCGTTCACGTCCTGCACCAGGCCGTCGAGGCCCACGGTGATGATGGGATCCTTGACGTTATCGAGGAACGGATGCAGATCGGCGTGCGGCTCGCGGCGCTTCGGGGCTTCCTGCACGTCGAGGAGCCGCTTGAGCTCGTCGCGCGCAGACGCGCCCGTCAAAGCCTCGGCTATCCTGCGCTTGAGGCGGTCCTTCGCCATTAGAAGAGATCCAGCCCGCGCGAGGCGCGGATAAACTCTCTCAAATATAGGAAGAGCAGGCCCCGGCCCGCCGTGACTCAACTCTCGTTTAGCAGTCCGGCCTAGGGGTTTTCTTGGACGGGTAAGGCGATCAGCGTCTCGCCGCCGACCGCCACCGCGCCGGGCGCCTCGTCCGGCGCGCCCGCGCTGCGCAACGAGATCGTGACGCTGCGCGCCTGAGCCACGCCGTCGATGTTGCCGGAGACGATCACGCTCAAGTAGCCGGCGTCGGCCGCGAGCGGCACGACCGTGAGCGTCCAGGCGTAGACCCCGTCGGCCACGGACGTCAGCAGCGGCGGCGTGACGAGCGCCGTGCTCGGCGAGCTCGCATTCGCTTCGATCCTGAGCACCCCGATCTCGGCCTGCACGCGCGCCGTCAACGCGATCTCGAGCGGTACGCCGACCATCGGGTCGCCGGCCAGCCGATGCTCCACGGCGATCGGGCCCGTGGGCTTCGCCGGCCGCTCGGAGCGCGCCGGCGTGCGGACGGCACCGTCCATCGGCGGCGCCGCGTTGGCGAGCCAGGGCCACGCAAGGAGCGCCATGCCGGCGATCGTGGCGATCTTCAGCCGTCTCATGGCGTGGCCACCGTGACGTCGAAGCACGTGCGCCCCAGCGGCGGAAAATTGGGATCGTCGGTGGTGTTCGTCCACTCGTAGACCTCGAGCACGTAATCGCCGGCCGCCAGCGTCGGCGAGAACGTTTCGACGCAGCTCTCGGGCGTGGACTGCCCGCAGCTCGACGGCTCCGACGACTCGAGGATCTCGCCGTCGCCGCGGTGTAGCACCAGATCGGGATCCGCGGCGCCGTTCAGCGGCGCCCGCGCGCGCGCCGTGATCGTGTGCACGCCGGGGTTGGCCACGGTGAAGCGCACGAACCGGCGCGACGCGAGCTTGTTCTCCGCGCCCGTGAGCCCGCTCGTGTAATCGCTCAAGCTGCAAACGTTCTGCAGCGTGGCGCCGACCGCCAACGAGTCGTAGACCGTGCTGAAGTCGAGCGCCACCTCTTGCGCCGTGCGCTGCGTGGGCACGCCGAAGTTGGTCTGTCCCGTGCCGTACTCGTCGGTGATCGCGGCGATTTGCTGCGACGCGGTCAAGCTGTCGATGAGCGCCGCGTCGGCGGGCCGCGCGGTCTTCAACGCGTGCACGAACGGAAACACGCTCGTCAGCGCGCGCGTGGTGCGCTGCTCCGTCGTGAGCGCCGCCCAGATCGGCGCGAAACCGAGCGCGAGATCGTCCACGGCCGTGCTCACCCCGGGCGGCACGTCGCGGCCGTTGTCGTAGAGATCGAACAGCAACGACTGCAGCGATTCCTCGTTGAACCAGCCCGGATTCGGATTGTTGCGGCTCGGGCTCTGCTCCAAGTCGAAGCTAAACGCCTGCGCTTGCCCCGTGCTGTGGCTGTCGACGTAGATTTCTTCCCCCGTCACCATGCCCGCGAACGCGCTGCCCCAGGCCTCGCCGAAAGCAATGCGGATGTCGAGCTGATCCGTGAGCGCGTGCGGGCCGCCGATGCTGTCGGAGCGCGAGAAGCTGTGCTCCAGGTAGTGACCGAGCTCGTGCGCGATCACGTGCCGGTCGTACTCGTCGGTGTCCTGGTCCGCCGCGCCGACGAGATAGATGCCGTCGCTGCGAAACCGCGTGGAGCCGATCTCGCCGGGCGCCGCTCCCGCCACGGGCACGTTCTGCGTGCTCCAGTGAAAGCGCAGCGCCGGGAACGCCGTGCTCGGCGCCGCCGTGAGCACGAGCTGCACGGTGTCGTAGGCCACGTCGAGGATCGCGAACGGCGCCGCGGAGCGCGTGGCCGTGTACGCACTACCGGTCCACCCGGACTCGGCGTGCAGGTTGCGCGTGACGTTCGCCGCACCCGTGTTGAACGTGGCGCCCGCCAGCGTGTACAGCGCGCCGCCGTTCACATTGTCGACCACGCGGAAATCCCAGCTCGGCGTGCCGACGCGCTGCATCTCCGCGCGCACGCGCAGCGCCACGTCGATGTT
This sequence comes from uncultured Gammaproteobacteria bacterium, assembly GCA_946887385.1. Next base: position 7,422 of record CAMPKU010000121.1, read on the forward strand.
CTGCGCCACGTTGCCGAACGAATAGTGGCCCGTTGCGTCCGTCAGCGTGCTGGCCGTGACGACGGCGTTCTCGAGCAGCTCCACCGTTACGCCGCGCGCGGGCGCCGCCGCCGTCGTGGCGTAGTTAAGCCCCTGGCCCGCGACCACGGGCACGCGATCGAAGGTGACTTGGCCGCTGATCGAAAGCCCGGCGGGAGCCGGCGCAGCACTGCCGCTGCTGCCGCATCCTGCGAGCAATCCGAGCACCGAAAACACAGCGGCCAGGCGAAGCATCGCGCGATCCTAAACGCGGTTTAGAGCAATCAACAGTGTCTGTTTCTCGCGACGAGAAGACGGTGGCCCGCGTCCGCGGGCAGGATGCGGCCTTTCGCCGTCCGTGAGGCCGGTTGTCGCCAAATTGCGAACGGCTTCCGGGCCCCACAAAGGCGAGCTGTTAAACTCAGCGGTCGAGATTATGTCGCCCAATTTAAGTCTATGACGAACAAGACAATTCTAGTTACCGGCGGGGCCGGCTACATCGGCTCGCACGTGGTGCGGCAGCTCGGAGAAGCCGGCGAAAACGTGGTCGTGCTCGACGATTTGTCCACGGGTTTTCGCCAAGCCGTGCTCCATGGCGAGCTCGTCGTGGGGAATACGGGGGATGCCGAGTGCCTGGCGAAGCTGTTCGCGCGCTTCGACATCGACACGGTGATGCACTTCGCGGCCCACACCGTGGTGCCGGAATCCGTGGCAAATCCCTTGAAATACTACGGCAACAACACCTGCGCGAGCCGCACGCTGCTCGAGCACGCTCTGAAAGCCGGCGTGCAGCACGTGGTCTTCTCCTCGACGGCTGCCGTGTACGGCATTCCGGCCGACGGCGAAGCGTCGGAAGACACCCCCACCGCTCCGATCAACGCCTACGGCACCTCGAAGCTGATGACGGAATGGATGCTGCGCGACGTCGCCGCCGTGAACCCGCTGCGCTACGTGGCGCTGCGTTACTTCAACGTGGCGGGCTCGGACCCCGGCGGCCGCATCGGCCAATCGACGCCGAAAGCCACGCTGCTCACGAAAGTGGCCTGCGAAGTTGTTGTCGGCACAAGACCTTACGTGTCGATCTTCGGAACGGACTATCCAACTCCCGACGGCACCGGCGTGCGCGATTACATTCACGTCGAAGACCTCGCCGACGCACACTTAAAAGCCCTCGCCTACTTGCGCCGCGGCGGCGAATCCACGACATTGAACTGCGGCTACGGCCGCGGCTATAGCGTCCGCGAGCTGCTCGCGATGGTCGAACGCGTTGCCGGGCATCCCATAAACAAACGAGAGGAGCCTCGGCGTGCGGGCGACCCACCCACGTTGGTTGCGCGCGCGGCGCGTATCCGCGCCGCACTCGGCTGGCAGCCGCAGCACGACGATCTGGCCAAAATAGTCACAACATCGCTGGAATGGGAACGAAAACTCGCTGCAGGGCATTGGCGCTCGTGAATCCGCGAAGGCTCGCTGAATGAAGTTACGCCGACCGCGGACGTTGCTCGGCATGGTGCTGATGGGCCTGGCGTTCGTCACCGTGCCGCTGCTCATCGCCGTGGGCAACGCCATGATCACGCTCGGCCAGCTCGCGGCCGAGAGCGAGAGCGTGCTCGACGACAACGCCACGGCCACTCGCGAGAATCAGCGGCTGTCGAACCTGCTGGAGCGCATGACGCGCGGGGCACTGCAGTACTTCGAGCTTCAGACTTCGGAGCACCTCACGCTCTACGACGGCGACCAGGCCATGTTCGAGGCCACCGTGGCCACGCTGCGCACGATCCCCAGCGACCCGCCGATCCGCGATCAGCTCGCGCGGCTCACGTCGCTGTCGAGGGACGTGCACCGCATGTTGCGGGCCGGCGCCACGGAAGACGCCATCACCGAGCGTTTCAGCCTCTTGAGCAACGCCACGCGCGCCGTTGCCGACGGCATGCGCACGGCAACGAATGCGCGCCTCGCCACGTTGCAGGAAAACACGCGCTCGGCGCAGCAGGAGATCGCCTGGCTGTCCGCGGCGCTGATCCCCGGCACGGTGGTGCTCATCGCGCTGTTCCTGCTGCTCGTCGGCCGGCCGATGCGCCAGATCGACCGGGCGATTCGCGACCTCGGCGAAGGCGATTTCAGCCGGTCGATCACGGTTAAGGGCCCGAACGACATCGAGACGCTGGGGCGGCAGCTCGAGTGGCTGCGCCACCGGCTCAAAGAATCCTCCGACGAGAAGAACAAGTTCCTGCGCCACATGTCGCACGAGCTCAAGACGCCGCTCGCGAACATCCGCGAAGGCACGGAGCTATTGCTCGACGGTTCCGTGGGGCCGCTCGACATCCAGCAGCAGGAAGTCACCGGCATTCTGCGCGACAACGGCGTGAAGCTGCAGAAGCTCATCGAGAATCTCTTGACGTTCAGCGCGTGGCAGACGCACACCGCCGCGCTCGAGCTCGCCGAGTTCGAGTTGAAACCCATGGTCTTCAGCGTGCTGAGCCAGCACCGCCTCGTGCTGTCGAACAAGAAGATCAAGCTGCAGCTTGCGATCAGCGCCATCAACGTGGTCGCCGACGAGGGCAAGCTCAAGCTCGTCGTCGAAAACTTGCTCTCGAACGCCATCAAGTTCACTCCGCCCGGCGGCGCGATTCAGATAACGGCCGGCATGCAAGGCGACGACCTGGTCATCGACGTGAGCGACGACGGGCCCGGCGTGCATCCCGACGACGGCGACCGGATCTTCGAGGCGTTCTACCAGGGCCGGCGGCCGCAAGGCGGCCCCGTGGGCGGCACCGGCATCGGCTTGTCCGTGGTGGCCGAGTGCGTGCAGGCGCACGGCGGCGCCGTGGATCTGATACGCGGCGAAGCTTCGGGCGCGCACTTCCGCGTGCGCCTGCCGCTGCGGCGCGCGGCTGATAAGCGCTTGCGGGTGGTGGTCAATGGTTAGGGCCGCACTCGCGCTGCTGCTCGCGACGGCGGTCGCCGGCTGCATGTCGTTCGGCGGCAGCAGCAGCAACGGCAGCCGGCCGCTCGATGACACCGGCGTAACCGACGCGGGCCCCTCGAATGGTGCGAGCGACGCCCTAGCCCCGTACCTGGACACTATCCGCAGCCTCATCGAGGGCGACGCGGTGCAGCAAGCCGACGTGTTTCGCAACGTGACCGCGGCGGCCGACGCGTCGCCGACGACGACGAATCGCCTCACGCTCGCGCTCGCGCTCGCCACGCCGACGCACCCGTCGAGCGACGCATCGGCGGCCCAACTCCTCTAGAGCGAGCTGCTCGCGACGGGCGACGCGTTGCTGCCCGAGGAGCAGGTGCTCGCGCTGATCCACTTGAAAGACGTGGAGCAGCGGCTCATTCTCGACGCCGAGTCGAACCGCCTGCAGCAAACCGCGGCGGCCGCGGCGGCGCAGCGCAACGACCGCGCGGCTCAGCAGCTTCAGGCAGCGCTCGAGGAGAACCGGCAACTCAAAGCGGCGCTCGACGAAGCACGTGCCAGGCTCGATGCCATCACCAATATCGAACGATCCATTCGGGAACGCGAAAATGGTACAGATCCATAGCAAGGCTCTCGGTCAAATGTCGGTGCGCGGCCGCATTCTGTTGGTCGACGACGACCCCGGGTTGCTGCGCCTCTTGAGCATCCGCCTGCGCGCGGAGCACTACGACGTGGAGGCTGTCGAGAGCGCGGCCGAGGCGCTCGCCGCGCTGTCGCGGTTCCGGCCCGACCTCGTGGTCACCGACTTGCGCATGGACAACATGGACGGCATCCAGCTGCTCAAAGAGATCCAGCGCCAGCGGCCCGGCCTCTGCGTGCTGCTCTTGACCGCGCACGGCACGATTCCCGACGCCGTCGAGGCTACACAGAGCGGTGCGTTCGGCTTTCTCACCAAGCCCGTCGACAAGCAGCAGCTGCTCGAGTACGTCGAGCGCGCCATGAAAGTGTCGGGCATGCCGAAGAGCGCCGACGAGTGGAGCGCCGAGATCATCACGCGCAGCCCCGTGATGGAGGCGTGCTTACAGCAAGCGCGTATGGTGGCGAACACCGACACGCGCGTGCTGATCACGGGCGAATCGGGCACCGGCAAAGAGCTGCTCGCGCGCGCCATTCACCGCGCTAGCACGCGCAAGGACCAGGCGTTCGTCGCCATCAATTGCAGCGCGATGGCCGAAAATCTTCTGGAAAGCGAGCTCTTCGGCCACGTGAAGGGCGCGTTCACGGGCGCGGACCGCACCCACAAGGGCCTGTTCCAGGCCGCCCACGGCGGCACGCTGCTGCTCGACGAGATCGGCGACATGCCGATGCGGCTGCAGGTGAAGCTGCTGCGCGTGCTCCAGGAGGAGCAGGTGCGGCCCGTCGGCAGCACCGAGGCGATCAAGACCAACACGCGCGTGATCTCGGCGACGCATCAGGACTTGAAGGACCTGATGATCAAAGGCTCGTTCCGCGAGGATCTCTACTACCGGCTCAACGTGGTGAACATCCACTTGCCGGCGCTGCGCGAGCGGCGCGAGGACATTCCGCTGCTCGTCGAGCACTTCCTGCGGCAGGTGTCTTCGGAGAGCAGCCAGGAGCGCAAGGTGTATGCGCCCGAGGCCGTCGAGCTGCTCGTGGCGAGCCAATGGCCGGGGAACATTCGGCAGCTCTATAACGTGGTGCGGCAGAACGTCGCTTTGAGCCCGATGCGCGTGATTTCGGCGGAGCAAGTGCGCAACGCGCTCGGCGAGCAGGCGAACGCGTTGCCGTCGTTTTCCGAGGCGCGCGACGAGTTCACGCGCAACTACTTGTCGCAGCTATTGCAGATCACCGGCGGCAACGTTTCGCAGGCGGCGCGGCTCGCGAAGCGCAATCGCACGGATTTTTACAAGCTGCTCGGGCGGCATCAGTTGAATGCCGAGCAGTTCAAGGACGGGCGGTAGGGGCCACCACCGGCGGGGCTTCCCCGTCTTCGGCCCGGATACTGTACTTCGCCATCAGGTCGTAGAGCGTGGGCCGCGTGATGCCGAGCAGCTCCGCGGTGCGCGAGATGTTGCCGCCGGCGCGCACGAGCGCCTGACGGATCGCGTGCGTCTCGGCGCTCTGCCGCACGAGGCGTAGATTCAACGTCGGCGGATTCGTCGTCACGTTCAAACCGAGATCGGCGGCCGTCACGAACTTGCCTTCGGCCATGATGATGCCGGCCTTGATCTTGTTCTCGAGCTCGCGCACGTTGCCGGGCCACGCGTACGTGTCGATGGCGTCGTGGGCATCCTCGGTGAAACCCTTGATCACGCGCCCGTGCTGCTTCGC
>CAMPKU010000122.1 GCA_946887385.1 uncultured Gammaproteobacteria bacterium
GCGGCCAGCAAATGCGAGTGCGCCAGTCGGCAGGGTTCGGGTGCTCCGCGGGATCGGTGATGTACGACTCCCACGGCGCGCCGCCCTCGCGATAGCCGCTGTCCTCGAGCCAGCGCTCGATCGCGGCGAACGTGGTCGGCAGCTCTTCGTATGGGCCGCCGTGCATCGCGACGGCAGCGGGCCCGCCTTGCAGCACTCCGGCCTCGACCTCGCCGTCTCCCGGAGCCACAGCGGCCAGCACGCAGCCGACATCCATCGTGATCAGCCCCGCTCCCATCGACGGATAGCGCGCAAACGGCCGCCCGGCAATCGCGTACCCCTTCTGCATCGCGAGCCCGAAGGTCATGCCGAGGCAGGTGGCGATGTTGGCCGCCATCTCCGTGCGCGCGACGCGCCGGCGCACGAACAAAATCGGCTGCGGGGCGAGATCCTCACGGGCAATCGACAGCATTGGCATCGGGATGCTCCTTGGCGGGACGGAATCGACGTGATAAAGGCCGACACAGGGCGACGTGGCATCGACGAGCTCGGCGTGTTGCGCACGCTGAAGAGGCGTCGCGCCGTGCAGCAGCGCGACAGCCCGATACTCGGCCGGCGAGCAGCCGAAACGGCGGCGGAACGCGCGCGTGAACACCTCGTGACTCGCGAAGCCCGCACCGATGGAGACTCGCAGCACGCTGTCGCGCGTCGCCGCGAGTCGCGCTGCGGCGCGCTCGAGCCGCACGCGTTGCGTGTACCGCTTCGGCGTTTCGCGCACGACGCGCCGGAACGCGCGATGCAGATGAAACGGGGACCAGCCCGAGCGGCGCGCGAGCGCTTCGAGCGAAACGTTATCGCCGTGGCGCCGGCGCAGTTGGCGCAGCAGGTGCAGAATGTCGCGGTCGATTGTCGGCGTCATCGTTCGAGCGCTCGAGGTGGCACCGCGGATATTGCCGCAGATCGCCCGGTACCGACCAGCGCCTTGGACGGCCGAAAGCAAGAATCGTCAAGCGCGCGGGCAGCGCACGGTGCTACCGTTACGCGGCCGTTCCACTGGAGAAGACCGGATGCGCCGCGTCCTCGCGTGCTCGTGCATGCTGCTCGCTTCGCTAACTTCGTTAGCTTCGGTTGCTGCGTTCGCGCAAGCGCCCGCGCCCGCGCCAATCGTGTTCTTCGACGTCGCGGGGCCCGAAGCCGCGAAGCTCCCCGAGTTCTACTCGAAGCTCTTCGGCTGGCAAACGGATCCGCGCGCCAACGGCAACTGGTCGATTCCCGTAGTGACGCCGCTCCTAGGCGCGATGCGCCTCGGGGATGCGCCTGAAAAGCGGATCTATATTGGCGTCGACGACGTCGCAGCCACGCTCGCGGAGGTGGCCGTGAACGGCGGCACGATCGATGCGCCGCGCTTCGAGGTGCCGGGCGTCGTCGTGATCGGATTGTTCAAAGATCCGGCGGGCAATCCGATGGCGCTAGTCGAGATGCAGGACGGCAAGCCGAAGATTCCCTAGCTGCGCTCAGCACCCTGTTCACTCGATTGGCTGTCAGACGCCGAAGCGCCACTCCACCGTTAGCAGCACGCTCCGCGGCAGCTCGCTGCGATTCGGCGCGGCTTCGAACTCCGGATGCTTGGCGTCAAAGAGGTTGTGCACGCTTAAAACGAGCCCCAGCGGTCGGCCGCTCTCCCACGCCAGACGGCCGTCTACGGCCGTGTAGCGCGGCACGTCCGGATTCGGTAACGAGTCGACGCGGCGCACGCCGAGATCGAGCTGCAGGCCGGGTGCCAGTTGCAGCGACGAGCGGAGCGTCCATTGGAGCTCCGCGTCGTTTGCGAGCGTCGGATTGGACACGCCGGCCGGATCGGCGCTGCCCGGTTCGAGCACCAGATCTTTTTCGAGCGTGTTCAATCCGCCGCTGATTTCCCACCGCTCATTGACGCGCCAGTTCACCCAGGCTTCGACGCCATAAACGTCGCCCTCGATTCGATTCTCGAGCTGTACGGGGATCGCAGTGCCGCTGCGCAATTTGTCCCAGTCGTGCCGGAACAATGTCGTGGAGTAAATCAACGCGGCGTGAGGTTGCGCGCGATAACCCAGCTCGAGCACATGGGCCACTTCCGATTGAAAGTTCGGGCCGCCAACAACGAGGAACGGCGGCTCGCCCGGAAAGAACACGTCGCGGTCGATGCGTGAAGGTGCGCGTACGGCGCGCGATGCCGCCGTCCACACCAGCCGGCTTTCGGTCGGCCGCCAGGCAAGCCTCGCGCTCGGCAAAGACTCCGTCCCCGTATAGTCGTTGCGCTCGAGCTTGAGTCCGATCGTGGCATCCAGGTTCGAGCGCAATTGAATGCGGTCCTGAATGAACACGTTCGTCCATTCGAGATCGCGGCTTGCCGGAATGAAGGTAGTAATGAATCCGGTACCTACCTCGTCGCTCGTGCGGCGGTAGCCGCCGCCCCAGACCAAGTCGTGGGCGCTGCGCTCGACGCTGTGCTGAACCTCCACGTCGAAGGTGTCGCGCCGCGGCCGGAAAAACAGCGCGTCGTCGCGCTCGGAATGATCGAAATAGCTTTGCACGCTTAAATTCGAGCCGCTCGCCAAGCTGCGTGTCCAACGGCCCAGCACGTTCGCGCTCGAGGCCTCGATTCGGCCGAACGTGAATCCCGCAACTGCGCCGCGGTCTTGAGAGCGGCCGTCGGCGACATCGGCCTGGAGTGTGAGGCTGTCGCTTCCGAGGTCCCAATCGGCGCGAAAACCGGCCTGCTGCCGCGACCATGCGTCAAGCGCGGAGATCCCGCTCGAGCGCTGCGTGGCATCGAAGCTCGCGATTTTGGCATACGCTCGGTAGTGCCCCGCGTCGCCCAGTGATCCGCCATAACGCAAGGTGGCTTGACGCTCGAAATTGCCTCCGCTCCCCGAGACGAATCCGCCTTGGGTCTCGGCCGCCGTTCGCGTAATCACGTTGATCACGCCGTTGACCGCGTTGGCTCCCCAAAGCGTCGCCCCTGGCCCCGTGATGACCTCGATCCGATCCACGTCCGCGAGCACCAAGTCTTGTTGATCCCAGAACACGCCCGAGAACAGCGGTGTATAAACGGTGCGCCCGTCGATTAGCACGAGCAGCTTGTTCGCGAACAAATTGTTGAAGCCGCGCGCCGTGATCGCGTATCCCACGGAGTTGACACGTGCCACTTGCAGCGTCGGCGCTAAGCGCAACGCTTCGCCGAGATTGGCTGCGGCGGCGCGCCGAATCTGCTCGTTGGTGATGACGTAAATCGACGATGGCGCCTCGGCCAGCCGCTCGAGATCGCGTGATACCGACAGCACTTCGATGTCGCCGAGCTCCTCCAGCGAAAGGTCTGCGAGGCTGACTTGGGGAGCGCCGTCTGTTGCCTGCTGTGTATGGCCATCGAGGGCCCAAAGCGCGGCGACCACGGATAGGCTTTCCCGAAAGGGTGCAGAAAGCCGCACGTTTGCTACCTCATGCCATGAACGGCAAGGCGAGTGTAGGCACGGCCCTCGCCTTGCTGCTGCCTACTGGGTCACGCCTGAGGCGCGCGTTGGCAGCCCGCCACAGGCGGCCCGGCAGCAAGATGCGTGCCACGCAAATTCGGCACCGCACTCGCTCTTCGCCCGCCCTGGCACGGATTTTGGAGCGACGCAGCGGACATCGCAACGAGCAAGGAGGCGCCGCCATGTTGAAATTTCTCGGCACGACAATGGGCATCATTTTCTTGATCGGCCTGCTGGTGGTCATCGGCCTGATAGCTCTGATTCTTTGAGCTCGAGCGCGCGGTGTCGCGTCTTCGACTCCACGAGATCGGCAGCGTAACTGCGCGCTCTGCCTCCATGAGCACTTTCCCCGTGCATCGCGTTAGCGGGCTCGTGCTGGTGATCGGCGCCGTTTCGTTCGTGGTGTACGTGGTCATTAGGTCGCTGCTTACATCCGGCGTAGATCCAACGGTCAGCGCGTCACACGCTCTTTGGATACCGGTCAATGGGCTCGGCTTCTTAGGGGCGATGATGGTGTTTATCGGGCTTCCCGCGATCTATGCCCGGGTGTTTGCGGCAACCGGCCTTGCCAGCTTAATAGGAGTCGTTCTGACGGCAGCCGCGTGGGCGTTCTTCGGCGTATTTCTGACTCTTTATGCGGCACTTCTGTTGCCGTGGCTCGCGGAGGAAGCCCCGCACCTTGTTGCGGTCGGCGCGCCCCTGCCTGCGGCATTGATGATTGCGATCGCCACGTCGCTGGCAGCCTGGCTCGTAGGAGGGGTGTTACTAGCCCTTCCGTTCATTCGTGGCCGCCTGAAGCCGACCTGGATCGGCTACGTTTTTCTTGCGGCGGCGCTGTGGATGCTGGTCGGCAACCTCGTGATCGCCCCTGCTGGTCCATCCGCCAACGTGGCGGCCAATCTAGTCTCGAACCTCGGTCCGGTGCTGCTTCTCATTGCGCTGGCCAATCTCGGCTGCCGCTTGTGGATGCAGCGCCCTGGACCGGCCAGCGCATGAGCACGCACATGGTTTTAGGAGAACAATTTATGCGCACCTATCAATTGTCATTGCCGTTATTGCTGTGTGCCGCCTACACGCTAGAGCTCGCCACGGCAGCCCAGCCGCGAGTGCCACCGCGCACCCCCGAGTTACCTACCGAGCCGGCCGTGCGCGAGGCCATTGGGCCGAGCGATGCCGCGCTTGCCGTCGAAGTCCAAACGCGAATTTTCGAAGCGCTTGAAACTACCGACTTGAGGGCGCGCGTAAACGACGGAACCGCAACGTTGCAGGGAACGGTGCGGTCGCAAACCGATCGGCGACGCGCAGGCGACATTGCTCGCGATGTGACGGGCGTGCGGCGAGTGCGGAATGAGCTCGACGTCGACGCCGCCGCTTCAGACGATCCGGCGCTCGAAAGCAATGTGGCGACGCTCGAGGACGCAGTCGCAGCGCAGTTGCGCGGCGATCCGCTGCTCGGTTCGCGTGATATTCGAGTCACCGTCGATCGGCGTAGCAATACGCTAACGCTCGCAGGCGAGGTCGCCTCGGAAACCGAAAAGCAGCGAGCCACTCGCGTCGCTGCCTCGGCTTTCACGGCAGGACACGTCCGCAATCGGCTGCGAGTACGCGCGGACTGAGTGTCGTGGCACACGTCTGCATTTTGGCGAACGGGCGCTTCGAGAAGCTGAGGAGGTAGTCGCGATGAACCCATACTTGAAGCTCGGTTGTGTGGCCGTTGCACTCGCGGGCGCCGCATGTGCCACCACGGCAGCTACCGACGCCGGCGACCGCGCGGCGGCCGAGCGCGATACCGATTGCATCAGAACGCGGCTGATCAGAAATTGGGAGGCGCTCGACGAGCGCAATCTCATCGTCTACGAGAGCGGCGGGCGGCCGTATCATGTCGAGCTCGCGCAGACGTGCTTCGGCCTCGACTTCGAGACGATGATCGGGCTTTACGACCGTCGAGGCGACGGGCGGATCTGCGGTTTCGGACTGGATCGCGTGATCCTCGACCGGGCGATACCCGAAGGTTGCAGCATCGCGGCCGTTGACGAGCTCACCGACGAGCAGGCCGAGGACCTGAAGTCGCGCGCGGAATAGAGCGTGGAGCGTTCAATGTTAGCCGTGTTGACGGCGTCACGTCGGCGCCGAGCACCGTGGTGAAGTATTCGAGAGCCAGGCGCGTATCGCTCCGTGTTCGCGCGGAGATACAGTCGCGCGGAATTGCGAGCTCGAGGTCGCGCACGTAGGCGTCGTTCGCGGTGAACAGAACGCACTGGTTGCTGGAGACCCCCGTGAGAATGAGCCGTTTCGCGCCGAGCGACTGCAAGATCGTGTCGAGCGGCGTCGCAAAGAACCCCGAATGCTTGGGTTTGAGGACGCAGTAGTCGTGGGCTTCGGGCGCGATCGCCTCAACCACCGGACGACCGCGGGATTTTCCGCGCCGGCAATGGCGAACCATGCCGGGGAAGTCGGACCGCCAGCGACCGGTGGCGTCGTTCACGTAGACGACAGCAACGCCGGCGGCCTTCGCCCGGGCTTTGAGCCGTGCGATGCGCCGCGCCACGGGAAGAGCGGCGCGCGCTACTTTGTCGCCGTCCCGAAAAGCGAAATCCGAGATCAAATCCAAGACGATCAAAACCATCGCGGACCGGTCCGGTACAAGGCCGTGCAGGTCGGAGCCGCGCTTGCTCATGAATGCGGCTTTGCTGCGTCCTGGCCAACGGCCGAGATGTGGCCGGTTTCCTCGAGCACGGCCAGCCTCACGTCTTCGATGCGCTCGTAACCGAGCTTCCGCAGACCGGCCAGGAGCTCCGAGCGCGTCACCCCTTCCGCTGTGAGCGCGTGCTCGATCAGTCGCCCGTCGCGGACCAAGGGTCGAGGATGGCCGCGCAGCAGGTGGCGAATCCGCGGCGAGCGCGCGCACACCGCGGCCATTCCGCGATGCAGCACGAACACCGTCAGCACGAACACAACGGCGTTGGCGGCACCGTCCTCGAGCGCCGCCGTCTGGATGACCACGCCGAGCGTGATGAGCACGAGCAAGTCGAACGTGGTGGTTTGTCCGGCCATTCGCTTGCCCGCCATTCGCACGAGCACGATCAGTGCGGCGTAATAGGCCGCCGCCTTCACCGCTTGTAAGAGATAGTCGTCGAACACTGTTACGGCGTTGCTCGGGCCGAGCTTCGGAAGACTCCCGTACCAAAAGAGCAACATTCGTGCCAGCCGGCGCGCGAATGCGGGTCGCAAGAGACGACGAGCGATCCGGCCAAATCAGCGCTCGAACATTGAGCTTCAGCCGCTCGCCAGCGACGGTGCCCTTGCCAACGTTCCGCTGATGTCGTAGATTCTACTACACGGGTAGGAGAACGCGGTGCCGCAGCCGAAGTTGAGCAAGCTCGAGCTCAAGATCATGGAAGCCCTTTGGACCAAGGGGCCGTCGTCGGTCCGCGAAATCCAAGAGAGCTTTCCGGCTAAGCGCCGGCCCGCGTACACCACCGTGCAGACGATGGTCTACCGCCTCGAAGCGAAGAACGCGCTGAAGCGCACGAAAAAGATCGGCAACGCGCACATCTTCGAGGCCGTGGTTACGCAAAGCGCGGCGCGACGCAAGGTCATCGACGATCTGCTCGGCTTCTTTGGCGGCCGGGCGCAACCATTGATGTCGCATCTCATCGAATCCGGCCAGCTCACGCTCGCCGACATCGAAGACGCCCGCAAAGCACTGCGCGACGCCGACAAGAAGGAGTGATCCATGTTGGCTCACATCGTGAATCATCTGTGGCAATCCACGTTGGTCGTTGCGGCGGTCGGCGCGTTCGCGCTGCTGCTGCGCGAGCACGGCGCGCACACGCGTTACTGGCTTTGGTGGGCGGCTTCGGTGAAATTCCTCCTGCCGTTCTCGTTGCTTACCGCGCTTGGCGCGTCGCTGGCAACGCCTGAGACGCCGCTCTTTGATGGCGCCGCGTGGCCCGTGGCGCTGGCAGCTCTTGCCGAGCCGATGCCCACGTCAGCGGCGGTTGCGCCGTGGGCTCTGACCCTGCTGGCGGTCTGGGGGCTCGGGTGCGCGGCTGTCGCCGTCACATGGCTCACGCGCGCGCTCGAGGTTCGCGCACTGCTGCGAGCATCTGCGCCGTATGCGGGGGCGATGCCCGCCGTCGAATCGGGGCCGCAGCTGCGCACGTCGGCAGCCCTCGTCGAGCCCGCGCTCGTTGGCGTGTTCCGCCCGGTATTGCTGCTGCCGCTGGGCTTGACCGATCACCTCGGGCCCGCGCCGCTCAACGCTGTCATCGAGCACGAGCTCGCGCACTGGCGCCGCCGCGACAATTTGACGGCCGCGGTGCACATGCTCGTGGAAACCGCGTTTTGGTTTCACCCTGTGGTGTGGTGGATCGGCGCGCGGCTCGTGGAGGAGCGCGAGCGCGCCTGCGACGAGGCCGTCGTGCGAGCGGGGCACGACGGGCGCATCTATGCCGAAGGCATTCTCACCGTTTGCGAGCGCTACGTCGCATCCAAGCTGAAATGCGCGGCCGGCATCAGTGGCGCCGACCTGAAGCGGCGCGTGGTCGAAATAGCGAGGAGTAAAGCCATGAGCGATTTATCCGTGCAAAAAAAGGTGCTGTTGGGCGCGTTCGCGGTTTGTTTGCTCGTGGTGCCCATCATCTTCGGCGCCGCCGCGCAGACCGACGAGAATCTCCGCCCCCTAGTGCGCATTGCGCCGGAGTATCCCACCGCAGCGCTAGAAGCCGGCCGCGAGGGCAGCGTGGAGCTCGAGTTCACTATCACCGCTACCGGCACGACCAAGGACGTCGTCGTCATCGACGCATCCTCGCCCGAGTTCGAAGCCCCGGCCGTGGCGGCGTTGCTCCGATGGCGGTATCAGCCATTGGTCGAGAACGGAACCGCGATCGAGAGGCGCGGCATGCGAACGACGATTAGTTATTCTCTGGAGCAATAGCGCGAACCAGGCTCGACGAGCAGCGCTCCGACTCGCAGATCGGCGCGTAGCCGAAGCGCCGTGGGCCGCATGGTGCGGACCTCACTTGCGGCGCGCGATAGCGGCGCACCCAGTCCGCGAAGCTTTGCGCGTAGCGGCGATTGATCGGTACCAGTGTGCACCTCGGGTCTTCCAGCACTACGCACTCGCGATCCTCGGTGCAAGCGAACCAGGCGTTCTCGATTTGAAGTGGAATGACGCGCGGGCCGCAGCCGGGCCCGCAGCCGGCAAATAACAGCGCGGCCGTCGCGATGCGAATGATTTTGGCCATGCTGGTCAAGCTGCGATAACCCTGCTATCTAAGACGCTCGAGCCGCAACCTCGTAACGGCCGCCGCAAGCGCTTGGCGACGGAGCCTTCACGAATCGCGCGGTGCGTCGCTGGTAGGGAATGGAATTATCTGAGCTGGTCGCGTACGCGGCGCTCGGCACGGGCGCCGGCGTGCTCGTAGGCTGCGTGGGCATCGGCGGCGTGATCATCGTGCCGGCGCTCGTCTACTTCGCCGGGCATTCCGTACCGACGGCGATCGCGGCCGCCATGTGCGCGTTCATTGCGTCGGGCGTCGTCGGCAGCTACGCCTACACGAAAGCAGGCTCGATCCGCTGGCGGATGACGGCATGGACGTGGGTCGGCGCCTTGCCCTGCGCGTTTGCCGGTGCGTTGCTCGTGAACGCCGTGGCGCCAACATTCCTCGAGCTTGCGATTGCGCTGCTCACCGTGGGGTCGGGATTGCACGCGCTGCGGGGACGCCGCGGGCCGTCGCAAGGGCATCGAACGCTGTCGCCGCCGGTGCTGGCCGCGGTTGGCGGCGGCACGGGGTTTTTGTCCGCGCTCACGGGAACGGGCGGCCCTCTCGTGCTGGTGCCGATTCTCGTGGCACTCGACGTTCCGATCCTCGCCTCGATCGGCTTGGCGCAAGCCATCCAGCTCCCCGTGGCCGCCGCGGCGACCGGCGGCTACTGGCTCTCGGGTGCGCTCGTGCTGCCGCTGGGGTTGGCGCTCGGCGCCGGTATCGGGCTCGGCACATGGATAGGGGCGAGAGTCGCGCATCGCTTGCCTACCGCTACGTTACGCAGGGCGGTCGCCGCGCTACTTGTGATCGTCGGCACCGCCATGCTGCTGCACCTCGTTACGAGATAGGCCGCGCGTAGCGGCCTTACCGAGCCTGAGCTACATTCGCTCCAAAGGGAGATCCACATGCGCAAGCCGCTTTACTTGCTCGTTCTGGCGACGGCCGGGCTGTCCACCGCCGCCTTCGCCCACCACGGCTTCGGCCGCTTCGATCGCACAAAGCCCGTCGAGATCAAGGGCATTATCAAGAGCATCGACTTCGTGAATCCGCATTCGTACTTGAACCTCGACGTTCGAGGCGCCGACGGCAACCCGATTGCAATGCGCTGCGAGATGCGCGCAGCCACACTGCTGCGCCGCTCGGGCTGGTCCGAGGAAATGTTCGTTGCGGGCGCCGAGGCCACGATCTTCGGCTTCGGGCACCGCGACGACGAGGCATCTTGCTACCTCGAGGACATCACGATCGGCGATGCGCCGAAGCGCAATCGCAACGATCAATTCGAGCACACCACGTCCGTCGATCTGTCGACGCGGCCCAAGCGCCTGCCTACGGGCGAGCCGAACATCACGGGGGACTGGGCGCAGGAACAGTACGTGATCGCCGTGCCGCCGGGCGGCGGCGGCGGGCTCGTGCCGAAAAGCATGATCGAAGGCATCGAGTCGGGCCGGCTTTCGATGAGCGACGTGCCGCCGTCGGGCTGGGGCCCGCGGCCCGTGACGTACACGGCGCGCGGCAAAGCCGAGGCCGACGCGTTTCAAATGTGGTCGCCGGCCGACAATCCACGCCTGCGATGCCGGCCGACGAGCATCATCTTCGACTGGGTGTTCGACGGCGCCGTCAACCGCATCACGCAAGAGCGCGACCGCATCGTCATCGATTACGGGCTCTACAGCTTCCAGCGCGTGATCCACATGAACATGGCGGAGCATCCCGCCAACATCACGCCCACGTACGCGGGCCATTCGATCGGACGCTGGGAAGGCGACGTGCTCGTCGTCGACACCGTCGGCTTCGAGCCCGGGGTGCTCGCGCCGCCCGTGAAGCACAGCGACCGGCTGCACGTCGTCGAACGCTATTCGCTCGATCCCGAGAAGTGGGTGCTCACGCGTGAGTTCGTGGCCGAGGATCCCGTGTACTTCACGGATCAGTACAAGGGCTCCGATCAGGTGCTCGTGGCGGACGTGCCGTACGAAGCGCACGCGTGCGACGAGCTGGCGCCGGAGTTTTTGCCGGGCGCCGCGCCGCGCTAGAGCTGCTCGAGCGCCGTGCGATAGGCCGCGACGAGCTCCCGACCGGCGCAGCCTCATCCTGGTGTGAGCGCTGAGCGGGCGGACTAGACTAGGGGGCATGGCCCGCCCCGACGAAGCACACGCGCGTCGCTGGCTGTTCGACGCGGCGCACCCTGCGCCGCCCGCGATCGACGCTGCGATCACGCGCTGCTATCTAGCCGACGAAGCGGCCGCGGTCGCGGAGCTGATCGAAAAAGCCGCGCTGCCGGATGAGCAGGCCGCGCGCGTTCGCGCCGCGGCTCGCGAGCTCGTCGGCGCCATTCGTCGCCGCCAGCAAAGCTCGAGCGGCATCGACGCGCTGCTGCGCGAGTACGATCTTTCGTCGGGCGAAGGCATCGTGCTCATGTGCCTCGCCGAGGCGCTGCTGCGCATCCCGGACCCCGACACAGCCGATCGGCTGATCGCCGACAAGCTCGGTTCCGCCGATTGGGAAGCGCACTTAGGCAGCAGTGACTCGCTGTTCGTGAACGCATCCACTTGGGCGCTGCTGCTCACGGGCCGCATCGTGCGGCCGGCCGACGTCGCCGAGCCGCCGGCGCCGTTTTTCGAGCGGGTCATCGGGCGTGTCGGCGAGCCCGTGGTGCGGGCCGCGTTGCGGCAAGCGATGCGTGTTCTCGGCCAGCAGTTCGTGATGGGCGAGACGATCGAGCGCGCGCTGGCACGCGCCGCGAAGTCATCCGACCTGCACTCGTTCGACATGCTCGGTGAAGCCGCGCTCACGGCCGCGGATGCGCGGCGCTACTTCGAGTCGTACGGCGCGGCCATCGAAGCCGTCGGGCGCCGCGCCGCGCGCGCTCCATCGCTGCTCGAGGCGCCGAGCGTGTCCGTGAAGCTGTCGGCGCTCTGCCCGCGTTACGAGGTGCCGCAAAGCGCACGCGCAACCCGCGACCTCGCGGCCGCGCTCGCGGAGCTTGCGCTTGCGGCGCGCTCCGCCGGCATCGGCCTCACTGTCGACGCCGAGGAAGCCGATCGGCTGGAGTTGTCGCTCGCCATCTTCGCCAAAGTTTTTGGCGATGCGCGCTTGAAGGACTACGAGGGCTTGGGCGTGGCCGTGCAGGCGTATCAGAAGCGTGCGTTGCGCGTGGTCGAGTGGCTCGCCGAGATCGCGGGTCGCGAAGGGCGAACGCTTCCCGTGCGTCTCGTGAAGGGTGCGTATTGGGACAGCGAGATCAAGCGTGCGCAAGAGCAGGGGCTCGACGGTTACCCCGTATTCACGCGCAAGTGCAACACCGACGTCTCGTACCTGGCGTGCGCGAAGGCGCTGCTCGCGCAGCACGACACGCTCTATCCGCAATTCGCCACACACAATGCCCACACGGTTTCGTGGCTGCTCGAAGTGGGAGCCGGCAAGCCGTTCGAGCTGCAGCGTCTGCACGGCATGGGCGAGGAGCTGTACGGCGAGCTCAACGGCCAACCGGGCTTCGATCGCCGCTGCCGCGTCTATGCGCCCGTGGGCAGCCACGAGCACTTGCTGCCATACCTCGTGCGGCGGCTGCTCGAGAATGGGGCGAACACGTCGTTCGTGAACCGGCTCGTGCAGGCCGAGACCAGCATCGACGAGATCGTCGCCGATCCCGTTCACGTTGCACGCCGCCTGGGCGCCGAAGCGCAGCATCCGCGCATCCCGCTGCCGTCGAAGCTGTTCGCGCCCGAGCGGCGCAACTCGCGCGGCACGAATCTCGCTTCGCGACTGGAGCTCGAGCAGCTCGCCGCCGCGCTCGGCTCCACGCACGCGGGGAGGTGGTCGGCGCGGCCGCGCGTCAACGGGGACGAAGCGCCCGGCGCTGCGCATGAAGTGCGCGACCCGGCCGATCGGCGGCGCGTGGTCGGCCGGGTCGAGTTCGCGAGCGCCGACACGGCTCGGCGCGCCCTGGA
>CAMPKU010000123.1 GCA_946887385.1 uncultured Gammaproteobacteria bacterium
TTCGCGGCGACGGCAGTCCGTTTGCCGCTCTTGTTTCATCGCAGTATCGTGTACTGGCTAAGTAATTCCAAGCGGCGCGCGAACGGAGCGGAACGCGGTGATCAAGACCCCCTGGCGGCTTGCGGCTCGCCTGCTCGCCAGAGACTGGCGCTCGGGCGAGGTGCTCGTGCTGCTCGCGGCGCTCGTCGTGGCCGTGGCCGCGATGAGCGCCGTCACTTTCTTTACGGATCGCGTGCGCGCAGCCGTCTCGCAGCAAGCCGGCGAAGCGTTGGCCGCGGACCTGCGGGTCGAATCGATCAATGCTTTGCCGCCGCAGATGCACGAGGCTGCACAGCGGCACGGGCTCGCGACGGCAGACGTGGTCTCCTTTCGCAGCGTGGTGGCGGCCGGCGATGCCACCTCGCTGGCCGACGTGCGCGGAGTGAGCGAGGGCTATCCGCTGCGCGGCGTGGTGCAAGTGGCGGACCGGTTGGCCGGCGTGCCCGAGAACGCGGCCGGCAACCCGGCCCGCGGCGAGGTGTGGGCGGAGCCGAGCTTGATGGCGCGGCTCGGCGTGGCCGTGGGCGACGAGCTGGACGTGGGCCGCTTGCGGCTGCGCATCACGCGCACCCTCGAGTTTCGGCCCGACGAGGGCTGGCGGTTCATGGAGCTCGCGCCGACGCTGCTGCTCCACTACGACGACGTGCTCGCCTCGGGGCTGCTGGCGCCCGGCAGCATCGTCGAGCATGCGGGCCTGTATGCGGGCGACGCACCGGCGCTCGAAGCGTTTCGCGCGGAGCTGGCGCGGCTGCTGCGGCCGCAAGACGAAGTCGAGGATTTTCGCGACGGCCGGCCCGAGGTGCGAGCGTCCGTGGCGAACGCCGAACGCTTCCTGGTGCTGGCGGCGCTCGTGAGCGTGTTGCTCGGCGGGGTAGCCGTTGCGATGGCCGCGCGGCGCTTCGTTGCTCGGCGGCTCGACGCCGTGGCGCTCATGAAGTGCCTCGGCGCGCGCCATCGCGAGGTATTGCAGCTGAACGTCGTGCAGCTCTTGATTCTCGTCGTGGCCGCGGGCGTCATCGGCTGCGCGATCGGCTTTATCGCGCAGTTCGGTCTCACGGGGTTGCTGGCGGATTTCATCGAAGCGGAGCTTCCGCCGCCGAGCGTGCAGGGCGCCGTTCTCGGCCCTCTCACCGCCTTGGCCGTGGCCGTAGGCTGCGCGTTGCCGCCGTTGCTGCAGCTCGGCAGCGTTCCGCCGGCGCGCGTTTTGCGCCACGACGTGGACCCGCCGTCGCTGCGCTATACCACGATCTACGGGATCGCGGCCGCCGCCGTTACCGCGCTGCTTTACGTGTTGTTCGGCGATTTCGAGCTCATCGCGTACTTGCTCGTGGGTGCCGCGGCCACGTTTTTCGTTTTGTACTTCGCCGGCCGGCTGCTCGTGATGGCATTGCAGCGAGTGCGCGGCGGTGTCGGCGTCGCATGGCGTTACGGCATTGCGAACGTGGCTCGGCGTGGCCGCGAGAGCAGCGTTCAGGTCGTGGCGTTCGGCATAGGTCTCATGGTGCTGCTGCTGCTCACCTCGGTGCGCACCGAGCTCATGACGGAGTGGCAAGCCACGTTGCCTCCGAATGCACCGAATCACTTTCTCATTAATATTCAGCCGGCGGAGCGCGAGGCAGTGGCTGCAGCAATCGCCGCGGCCGGTATCCCGGAGCCGCAGTTCACGCCGCTCGTGCGCGCGCGCATCAGCCACGTCAACGGCGTGCCGGCTGCCGAGTACCCCGCGCTCACGCCGCGCGGCCGCGACGAGCTTACGGACGAGACGAACCTCACCTGGTCGGCCGCGCTGCCGCCGGACAACGAGCTCGTTTCGGGCGAGTGGTGGAACGAGGGCACCGAAACGCCGCAGATGTCGCTCGAAGAGGAATTGCGAGCGGACATCGGGTTGAAGCTCGGCGACGAAATTACGTACGCCATCGGCGGCGAGAGCCTCACGGTGCGGCTCACGAGCACGCGCCTCGTGCACTGGGACTCGTTCCGGCCGAACTTCTTCATGGTGCTTTCGCCCGGCGCCGCCGAGCGCTTCGCGCACACGTACATCACCAGCTTGTACGTGCCCATGGATCAGCGCCGCATCACCGTGGACCTGGTGCGCGAATTCCCGAGCGTTTCCGTGCTCGACATCGGTGCCGTGCTCGAGCAGGTGCGCAGGTCGATGGACCGGGCTGCACTGGCCGTGCAATACGTGTTCTTGTTCACGGTGGCGGCCGGAATCATGGTGCTGCTGGCCGCCATTCAAGCCACGCGCGACGAACGCATGTTCGAGAGCGCAGTGCTGCGCACGCTGGGCGCGCGCCGCAGCGTCGTGCTGCAAGGAGTGGCGGCCGAGTTCACGGCGCTCGGTTTGTTGGCCGGTACGCTCGCAGCCGTGGGCGCTGCAACGATCGGTTACTTCATCGCCACGCTGCTCTTCGATCTAGAGTTCGTACCCGGCGCGGCGTTGTGGCTCGGCGGTCTTTTCGCGGGAGCGCTCGTGGTCGGCGTGAGCGGCACGCTCGCCGTGCGCTCCGTCATCAACCACTCGCCCGTTGCGACTTTGCGCGGCGCCTGAGCGCACGACGCGGTATCATTTCGATTGATCGACGCGCGGCAGGGATATCCGCGGCAGAGCAACGCGGGCGAGCGCACGAACGCCCGAGATAAGCAACGCATGCAGCAATTGCCGGGAGCAATTGCCAAAGGGACGACGATGATCGAGCTATTCACGGCAGCCACGCCGAACGGTTGGAAGGCTTCTATCACGCTGGAAGAGCTTGCGCTTCCCTACAAGGTGCGGCGCATCGATTTCGACAAGCGCGAGCAGAAAGAGCCGTGGTACTTGAAGATCAATCCGAACGGCCGGATTCCGGCCATCGTCGATCATGACAACGGCGACTTCGCCGTGTTCGAATCGGGCGCCCTGATGATTTATCTGGCCGAGAAGGCCGGCAAGCTGCTGCCGCGCGACGTCAAAGGACGGTCGCTCGTCATCCAATGGTTGATGTTCCAAATGGGCGGCGTCGGGCCGATGATGGGGCAGGCCAACGTCTTCTATCGCTACGCGCCCGAGCAAATTCCCTACGCGATCGACCGCTACCAGCGCGAGGTGCGCCGCTTGTTCGAAGTGCTGGATACGCGTCTGGCGCATGAGGAGTACTTGGCCGGCGACTATTCGCTTGCCGACATTGCCAATTGGGCGTGGGTGCGCGGCTACAAGTGGTCCGGGGTCACGCTCGACGGCCTCAGCCACCTGTCGCGTTGGCTCGATGCAATCGCGCAGCGGCCGGCGGTGAAGCGCGGCGTCGACGTGCCGGAGCCCGTCGATTTCGACGAGATGATTCGCAAAGCGGACGACGCACGCGCCAAGGTTTCAGGGATGCTCGTTTGAAGAGTCAGCAGTCGCCCAAGATGAACGTCGACGAGCTCGTGGCCATCGACGTGCACGCCCATGCGGAAATTTCCGTGCGCGACCCGCAGCCGCCCACGATGTTCCAAGAAGCTGCGCAGAAGTATTTCAAGCACGACCATCCGCGGCCCACGATCCCCGAGATCGCGGCCTACTACCGCGAACGCAAGATGGCGTGCGTAATTTTTTCGGTGGACGGCTTTCGCGCGCGCGGGATCAAGCCCGTACCGAACGAAGAAGTAGCGGAGCTCGCGGCGGAAAACGCGGACGTGATGATACCGTTCGCCAGCATCGATCCGAAAAGCGGCGCGTCGGGCGTGCGCGAAGCGCGCCGCCTCATCGATCACTACGGCGTGAAGGGCTTCAAGTTCCATCCGCAGTTTCAAGAGTTTTTTCCCGACGACCGTTCGGCGTATCCGCTCTACGAGGTGATCGCGGAGCACGAGCTGCCGGCGTTGTTCCACACCGGTCATTCGGGCATGGGCACCGGCATGCCAGGTGGCGGCGGTATCAGGTTGAAGTACGGCAATCCGATGCACGTCGATGACGTGGCCGTCGATTTTCCCACCATGCCGATCGTGCTCGCGCATCCGTCTTGGCCATGGCAGGACGAAGCGCTGTCGATCGCGCTGCACAAACCGCAGGTGTACATCGATCTTTCGGGCTGGTCGCCGAAGTATTTCCCTCCCCAGCTCGTGCAATATGCCAACACGCAGCTCAAACGGAAGGTGTTGTTCGGCACGGATTACCCGCTGCTCACGCCGGATCGTTGGCTTGCGGATTTCGCGAAAATCGACATTCGCGACGACGTGCGGCCGTTGATTTTGAAGCGCAACGCGATGGATCTGTTGAAGCTCGGCGCTTGATGAAACTTCAGAGCGTTCGCCGACGCTCGGCGCGCGCTTTTCCTTGCGTTCACGCCGAGTCGGGTTCTACACTCGAAAGCCTATCGGCCGATAACAAATAGATCGGGAGCCAATTTGAGCGTCGCTATTGCCGCCCAGCCAGCACCCTCGGCCGGCGTCGCAGCCTTTCTGCGCCGGCCGGCACGGTTGTTGATTGGCGGCGAATGGGTGCAACCGGCCGCGAGCGAGCGTATTCCCGTGATCGATCCGGCCACGGGCGCCGAAATAGCGTCGGTGGCCGACGCCACGCGCGCCGATGTCGACAAAGCCGTGGCAGCTGCGCGCGAAGCGTTCGAGCGCGGCGCTTGGTCCACGCTGTTGCCGGCGCAGCGCGAAGCGCTGATCTGGCGCCTGGCCGATCTCATCGACCAGCACGCCGACGAGTTGGCCGAGATCGAGAGCATCGACAACGGCAAGACCAAGCAGATGGCGGGCATCGTCGATGTGCCGGGCGCGCGTAACTACCTGCGCTACATGGCCGGCTGGGCCACGAAGATCGAAGGCTCGACGATCGACATTTCCGTGGGGGCGCCGCCGGGCGGGCGCATCAATGCGTATACGCGCCGCGAGCCCGTCGGCGTCGTCGCGCAAATCATTCCCTGGAATTTTCCCCTCGTAATGGCGGCGTGGAAGCTGGGGCCCGCGCTTGCGGCCGGCTGCACGTGCGTTTTGAAACCGGCGGAGCAAACCCCGCTCACCGCGCTACGGCTCGGCGACCTCATCATCGAGGCAGGCTTTCCGCCCGGTGTGGTCAACATCTTGACGGGGTATGGCGAAACCGTGGGCGCCGCACTCGTCACGCATCCCGGCGTCGACAAGATCGCCTTCACGGGCTCGACGCTCGTCGGCAAAGCGATCAACAAGGCGGCCACGGACACCTTGAAGCGCGTCTCGCTCGAGCTCGGCGGCAAGTCACCCGTGATCGTGCTGCCGGATGCCGACGTGGAGTCCGTCATCGGCGGCGCCGCCGGCGCAATTTTCTTCAACGCGGGGCAAGTCTGCGCCGCCGGTTCGCGCCTGTATGTGCACCGCAAGATTTTCGATCGCGTCGTCGAAGGCGTCGGCGGCGCGGCGCAGTCGATCCGCTTGGGGCCGGGGCTCGACCCTGCCACCCAGATGGGTCCTCTGGTGTCGCGCGAGCAGCAAGAGCGAGTCATCAGCTACATCGAGTCGGGGCGCAACGACGGAGCCTCGGTTGTTGCCGGCGGCAACACGCCGTCGCATCCGGGGTTCTACGTGAAACCCACGGTGCTGGCCGACGTGAATCGCGCCATGCGCGTCGTGCAGGAAGAGATCTTCGGTCCGGTGCTCGTCGCGCAGCGCTTCGACGACTTGGATGAAGTGGCCGCGCTTGCGAACGATACGCCGTATGGGTTGAGCGCGAGCATCTGGTCGAATGACCTCAAGGCCGTGCATCGGCTCGTGCCGAAGATCAAGGCCGGCACCGTATGGGTCAACACGCACGGGCCAGTCGACGCGAACATGCCGTTTGGCGGCTTCAAGCATTCAGGTATCGGCCGTGAACACGGCCGTGTCGGCGTCGAGATGTACACGGAGCTAAAGTCCGTTTGCATGCTCGTGTAGCGAAGTAGGAGAGACGATGAGCTCAGTGGATCCCAGCGGCAAGGAAGCTTTTCGGCGACGCGAGCCTCAAGAGCGCCCTCCCAGTAGTGTTGCGAGCCTGGTACGCGTGCTCGACGAGAATCGGCTGAAGCCGAAGGCGAAGGAGCAAGAGGTGCTCGACGTCGCAACCGAGTACTTCCTTCAGCACGGCTATCGCGGCGCGAGCATCAATGCCATGGCGCGCAGCTCGGGAATCTCGAAGGAGTCGATCTACCGCTACTTCAGCAGCAAGCAGCAGTTGTTCGAAGCCGTCATCGGCCGAGAGCTGATCGAATACCGTCGCAGCCTGCACCGCCTCGACGCCACGCTGCGCAGCATGGAGCTGCGCGCGGCTTTGACCACGGTGGCCGAGACGATCCTCGGCATCATCGCCACGGACCGCACGCAAGCGCTGCGCCGCTTGATCTTCGAGGAGGCCACGCGCTCGCCCGAAGTGGGCCGGCACTACTACAAGATCGGGCCGGAGCAAGCGTATTCCGTGCTCGAGAATGTGCTCGAGACCCACGCTCATCAGAGCGACTTCGACATTCCGTCGCTCGCGCGGCACTTCACGGGCCTCTTGTCCTGGCGCATGACGCTCGAGCGCCAGTGCGCCGTGCGAGCCGAGCCCACTGCAGAAGAGATTGCCGAAATCGCCGTCACGCTCGTCGACGACTTCATGAAGGCGTTCCTCAAGCCGAAGTGAACGCGAGGCGGTGGAACCGGCGCGAGGTTTTGGGTGGAGTGCTCGCCGCCGGTGCCCTGGGGAACGTGCCGTCGCGGCTCGGCGTTGCGCAACCACGTGCCGACACGATGAGCGAACGCAGTGAGCTCCTGATACGAGACGCCTACGTGCTGACGATGGACGCCGCGGTGGGCGACATCGCGGGCGGCGACGTCCACGTTCGTGGCGGCACGATTGCCGCGGTGGGGCGCGGCTTGACGGCGCCGGGCGCCGAGGTCATCGATGGCACGGGGATGCTCGTGCTGCCGGGCTTCGTCGAAACTCACTGGCACGTGTGGACCGCGCTGCTCCGCAGTTTGTCCGGCGACCGGCAGGAGCACGGCTACTTTCCCACCTCGCGCACGGTCGGTGCGTTCTATACGGCGGACGACATGTACGCCGCGGGCCGGCTCGCCGCGGCGGAAGCCCTGCACTCGGGCATCACGTTCCTCCACGACTGGTGCCACAACGTTCGCGCGCCGGCGTACGCCGAGGCCGCGCTGCGCGCGCTTACCGAAGCCGGCATTCGAGCGCGTTTCTCGTACGGCTCGCCCACGGGCGCCAGTAACGACGCGAGCATCGACCTGCGGGATTTGCAGCGGCTCCACGAGCGCTGGAGCGAGCACGCGAACGATGGGTTGCTCACCTTAGGAGTCGCGTGGCGCGGCGCAGGGTCGCCGGCCACGCTGCGCGACTACGAAATCGCGCGCGAGCTCGGTCTGCCGATCTCAGTGCACGCCAACAACAGCGGCGGCGGCGTCATTCAACAGCTCGCGGACCGCGGCTTGCTCGCCCCGGGTATGCAGGTGATCCACGCGGTGTGGTGCACGGCCGAGGAGATTCGCGCGCTCGCCGACAATCGCGTGAGCGTGAGCGTATCGCCGTATTCCGAGCTGCGCATCGGTTTCGGCTTTCCGATTGCCGCCGATCTTATCGCCGCGGGCGTGACGGTTGGCTTGTCCGTCGATACCACCACGCTGTCCGGCAACGCGGACATGTTCGCGATCATGAAGGCGATTCAAAACATCGAGAACGGGCGCGCCCGCGACGAGTTCAAGATCAGCGCTCGCCGCGTGCTCGAGCTTGCGACGATCGAAGGTGCCCGCTCGATGGGTATGGGCGACATCATCGGCTCGCTCACGCCCGGCAAGCGCGCAGATCTGCTCATGGTCGATACGCGTGCCGTGAACCTGGGTGTGTTCACGGAGCCCGCACACCTGCTCGTGGAGGCAGCGCAACCGGCTAACGTCGACACGGTATTGATCGACGGACGAATCTTGAAGCGCGGCGGCCGGCTCACGACGCTCGACACGGGCGAGGTCATCGACGCCGCGCAGCGCGCATACTCGCAGCTGCGTACGCGCTCGGGATGGAGCTGGCCCGCCTAGAATCAGCTGCCGGCGACAGATCGTGACGGCCGACTATAGAATGCGCGTCACCCGCAATCGGGATGAAAGGAATTTGCTCGATGACGGCTTCCGCGCCGAAGGTCTGGCTGAAACGAGACCGCGAGAAGTCGCTGCGTCGTCGCCATCCGTGGATCTTCTCGGGAGCCATCGAACGTGTCGAGGGCCAGCCGGAAGCGGGCGCCACCGTGGACGTCGTGAGCGTTACCGGCGAGTTCCAGGCTCGTGCGGCGTTTTCACCGTCCTCGCAGATTCGTGCTCGCGTTTGGAGCTTCGAGCCGGCCGAGCGCATCGACGCGGCATTTTTTCGCCGCAGGCTCGAGCGGGCCGTCGAGTCGCGACGGCGCCTCGACTTGCTGGACGCGCGCACGGCGTGCCGGCTGGTGTTTTCCGAGTCCGACGGTTTGCCGGGGCTCATCGTGGATCGCTACGGCGAGATACTCGTTTGTCAATTCTTGTCGGCCGGGGCCGAAGCGTGGCGGGCGTTGATCGTCGAGCTGCTGGAGAAGGTGTGCGCGCCGCGCGGCATCTATGAGCGCTCGGAGGGCGGGGCGCGGCACAAGGAAGGCTTGCCGTCGCGGCGCGGCTGTTTAGCCGGCAGCGAGCCGCCGCACGTGATCGAGGTACTCTCCGGCGGCGCACGGTTCGCCGTCGACGTGGCGAGTGGCCAGAAGACGGGCGCGTACCTCGACCAGCAACGCAACCGCGAGCGCGTCGCGGCGCACGCGGCTGGCGCCGAGGTTCTCGACGCGTTCTCGTACAGCGGCGGATTTTCCATCGCGTGCTTGCTGCACGGCGGCCGAGCTGCAACTCTGATCGACTCGTCGGCCGAGGCGCTCGCGCTCGCGGAGCGCGAGACTACTGCCAATGGCGTGAACGAGCGCTGCCGCTTCGTGGCCGGGAACGTGTTCGACGAGTTGCGGGCATTGCGCGAGAGCGGCGCGCGGTTCGACCTCATCGTGCTCGATCCGCCAAAGTTCGTGCACTCGGCGGACCAGGTCGCCGCGGGCAGCCGCGGCTACAAGGACATCAACATGCTCGCGCTTACGCTCGCCCGCCCGGGCGGCGTGCTCGCCACGTTTTCGTGCTCGGGACACGTGGATGCCGCGCTGTTTCAGAAGATCGTGGCGGGCGCCGCCGTGGATGCCGGGCGCACGGCGCAGATTCTCGAGCGGCTGACGCAGCCGCCGGATCATCCGGTGGCCACCGAGTTTCCCGAAGCCGATTACCTCAAAGGCTTGATCTTGCGGGTTCACTAACGCTGCAATGCGCGAACCCCGATAGCTCGAGCCACCCTATGCAAGAAGACTCCCTGGCGCGTTGGCGCCACGATCACTCGTTCGGCCAAGACCGGCGCCAACCCGGGGAACGCAAGACGCAGATCGTGATTGCGATCACGGCCACGATGATGGTCGTGGAGATTGCGGCCGGCGTATTGTTCGGCTCGATGGCGCTGCTCGCCGATGGATTGCACATGGCGTCGCACGCGGTGGCCCTCGGCATCAACGCGTACGCGTACGCCTACGCGCGCCGGCATGCTCATGACGACTCGTACAGCTTCGGCACCGGCAAGGTCAACACGCTGGGCGGGTTCACGGGCGCCGTGCTGCTTGCCGGGTTCGCGCTGCTGATGGCTTCCGAGAGCATCGAGCGGCTCGTCGTCCCCGTGCAAATCGCGTTCGATCAGGCGATCTGGGTGGCCGTGCTCGGGCTCGTGGTGAACGGCGTGTCGATGCTAATCCTGGGGCGTGACCACGATCACGGCGATGCCCATGCCCACGATCACGACCACGACCGCGACCATGATCACGACCACGACCACGACCATGACCACGACCATCATCACGGCGCTCATCATGGTCACGACCACAATCTCGTCTCGGCATACCTACACGTCCTGGCCGATGCGCTGACCTCGCTGCTCGCGATCGTCGCGCTCTTGGCGGCGAAGTACTTCGGCCTGACCTGGATGGACCCCGCGATGGGAATCGTCGGCGCCGTCCTCGTCGCGCGCTGGTCGGTGGGCCTGCTCAAGACGACCAGCGCCGTTCTGCTGGACCGCAGCGCAACAGCCGAGGTGCGTAACGCCGTTCGAACGGAGATCGAGGGCGCCGACGGCAACCGCGTGGTGGATTTGCACGTCTGGTCACTCGGGCTGAATCTCTACTCGGTGCTGGTGACCGTCGTGACGCCGCGCCCGCGTCCGCCCGAGCACTACAAAGCGCTATTGCCGAAGCACCTGAACATCGTTCACGCGACGGTGGAGGTTCATACGCAGTCCAGTGCAGATAACGCTGTTCGATAACAGACGCTCATGTATGATTTTGCCGTGAAACCGAGGCTGACAAGCGCTTCGCCGAGTGCCGGCAGCAGCGAGCGGGTGCAACGGCGGCGCGAGCGGACGCGCGCGGCCCTTTTGACGATCGGCGCGCGGCGGTTCGCCGAACGTGGGATCGCGCCCGTCAGCGTCGAAGAGCTGATTGGCGAGGCCGACGTCTCGCGCGCCACGTTCTATGCGATGTTTTCCAGTAAATACAGCCTACTGGAAGGTATACTTAATCCGATATTCGAACTAGCGATCGCAGGGCTCCGCGCGCTCGCGACGCGGCCGGCCGCGGATGCGATCGACGGCCTCATCGACGTCTACTGGTCGCTGTGGACGACACACCGCGACGGACTGCTGCTGATCCCGCTCGTGGACCCGGAGACGTTTGCGCATTTCGAGCTGAAGCACCGCGAGCTGCAGGATGCGCTGCTCGAGTTGCTGCTCCGCGCCGAGCGTGCCGACCTCCTGCGCAACGGCAGCGCGCAATACTCGCTGAAGGTGATCGCGCGAACCGCGGTGCAGCTCCTGCGCGTCTACGACGGCCACGCCGCGGCTGCGGCGATGTTCCGCGATGCCGTGCGCGGGCTGCTGCTGCGTGCGCACTAGATGACCGCCGTTCGCGAGAGGGCCACCTTGGCCGTGCTGTTCGCGGGCGTCTTGCTCGCGGCGCTCGACATCGCGATCGTCGGTCCCGCGCTGCCGGCGATTCGCAGCGCGTTCGACGTGCCGGCGCGTTGGCTGCCCGCCGTATTCAGCGTGTATGTGCTGCTTTACTTGCTCGGCACGCCACTGTTGGCGAAGCGCTCCGACCGGCGCGGCCGCCGCCGGGTGTTCCTCGAAAGCCTTGCGCTGTTCGGCGTGGGCTCGATGCTCGCCGCCGCGGCGTGGTCGTTTCCGTCGCTGCTGCTCGGCCGTGCGATCCAGGCGTTCGGGGCAGGCGGGCTATTACCCGTTGCCGCCGCAGTCATTGCCGAGACCGTGCCGCTGGAGCGCCGCGGTCGCACCCTGGGTTTGATTGGCGCCGTGTTCGGCATCGCGTTCCTGCTCGGCCCGCTGCTCGGTGGGTTGCTGCTGGGGTCGAGCTGGCGGTGGCTGTTTGCCGTCAACGTTCCCGCTACCGTTGCGCTCATGTTCGTGGCGCGAAACGTCCTGCCGTCCGCAGAGAACAGCGCGGCGCAGCGCTTCGATGCGGCCGGCGCCGTGCTGCTCGCCGTGCTGCTCGCGGCTCTGGTTCTCGGCGTGGGTCAGCTCGATATCGGCGCGCCGGCGGCCGGCTTGCAGTCCGCGAGCGTTTGGCCGTGCTTCGTGTTGGTTGCGCTTGGAGTGCCGCTGCTGTGGTCGGTGGAAAAGCGCGCCTCGGACCCCGTCGTGCCGCCGGCGCTGCTGCGTTCGCCGCAATTGCGCATCGTCGGTGCCATCGCGATCGCGGTGGGGGCCGTGGAGGCCGGCATGGTGTTTCTGCCCGACATGGCCGTGATGGGGTTCGGCGTGGACGCGGCGACGGCGAGTCTCTCCATGCTGCCGCTCGTGCTCACGCTCTGCGTCGGCGCGCCTCTTGCGGGTTGGTTGCTCGACCATGTCGGGCCGCGCAGCGTGGTGCAGCTCGGCTTGGCGCTCACGGCTATCGGGCTGCTGCTCTTCGCCTGGCTGCCGCTCGACTGGCGTAATTTCTACCTGTCGGGCGTGCTGGTTGGACTTGGCATGTCGTCGTTACTCGGTGCCCCGTTGCGCTATATCGCACTGCAGGAAGCCGGCGAGAGCCGCCGCGGCGCGGGACAGGGGTTGCTCACGTTATGCGTCAGCGTCGGTCAGCTCGTCGGCGCGGCCGTGATCGGCGGTGTCGTAGGCTCGGCACGCGACGCCTTGCCCGGCTACCGCCACTCGTTACTCACGGTGGCCGTCGCGTGCGGCTTGGCGCTGGTGCTGAGCGTCGCGTTGCGGGGTAGAGTGATCACCCGCGGCGAACCGCTCGGCGAAGGCTGACGGCCGCGGTGGCACTGGAGCGAAACCTATGCGGGACTGTTGGATAGCACCGTCGATCCTGTCGGCCGACTTCGCGCGGCTCGGCGCGGAGGTGGACGCCGTGGTCGCGGCGGGTGCGGATCTCGTTCACTTCGACGTGATGGACAACCACTATGTCCCGAATCTCACGGTCGGGCCGCTGGTCTGCGAAGCGCTGCGCAAGCACGGCGTGCAAGCGCCGATCGACGTGCACCTCATGGTGAAGCCCGTCGATCGCATCGTGCCCGACTTCGCCG
>CAMPKU010000124.1 GCA_946887385.1 uncultured Gammaproteobacteria bacterium
CGGACATGAGCCCGCCGCCGCCGCCGGCGTTCATGCCCTCGGGAAGGCCCGCGATCGCCTGCGGCTCGAGCGCCCCGTTGCGCACCAAGCGCAAGCGCATGGCGGTCCGCTCCGTGACGAGCATGTCGCCGTTCGGCAGGAATGCCAGATCCCACGGCAGCTCCAGGCCTTTCATCGGCGTCACGCGCACTTGGCCCGCTTCGGCCGTGTCGATGATGAAAGGACTGTCGGGTAACGGCCGTTCGGGCACGCCGGGCACTTGGGCCGCGACGAGGTGGGGGACGACGCACAGTGCGAGAGCAGCGAGCGGGATGCGGATAGGCACTATGAAGACTCCGAAATGGACGGTCTGGAATGGCGGCTGATTGTCGCAGACGAGGTGCCCGCCGGCACCTGCCTTCAACGGCTTCGGTGCCGGCATGAGCGAGTCGGCCGCTCGTGCGGCTGATCCGGCTGCCTGCTCGTGTTCAACGGCGAGCCGCGGCTCGATGACGAGTCGCACTTATGGATCGTGCGGTACTACGGCTCCGGCGAGCAATGCAGCGAGGCCGGCGAAGAGCTCGAGCGCCAGGGCAGTGCGTTCAGCATCTCGTTCCAGCGCATCCGTTAGGACCATAAAAACCGCCGTCAACGGCAATACCGGTAAGGCCCGCGATCGAGGTGCAAGTGATCGCGATGCGCGGCGTTGTGGTCGGGGCTCAACACGCCGTCGAAGAACCGGCACGCGCCGTCGCGCACCTCGTGCAGAAACTTCGCCGCGGCGGAGTCGTCGTTCCAGTCGCCGAGCACGCGAACGCGGCGGCCGTCGGCCAGCACGAAGCCCGCCACGTCGAACGCCTCGGCGGTCGCGTGCCGGCTGCGCGTGGCGTTCGGGCGGCCGTACACGTTGCGGCACGCGTAACTGCCGAAGTGCTCGATGCGTTGCACGGGCGAGCCGAGATGCCGCTCGGCCGCGGGCGCCACCGCGTGCTTCTCCCACAACGCGAGTGACACCGCGGCGCGGCACGTGAGCGAGAACGGCTGGCCCACCTCGCTTGCCGTGCGCTCGACGGTCACGGCGTCGAACAGCCCACACGCGGGCCCGGTAACTTCGTCGGGCAGCGGCCGATACGTGAGCGCGGCGTCGGCGAGCACGCTGGCGCAGAGCTCCGCGTCGCCGGAAAGCCGAGACAGCTTGTAGCGCGTGAGCAGGTTCGGCGGCGCGTTCACGTCGAGCGCCACCCACGGCGACCATTCGGGCGGCAGGGTCCACCGTTCCCGGGAAATCGCGAGCGCCAGCAGCGACGCCGCGAGCGCAATCGTGAGCATCAACAGCCGCATTTCAAGATGACATCCGATTCTTCGGTCCAGTTTTTCGGAGCAAGGAGCGTGCCTGGCCTCGGTACCGTGCAGTCGGCCAGAAATCTTTTGACAGCATCGCGCCGCCTCATTCGCCCAAGCGCATGAAAAAGACGGGTACAGTAGCGGTCGGACGCACAAGGAGAGGCCATGAAATACGGTCCCATCAAATCGTTGGCGCTTGCCGTCAGCCTGATCGCCGCACCCGCGTTGGCTCAAAAGATGCCGGACATCGGCTTCGAGAGCGTCGGCCGCGGCCGGCCGCTCGCCGCCAGCGTGCTCGACATGGAGCAAGAGGTCGGTCCGAACTGGATCCGCCAGTTCGGCGCTCAAGCCAGCGATGACCCGAAGAATCCGTTTCCGCTGAACGGCTACCGTCACGACGATTTGCCGCGCAACTACGAGCCGCTGCCGCGCGACATTTTCAATAGCCCGGATTTCTACGCCGATAAGGAGCTGTGGAGCGATCCGCGCTATTTCCGCTGCAACAGCCCGCAGGCCACGGAGTATCAGCGCGGCGTTCTCGCGCGTCCCGGAGTGAACACCTCGGACAGCGACGCGGACGCGCCCTGGGGACACTGCGAAGTCGACATGCCGCGCGAAGCCATCATGAGCCCCTACGGCTTCGAGACGGCGCAGGAGCACTACGAGGCGCTCAAGGCCGAGACGACGAAGCGCGGCGGCCCGAGCGTCTACACGTTCGAAAATTTCCCCGCCGTCGAATGGAACGGCGTCTATCAGCGCCCGAACGGGCCCGGCGCCGCCAATCACAGCAACTGGTACTGGGGCAGGCACGTTCAGATTCCGACCGTGCTCTCGATGCTGACGCCGAAGTACCAGGAGTGGATGGTGCAGGAGGCCTATCACCAAGTGCGCGGCAACGCGCTTTGGCCCTCCACGTTTTGCTGGCCGGAAGGTTTCATGCGGCGCTGGTACCCGGCGGCCGTGTGGGAGCACTACGTGATCGCCACGCCGGACCTGGTGCACGTGCGCGCGGGCGTTGCGCGTAACTTCATCCAGGACATCTACGTCGGCCGCGACTTCAACATGGCGGATGTGGCGAATGGCGGCGTACCTCGCCTTGGTGCCGCCGTGCCGCGGTGGTACGGCGAGACGATCGGCTTCTGGGACAAGGACGTGCTGATCACGTGGACGAGCAACATCCAGGGCTGGAAGTCGCACTCCGAGTTCGAGTTCTCGAGCAAGCTGCAGTCGATCGAGATCTACACGCCGATCCGTGAGAACGGCGTGTTCATCGGCCTGAATCACGAGACGATTCTCTACGACGAGGAGGCGCTGGCCACGCCGGTGCGCATCGTCCGGAACCTGCACAAGATCAACGACTACACCGACGACAATCAGGTGCCGTACGCCTTCATCGAGTGCGTGCAGACGATCTTCTCGGTGAACGGCGTGAACACGCCGCTCACGCCGGGCAGCAAGATCGAGTACGAGATGCCGGATATGTACGGCCGGCCGTGGGCCAAGATCTGGGAAGAGCACTTCGAGCAGGGCATGACCAAGCCCGACGCGACGGAGGACTTGTTCAACTTCGAGTAGCGCCGACGGGCCCGCTGCTCACACGGAAAGTCCACGATGCGCTGCTCGCCGCGGCTCGGGCGGGCCGCGCATCGGTCGAGGCCTCGCTCGACTTGGACCGCACGCGTGCAACCGTGCAAGTCGACGGCGACGGCTGGACCGTCGCCGGCCGGCGCTTTCCGTATCTCGAGCGCTGCAAAGACCGCACGATCTACTACTGGACGGGCAGCGAGTTCGAGCCGGTGCAGCGCTTCACCGTCTCGCTGTTCAAGCTGGTGCCCACCGATTGGGGGCCGCCCACGTTCGAGATCGACGGCATCAAGATGTTGCCGACGGAGCACGTCTCGCCGTACGCCGACGCGCAGCGCAAGGTGGCGCTCATCGAGCCGCGGGGCAAAAGGGTGCTCGACACGTGCGGCGGTCTCGGCTACTTCGCCGCGTTCTGCGTGCAAGAGAAGGCGAAGGAGATCGCGTCGTACGAGAAGAGCGCCGAGGTGCTGTGGCTGCGCAGCTTGAACCCGTGGTCGCCGAGCACTGCGCCGCCTTTGCGTGTGACGAACGCCGACGTCGTAGCCGAGATGGCCGCACTGCCGAACGAGTCGTTCGACGCCGCGTTGCACGATCCGCCACGCTTCCGTCTTGCCGGCGAGCTCTACTCGCAGTCGTTCTATACGGAGCTCGCGCGCGTGCTGAGGCGCGGCGCGCGGCTGTTTCACTACACCGGCGCGCCGAACTCGATCTCAACCGGCCGCGATGTTGCCAACGAGGTGAGCCAACGCCTGGGGCTCGCCGGCTTCGTCACGCGGCTCGATGGCGACGGCGTGCTCGCGAAGAAGAAGTAGTCAGGGCAAGGGCAGGGCGCCGCACACCGCTAAGACTTCACGGCCGCGAGTTTTCGCTGCGCGCTCTGTGGCAAGGCTGCGCGCAGCGCATGGCCCGTATAGGACCGCTGCTCGGCCGCGATCGATTCCGGCGTGCCCACGGCGATGACCTCGCCGCCGCCGGCGCCGCCCTCGGGCCCGAGGTCGATGATCCAATCCGCCGTTTTGATCACATCGAGATTGTGCTCGATGATTACGATCGTGTTGCCTTGATCGCGCAGCTTGTAGAGCACCTCGAGCAGTTGGGCGATGTCGTGGAAGTGCAGTCCCGTCGTCGGCTCGTCGAGCACGTACAGCGTCGACCCGGTCGAGCGCTTCGACAGCTCCTTCGCGAGCTTCACGCGCTGCGCCTCGCCGCCGCTCAACGTCGTCGCATTCTGGCCGAGCTCGATGTACCCCAAGCCCACGGCCATCAACGTCTCGAGCTTGTGCGCCACCATCGGCACGTTGCGGAACAACGCCAAAGCGTCTTCCACGGTGAGCTTCAGCACCTCGGAGATGTTCTTCCCTTTGTACCGAATGTCGAGCGTCTCGCGGTTGTAGCGCTTGCCGGCGCAGGTGTCGCACGGCACGTACACGTCGGGCAGAAAGTGCATCTCCACCTTGATGACGCCGTCGCCCTGGCAGGTTTCGCAGCGGCCGCCCTTCACGTTGAAGCTGAAGCGCCCCGGCTCGTAGCCGCGCGCGCGGGCTTCGGGCACTTGCGCGAACAGCTCGCGGATCGGCGTGAGCACGCCGCTGTAGGTGGCCGGGTTGCTGCGCGGCGTGCGGCCGATCGGCGCTTGCGAAATGTCGATCACGTAGTCGAAGTGGTCGATGCCCTTCACGGAGGCGAACGGCGCGGGTTCTTCCGACGAGCCGTTGATTCGCTGCGCAGCGAGCTTGTAGATCGTGTCGTTCACGAGCGTGCTCTTGCCGGAGCCCGACACGCCGGTGACGCAGGTGATGAGACCTACGGGGATTTGCACGTCCACGCTCTTCAAGTTGTTGCCGCGCGCGCCTTTGATCGACAGCACCAGCTGCGGATCGAACTCGCGGCGCATCGACGGCAGCGGAATCTCGCGCTTGCCGGAAAGGTATTGGCCCGTGAGCGATGCGGAGTTCGCGCAGATTTGCTGCGGCGTGCCCTGCGCAACGACGCGCCCGCCATGCACGCCCGCGCCGGGCCCAAGATCGACGACGTA
Organism: uncultured Gammaproteobacteria bacterium; assembly: GCA_946887385.1. Next base: position 4,943 of record CAMPKU010000124.1, read on the forward strand.
GTCGGCCGCCATGATGGCTTCGCTGTCGTGCTCGACAACGAGCACGGTGTTGCCCAAGTTGCGCAGGTTCATGAGCGTGTCGAGCAAGCGCTGGTTGTCGCGCTGGTGTAGGCCGATCGACGGCTCGTCCAAGATGTACATCACGCCCACGAGGCCCGAGCCGATCTGCGAGGCGAGCCGGATGCGCTGCGCTTCGCCGCCGCTCAACGTGTCTGCGGAGCGATCCAGCGACAAATAGCCGAGGCCCACGTCGGCGAGGAACTTCAGCCGTGCCGCGATCTCCTTGACGATCTTGTCGGCGATCTCGCCGCGCCAGCCGGCCAGGTTCAGCGCCCTGAAAAATTCCAAGGCGCTCGTCACGCTCAAGCGCGCGATCTCGTTCAGCGGCCGCTCTTGCACGAACACGTTGCGCGCAGCGGCATTCAGGCGCGTGCCGCCGCAGGTTGCGCAGCTTTGCGTGCTTTGGTACTTGCCGAGCTCTTCGCGCACCGCAGTGCTCTGCGTCTCGGTGAAGCGGCGCTGCATGTTCGGGATGATCCCTTCCCACGCGTGCTGCCACGCCCACTTGTTGCCCTTCTTCTTGTTCTCGTACTTGTACTGGATCTTCTCGCCGTCGTTGCCGTAGAGAATCAAATGCCGAATCTTCTCCGACAGCTTCTCCCACGGCACGGTGGTGTCGAATTTGTAGTGCTTCGCGAGCGCCGAGATCATCATCCAGTAGAACGTGCTGTGGTTGTCCCAGCCGCGGATCGCGCCGCCGGCCAGCGATAAATTCGGATGCGTCACGACGCGCGCGGCGTCGAAGAACATGCGCACGCCCAATCCGTCGCAGTCGGGGCAGGCGCCCTGCGGGTTGTTGAACGAGAAGAGCCGCGGCTCGAGCTCGGCGATGCTGTAGCCGCACACGGGGCATGCGAACTTGTTCGAGAACGCGAGCGGCGCCTTCTTCGGCGCATCCATGAACGCGACGAGCGCCACGCCCTCGGCCATGTTGAGCGCCGTCTCGAAGCTCTCGGCGAGCCGAAGCTCAATGTCAGGCTTCACGGAAAGCCGATCGATGACGACCTCGATGTCGTGCTTCTTGCGCTTGTCGAGCTTCGGCGGATCGTCGAGCTCGATTACCTCGCCGTCGATGCGCGCACGCAAAAAGCCCTGCGTCTTCAGCTCGTCGAGCTTTTCCTTGTATTCGCCCTTGCGCGCCTGTACGACGGGCGCGAGCAGCATGATCTTCGTGCCCTGCGGCAGCGCGAGCACGGTATCCACCATCTGCGAGACGTTCTGCGCCTCGAGCGGCGTGCCGTGCTCGGGGCAGCGCGGAATGCCGGCGCGTGCGTAGAGCAGGCGCAGGTAGTCGTAGATTTCGGTGACGGTGCCCACCGTCGAGCGCGGGTTGTGCGACGTGCTCTTCTGCTCGATGGAGATGGCAGGCGAAAGGCCCTCGATATGATCGACGTCGGGCTTCTCCATCATCGACAGGAACTGGCGCGCATAGGCGCTCAAGCTCTCGACGTAGCGCCGCTGACCCTCGGCGTACAGCGTGTCGAACGCCAGCGACGACTTGCCCGAGCCCGACAGGCCCGTTAACACGACGAGCTTGTCGCGCGGCAAGTCGAGGTCGATGTTCTTGAGGTTGTGGGTACGCGCCCCGCGGATTTGGATGCTTTTCATATGTATGGATCGCCGGCGGCCGGAGGCGGCCGGGCCGAACACTATAGACCTCCGTGAAACTTCGGCGCAAAACCCCGGACGCCCGCCGCCGCCGAAGGCGGCCCGACAGTCCGCGCGCGGCTGCAGCGGGCGTCCGGACGAGGCGAGCGCCGCACCTCTCTCTAAGGCGCCAGTATCGCGGCCCACGTTGCCAGGATCTGTCATGAACTCGTTGTGGCGACGGCGCCACGATCATGAGTTGACAGCTACCGCGCGCCGGGCCTAGTGTCCCGTTGGCACTCGATAAAAACAGAGGGGTCGTGTTGCATAAAAGGCAACACGCGCGTTCCGCGTCACGCACCTTCGCTAGATGGCTCGCAGCAACGGCATGTCATTTGGAGGGGAAGGTCAATGGAGCTGAATCTGTCACGAAGCGTGATCCTGCGTAGCGCGATTGCGGCGCTGCTGCTACCGGCGGCCGCCGCTGCGCAAGAGCAGCCGGCGCAGCCGGGCACGCTCGAGGAAATCACCGTTACCGGCACGCGCATCATCCGTTCCGGCATGGTCACGCCGGTGCCGACTACGGCCGTGCAGGCGGCCGAGCTGCAGAATATGTCGGCGGGATCGTTATTCGATTCGCTCGTGCAGCTTCCGCCGTTCTTCGCCAATCAGAGCCCGGAGCAGGTCAACGGCGGCCAAAATTCCGGCGGCTCGAATTTGAATCTTCGCGGCGCGGGCTTGAATCGCACGCTCGTGCTGCTCAACGACCGGCGCATCGTGCCCACGAACCGCTTCGGCGCCGTGGACATCGCCATGTTCCCAGAGGAACTGCTGCGCAGCGTCGAAACGGTTACGGGAGGCGCGTCGGCGAGTTACGGCACGGACGCCGTCGCCGGCGTGGTCAACTTCATTCTCGACACGGACTTCGAGGGCTTCAAAGGCCACGCGCAGATGGGCTCCACGCGGTATGGCGACGGCGACACCTACGAAGCCGGCTTCGCGTTCGGCGTCAGGGCCGGAGAGCGCGGCCGTCTGATCGGCTCGATCGAGACGTTCGACGTGGACCAGATCAGCGACTTCGAGGCGCTCCAGGATCGAGACTTCTTCCGCAACGTGGCGCGCGTCACGAACCCGAACTTCACGCCGGACTTCGCGAACGGGCCGCGCAACCTCGTGCGGCCGTTCGTGAGCCCCACGAACTGGAACCAGACCGGCATCATCAACCAGCCCGGCACTTCGCTCGACAAGCTGGTGTTCAATCCCGACGGCACCGTTACGCCGCTGCAGTTCAGCGGCGTGGGCGCGCTCAACGGCGGCTGCAACTGCCAGGCCAGCCCCACGCGCGACTTCGGCTCGGACATCGACAACGAGGTGGCCGCGGGCAACGAGCGCACCAACGCGTTCCTCTACTACGAGAACGAGATCAGCGACAACACTACGTTCTTCGCGCAGGCGCTCCTGGGCCGCAACGAGGTCACGGATCGGCGCGAAAACATCTCGTTCATTCTTACGTGGGCGCCGCGCGTGTTCGCCGACAACGCCTATTTGCCCACGGACATCGCCCAGGAGATCGCCGCGGGCGCGGGCTCGCTCACGCCGGGCACCACCTATCCGCGCTCGGTGGGATTTGCGCTGTTCGGCGTCAACGATGGCGTCAGCGGCCTGCCGGACGTTCGCCAGATCACGAAGAACGATATGTTCTCGGGCACCGTGGGCTTCGAATCGCAGCTCGACCGCGACGGCTTCCTCGACGGCTGGCGCATGAACGCGTACTACCAGTACGGCAACAACGAGCAGGCGTTCGACACCGACAACGGCATCCGCGTGGACCGCATTCCGCTCGCATTCGATGCCGTGGTGGACCCGGGCACCAACGAGATCGTCTGCCACGCGGCGCTCATGAACCCCGCGGTGTTCGGCGACTGCGTGCCGATGAACATCTTCGGCGGCGTGCAGAACATCTCGCCCGAAGCCGCCGCCTACATCGTCGACGACTACAAGCACGCGGCGCAGGACACGCGCCAAGACTTCCTCGAGTTCGTCATGACGGGCGACGTGTGGGACGGTTGGGGTGCCGGCGCGATCTCGGCCGCCTTCGGGGCGTCGTACCGCTCGGAAAAGCTCGACCAGAGCACGCCCGACCCCACGGACGAGTTCCCGGCCACGCCGAGCGGCGTGCTGCTCAGCGACTTGGGCGTGCTGCCCGAAGGCGTTCGCGGCTTGATCCCGCAGCATCTGCCAGGAGGCATCCTCGGCGTGCGCAACGTGCCTACGGGCTTCACGGGCGACGCGAACTCGAGCTCCGTGACGTTCAGCAGCTTGCGCGCGATTGCCGGCGGCTACGACGTGCGGGATTTGTTCGGTGAGCTCAACATCCCCATCGCCTCCGACGTGGGCTGGGCGCAGCAGTTCGACGTGAGCACCGCGGTGCGCTGGGCCGACTACTCCGGCTCGGGCGAGATCTGGGCCGGCAAGGTGGGCATGAACTGGCAAGTCACGGACACGGTGCGCCTGCGCGCCACGCAGTCGCGCGACGTGCGCGCGGCCACGCTGCGCGAGCGCTTCGACCAGACGCGCGGCGGCGTGAACGTGAACGACCCGCTGCTCGGCGCGCCGATCTCCACGGCCAGCTTCTCGGGCGGCAACCCGAACGTGAACCCCGAGAAGGCCGACACCACCACGGCGGGCATCGTGTTCCAGCCGGCGCGTTTGAACGGCTTCTCCGTGTCGTTCGACTGGTACAAGATCGACATCAGCGACGCGATCGCGCAGCTCGCCTCGCAGACGGTGGTCACGAACTGCTTCAACGGCGACACCACGCTGTGTCAGTACGTGCACCGCGATCCGATCAACAGCCAGATCACGCGCGTCGACAACTTGTTCATCAACTTGCAGCGCCAGCTCATCGAGGGCACGGACTTGGAGCTCAGTTACGCGTTCGGCGATTTCAATCTCCGCACGTTCGTCACGCGGCTCATGGAGAACTCGATTCAAAACCCGGGCGGCCCCATCGACGATCGCGCGGGTGACATCGGCGGCGCGAGCGCCGGCTTGCCGGAGCTGAAGGTCACGGCTAGTCTCAGCTGGTCGCCGGGGCCGTTGTCATTATTCGTGCAGCAACGCTACATCGACGGTGGTAAGCTCGACCGCACGCTCGTCCAAGGGATCGACATCGACAACAACACCATCCCCTCGACGATGTACACGGATCTGGGTGTCCGGTACTCGTTCGGCAGGGGCGAGGCGTGGGAGATTTTCGGTAACGTGAACAACCTGTTCGATCAGGAACCGCGTGCCACGGCGCAGATCGTGGGCCGCGCGGGAATCAACGAATTCAACGATGGGCTCTACGACGTGCTGGGCCGCCGCATGGTGGTGGGCGCGCGCCTGTCGTTCTGAGTTGAGGGGGGAGGGGCCTCCGCCGCGGCGGCTTCGGCCGCCGCGGCGGTGTTCCTGAGCCGCTCGCGGCCGCGCCCCCGCCGCCGGCGCATATCTACCCACTTTCCCTAGATTGGCTGCTGCCAAAGGGCAGGGCCGGGCGTACAATGACCCGCCCTGGCCATAGGGCCGCCGCATCAGTCGCAAGGGCCCCAAGAGGCCCGCAAAAACAGGAGCTTGCATGGCACGAGGCGTCAACAAGGTCATTCTCGTCGGCAATCTCGGCAAAGACCCCGAGACGCGCTACATGCCGAGCGGCAGTGCCGTCACGAACTTGACTCTCGCGACCTCGGAGTCGTGGAAAGACAAGCAAACCGGCGAGCAGCAGGACCGCACGGAGTGGCACAAGATCGCGATGTTCGGCCGCCTGGCCGAGATCGCCGCCGAATACCTGCGCAAGGGCTCGCAGATTTACGTCGAAGGCAAGCTGCGCACGCGCAAGTGGCAGGACAAGGAAGGCAAGGACCGCTACACCACGGAGATCGTGGCCGACGAAATGCAGATGCTCGGCAGCAAGGGCGGCGGCGCGGGAGCCGGCGCAGCGGCGATGGGCGCGGGCGCGGCATCGGGTAGCGGCAGCAGCAGCGGCAGTGGCGGCGGCGGCAGCGGCCGTGCGGCCGTCAACGACTCGGGCGGCCCGCCCGGCGATTTCGACGACGACATCCCGTTCTAAATGGCCGAACGCTTCTTCATTCAGACGTACGGCTGCCAGATGAACGAGTACGACTCCGCCAAAATGGCGGACGTGCTCGCCACCGCGTTCGACGCGCAGGCCACCGACGACGCCGCGCAAGCGGACATCGTGCTCGTGAACACCTGCTCCGTGCGCGAGAAGGCGCAGGAGAAAGTGTTCTCGCTGCTCGGGCGCTGGCGCGCGCTGAAGGAAGAGAATCCGAACCTCATCATCGGCGTAGGCGGTTGCGTCGCCAGCCAGGAAGGCGCGGCTATTTTGCAGCGCGCGCCGTTCGTCGACATCGTGTTCGGCCCGCAGACGTTGCATCGCCTGCCGGAGCTCGTCTCGCACGTGCGTTCGGGCAAGCCGCGGGTCGTGGATGTCTCGTTTCCGGAGATCGAGAAGTTCGACAAGATCCCGCAGCCTACGTCCTCGGCGTGCACGGCGTTCTTGTCCGTAATGGAAGGCTGTAGCAAGGCGTGCTCGTACTGCATCGTGCCCACCACGCGCGGCAAGGAGATCAGCCGGCCGCTCGACGACGTGCTCGCCGAGGCGCGGCGGCTTGCGGCGCTCGGCGCGCGCGAGATCACGCTGCTCGGCCAGAACGTGAACGCCTACAAGGGCGCTATACCAAGCGGCGGCAAGAAAGCCGATCTCGCGGCGTTGATCCGCCGCGTGGCCGACATCGACGGCGTCGAGCGCATCCGCTTCACCACGTCGCACCCCGCGCAGTTCACGGACTCGCTCGTCGGCGCGTACGCCACCGTCGGCAAGCTCGCAAGCTACCTGCACCTGCCCGTGCAGAGCGGCTCGGACCGCATCTTGAAGCTCATGAAGCGCGGCTATACGGCGGCGAAGTACGTCGCGAAGGTCGAGAAGCTCAAGGCCGTGCGGCCCGGCATCTCGTTGTCCACGGATTTCATCGTCGGCTATCCCGGCGAGACGGAGCAGGATTTCGAGCAGACGCTCGAGCTCATCCGCGCCGTGGGGTTCGATCAATCGTTCAGCTTCATCTACAGCCCGCGGCCCGGCACTCCGGCGGCCGCGCTCGAAGACCTGCCCTACGAGGTGAAGCAGAACCGCCTGCAGCGGCTGCAAGCGCTCGTGAACGAGCAGGCGGCCGCGATCAGCGCGTCGATGGTGGGCAGCGTGCAGCGCGTGCTCGTCGAGCGCGAGAGCAAGAAGAACGCGCGCGAGCTCGCGGGCCGCACCGAAAACCAGCGCTGGGTGAATTTCATCGGGCCGCCCGCGCTCGTCGGCCAATTCGCCCACGTCGCCATCACCGAACCCATGCGAAATTCATTGAGAGGTCGCCTCGTTGCCGGCGAGACGCGTAAATCCGTTGCCTGACGCATCGAAGCCCGCGCCGTCGCTCACCGTTGTGCTCACGCCCGACGATCCGCGCCGACTGGCGCGCGTGGGCGGGCAGTTCGACGAGCACTTGCGCCAGATCGAGCGCCAGCTCGGCATCAGGATCAACAATCGCGGCAACCGCTTCGAGCTCATGGGCGCCGACTCGGCAGCCGAGCGCGGGCGCCGCGTGCTCGAAGACTTGTTCGACCTGGCCGAAACCGAGGAGCTCGATCGCGAACGCGTGCACATGGCGCTCGCGGAGCACATGCGTGCGGATTCGCCCGACGATGCCCAGAGCGGCAGCGTCATCAATACGCGCCGGCGTGCCGTGCGCGCGCGCGGCCCGCACCAGGTCGAGTACACGAAAGCCATGCGCGAGAGCGATCTCACGTTCGGCATCGGGCCGGCCGGCACCGGCAAGACGTACCTCGCCGTGGCCGCGGCCGTCGAGGCGCTCGCCAGCGATGCCGTGCGCCGCATCGTGCTCGTGCGGCCCGCCGTAGAGGCCGGCGAGCGCCTGGGATTCCTGCCCGGCGATCTCACGCAGAAGGTGGATCCGTACT
>CAMPKU010000125.1 GCA_946887385.1 uncultured Gammaproteobacteria bacterium
TAACTTGTATATCGACCGCCTAAATGCGGTGTTTTGGCGCCGCTAGTGCATGACGAGATTTCGAGTTTCACTCCAACCATCCGTGCCTTAGCCATCATTTCCGTTCGAATCGGCCAGTAATTAGACCGCGTCTCATCCGAAGCGCCGTTCAACATAGGTTTGCGATGCCGCTGCCGTCAATGGTCGCCGTGCCGCATTGACCTCGATCGAGCGAACTTACCAGGAGAGACCGATTATGTCGCTGCCGAGCGGGAATCCGCCGCGGTTGCTGGACCAGGTGCGGGAGCTGATCCGCATTCGCCATTACAGCATCCGGACCGAACAAGCCTATGTCCAATGGATCCGGCGCTTCATTCTGTTTCACGGCAAGCGCCACCCGCGAGACATGGGCGCACGAGAGCTCACCGCGTTTCTGAGCGATCTGGCCGGGCAGCGCAACGTCGCCGCTTCGACGCAGAATCAGGCGTTGCATGCCATTCTGTTTTTGTACCGCGACGTGCTCAAGGTCGATCTGCCTTGGCTGAATCAAGTCCAGCGAGCCAAGAAGCCGCAGCGCTTGCCGGTCGTTTTCACGCGGGAAGAGGTCAAGGCGCTGCTGGCTCAGCTAGAAGGAACGACGTGGCTCATGGCCATGCTGACATACGGCAGCGGTCTACGTCTGCTCGAGTGCTTGAGATTGCGCGTCAAAGACGTGGACTTTCACTACAAGCAACTGCTGGTACGGGATGCGAAGGGCCAGAAGGACCGGGTGACTATGCTGCCCAGCTCTCTCATCGATCCGATGCGAACGCATCTTGCGAGAGTCCATCAGCTTCATGAGAGCGATCTTCGCGAAGGTTTCGGGCGCGTCGACTTGCCGCACGCACTGGCCGGCAAGTACCCGAGCGCGAATCGCGAATGGGGCTGGCAATACGTGTTCCCGTCGTCGCGGCGCTCGATCGACCCACGATCCGGTAGCGAACGTCGGCACCATGCGCCGGAGGACGGGTTGCAGCGGGCCGTGAAGCAAGCCATACGCAACGCAAACATCGTCAAGCCGGGCAGTGTTCATACGTTGCGCCACTCCTTCGCAACACACTTGCTGGAGTCGGGCTACGACATTCGTACCGTGCAGGAGTTGCTCGGCCACGCGGACGTGAAAACCACGATGATCTACACCCACGTCCTGAATCGAGGCGGACGCGGGGTGGTCAGCCCAGTCGACGTGGCATGAGGGAGCGTCTACTGAGCGGCGGAATCCATCACCGCGAGCATCGCCCCCGCCTTGTCCAAGCTCTCTTGATACTCCGCATCGACGTTCGAATCGGCCACCACGCCGCCGCCCGCCCACGTGTAGATGTGCTCGCCCTGCTGCACGAGCGTGCGGATGGCGATGTTCAAGTCCATGTTGCCGTCGTAGCCGATGTAGCCGATCGAGCCGCAGTACACGCTGCGCCGGTGCGGCTCGAGCTCTTCGATAATCTTCATGGCCGCGACTTTCGGCGCGCCGGTGATCGAGCCGCCCGGGAAACAGGCGCCGACGAGGTCGAGCGCGTGCTTGCCCGGCGCCAGGCGCCCTTCGACGGTGCTCACGAGCTGGTGCACGTTCGCGAACGACTCGATGTCGAACAGCTTGCTCGCGCGCACGGAGCCCGGCACGCAGCACTTGCCCAAGTCGTTGCGTAGCAGGTCCACGATCATGACGTTCTCGGCGCGGTCTTTTGCGCTGGTGCGCAAGTCCTCGGCGAGCGCGCGGTCGCGAACGCTATCCGAGGAGCGCGGACGCGTGCCCTTGATCGGCTTGGTCTCGACGTGGTCGCCGCGCAGCTCCAAGAAGCGCTCGGGCGAAGAGCACACGATCTTGCCGTCCGGTAGATCGAGAAACGCTGCAAAGGGCGCCGGGTTGATCGCGCGCAGCTTCAAATACGCGTGCCAGGCGTCGCCGGCCGCACGCGCCGCAAAACGCTGCGTGAGATTTACCTGATAGCAATCGCCGGCGCGGATGTGCGCTTGCACGCGCTCGAACGCAGCGGCATAGGCGGCGCGGCTCAAGTTCGACTGTGGCGCATCGAGCACGCGAAACTCCGTCGGCTCGGGCGGCGGCCCGCTTTGCAGCCGCGCGATGAGGTGCGGCCATTCGGCGAACGTGCGCTCGTCGCGCCCGAAGCCCACGAGCCGCGTGCGGCGCGCCTCGTGATCCACGACGACGGCCCAATCGTAAATGCCGAACGCGAGATCGGGCATGGCGATGTCGGCCGTGGCGAGCGCCGGTATGCGCTCGAACCGCCGGCCCAAGTCGTAGCCGAAGTAGCCCACGGCGCCGCCGCAGAACGGCAGCCCGGGCTGCGCCGGCGCTACAGCGCCCAACTGCTCGCGGAGCAGCTCGAGCGGGGGGCGGCGCGACTGCGCCGGCGCCGCGCCCCGCACGGCAACTTCAGTGGTATCGCCGTGCGTGCGCAGCGTGATGTAGGGATCGGCCACCAGGATGTCGAAGCGGCCGCGACCGTCCCCGGCGGCGCTGTCGAGCCACACGGCCCACGGCAGTTCCGCCACTGTGCGGAACCGCCGCGCGACCGCATCGGTGTGCTCGAGCTCGGTGATTCTTGGTGTCTGCAATTGGGCGGCCCCAGACCGCGAGCTCGCGGCAGGTACTGTGGGCCGCGGGAACGAGCGCTAATTTTCGAGCAGGTCCTCCACCTCGGACAATACGTCCTCATCGCTTTCCGTTGCGGCGGCACGGGCGGCGATATCCATCGGCGGCAGGTCCCGCAGTGTAGCTTCCGTGAGCTCGCCGATGCGCCCCGCGGGGTCTTCCATGATGGCGTCGTAGCCCGCGATCGAGCCGCGCCGCAGCACGGGCGGCACGAAAAACGCCTCGATGTTGGACGTTGCGCCGTCGATCAGGCTCACCGAGATCAGCGTGCTCGAGCCCGAGGCGCCGAAGCCCGTAAGGATGGAAACTGCCGAAGCGCCGGCTGCAGCCGCGTAGATCTGGATCTCCGCGAAACCCACGGCGTCCACGCCGAGCTTGGCGGCGAGCAGCCGCATTTCGTCGCCGGCCTCGTAGCGCCGCTTCGCGATCTGGCGCGGCAGACGCGTCCGCAACTGCGTCAACAGCTCCGAGTAGCGGCGGCTCGCGTCGAGCACCATTTCCTGGAGCTCGGGATCGGCGCCCACCTCGGTGGGCGTGAGCATGCGCACTTCGTAGCCTTGTGCCTTGAACGCGGCCTCGACGCTCGCGCCCAGGTAGCCCGCCAGGTCGCCGCTCTCCTCGATCTGCTGCTCGGTTTGCACGATCTTGCGCTTGATGAGCATCGCCTGCGGCGGCAGGAAAGCAATCGACCGCGGCCGCGTGGCGCCTTGCTCGAATTCCTTCGTCGCGTGCATCGCGGCCTCGGCCGTAACGGCGGCGCCGAACACCGCGATTGCGGCCAGAACACTAGTCAGCAATCGTCGCAACATCGCTCGTCTCCTCCGTTCGTAACTCATCGCGCAGCGCGCGCAGCCGCGCCACGACTACGGCGCGATCGCCGGCATCGGGCAGCTTGCGCAAATACTCCACGTACGCCGCGGCAGCGGCGCGCGGCTCGCCGAGCCGCTCCGCCACCTCGCCGAGGCCGCGGTGAGCGGGCGCGTAATTCGCATCGAGCTCGAGCGCGCGCTCGTACGCGCTGCGCGCCCGGCCAAGATTTGCGCGCAACGCCTCTTGGCCTTCGGGCGTTTCAAGCAGGCGCGCTGCGCGCTCCTGGCGCGTGCGCGTAACTCTTCGATTCGCGTTGCGGGCGCGCTCGCGGTTGCTGAGCTCCTGATCGTCGAGCTCGGTGAGCGGGCCCATTGCAGCCCATGCGTCGCCGGTAAGCTGGATGAGCTCGGGCCGCTCGGGATAGCGCGCCGCAAGATTTTCGGCGAGCGCGACGGCCGTGCGCGGGTAGTCGTCCTGAATGTAGTCGCGAATCGTCATCGTGCGAATGGGGAACACGATGCCGTCGAACTCTTCGGTGTCGCGGCGGCCGGCCGGCGCGCCGGCTACTTGCTCGCGCGTGCGCGCGGCTCGCGCTTCGAGCTGCGGATGCGTGCTCCAGATCGTGGCCATGCGCGGCGTGATGCCTTCGTAGTCCCGAGCCAGAACGCCGTAAATCTCCGGCAACGCCTGTGCGTCGTACGGGCTCGCCACCATCAGCGGCACGGCATGATCGTCGGCTTCCTGCTCGAGCTCGCGGCTGAAGCCGTACATCGAGGCCGTCAGGCCCGTCGAGATCACGGCGCCGATGCCGCCCAGCACGCCCGTTAGCACCATGCCCGCGACGATCTTCTTGTTCGCTGCGCGGAAGTTCACGATCGAGTGATGCCCCGCGACATGATTCACCTCGTGCGCGAGGATCGCCGCGAGTTGCGCCGTATCCGTGAGCCGGGCGAGCATGCCCGTGTGCATGTAGATGTCGCCGTTCGGCAGCGCGAACGCGTTCGGCGACGGATCGCGCAGCACGAAGAAGCGGTACTCGATGTAGTCGTCGGTGGACGGCGGTGCGAGGCTGCGGCCCACGCTCGCCACGAGCTCGACGACGCGCGGCTCCGTCTAGCGCAGCGACTGCCGCTCGAAGTAGCCGTGGAGCTCGCGCGACTCCTCGATGAGCCGATGCTCTTTGTCTTTGAGCGGCACGGGCTCATACACGCCCTCCGCGCTCGCGCCCGCGGCGAACGACAGCATCGCCGAGGCTATCAGCGTGCGAATCGGCGAACGATTTGGGCTCTTTCGAGTCATCGGCAACGCGTGTACGGTGGCTACTACTGTGTGAACCGAAACTGAATCTACGGCTGCGCGCCGCGCAGGCGTAAGCGTACGCTGGAACGGGGGATCGATATCGTGACTCATTTCACTCGCCGCATCTTAAAAATCAATGGGATCGATACGGTGGTGCTCGAAGCAGGCAGCGGCCCGCCGCTCGTCTACTTGCACGGGGCGGGCACGGTAACCGGGTTCGACTTCGCCGAGGATTGGAGCCGCAGCTTCCGCGTCATCATTCCCTACCATCCCGGATTTGGGCCCTCCGCCGACGACCCCGCGATCGAGGAGATCCACGATTACGTGCTCCATTACGTCGAGCTGTTCGACACGCTCGAGCTGCGCCAGTTTCGGCTCGTGGGCCAGTCGATGGGTGGGTTCATCGCCACCAAGTTCGCCGTCGAGCACGGGTCGAAGGTGGAGAAGCTGGTTTTGATCTGCCCCATCGGGATACCGGTTCCTCCGGGCCAACCCACCGTCAACTTCCTCGCAGTGCCGCCCGAAGAGCTGCCGGCGCTGTTGGCGCACAACCCGCAAACCGTCATCAAGCACCTGCCGGCCGGCGAGCCGTCGCCCGAGTTCATCGCGGAGCGAGTGAAGGAAGCTACAACGGCCGGCCGCGTGCTCGGCGGCGGCACTCGCACGTTCGACGAGAATCTGCCGCGCCAGCTGCATCGCCTCTCGATGCCCACGCTGCTCGTCTGGGGCAAGCAAGACAAGCTCACGCCCACGGCGCAGCACATCGCCTGGACGAAAGCACTGCCGAACGCACAAGTGCAGCTCTTCGATAACGCCGGCCATCTCGTGCTCGACGAGGCACCCGCCGCGGTCGCCGCTATCGCCGCCTTCTAGCTCAGGGCTGCCAGTCGAGCTGCGCGCTCGCCCACGGAATGAAATAGCGCCAGTTCGGTCCGTCGGTGTGGCCGCCGTCGTGCTGCCGCCACGCGAGCTCGCCGTCGAGCAGCCCCACATTCACGGGCGGCATCTTCTCGGTGCGATAGTCGTCGGACGTGCCGAGATCCTTCGCGCCGAGCAGCCGAAACACGGGCTGTGCCGCGACGGCCGCCATGAAGCTGCCTTGCTGATCGAGCCACAACGCGTCGCCTTTCTCGGGAACGCCGTAGCTAATGAATACCGGCCGCGGCGCGCAGAGTGCGATGAGCTCGTGCGCGTCGACCGGCAGATCGCCGGCGTTCATGCTACCGAAGGCTGCATCCGCCGCGCCGTACTTCAAGAAGTTGCCCGCCATCCAGTGGTACTCACCGGCCGCGGTGAGATTCTCCACGGCCTCGCCGAAGTTGCGGCGATGCAGCTTGGCGCCGCCCTCGCCCGACGAGCCCACGAGCACGACGGCGAAGCGCGGATCGAACGCCATGGCGACCAGCGCGGCCTTGCCGTAGCGCGACACGCCCTCGATGCCCACGCGCCGCGCGTCGACGGCGCTCTGCGTTTCCAACCAGTCGAGACCGCGCGACGCACCCCACGCCCACGCGCGCAATGCACCCCAGTCCTCGGGCGTGCGCGGCTGCCCTTTGTTGACGAGGCCGATGATGCCGCGCGTGAGCCCCGCGCCGTTGTCGGGCTGCACGCTCGTCGGCCGCAGGGACGCAAATCCCCAGCCGGCCGCGATGAGCTGCTCCGTGGCCGGGGGGTCGGCGCTCGCGGGCGGCGCGCCGGCGCCCGGCGGCGGACCCGGCCGCACGGCCGGGCGGCACGCTTCGGGCAGGGCGTCCGGCGCGATGGCTTCGGCCGGCAGCGCGCCGCCGCCGAACATGATCATGACAGGAACGCGCTGCGCCTCGGCCGGCGTGACGAGCGTCATGCAGATCTCGACGTCGATCGCTGGGAACGCGCCGTTGTCGACGGTGCCGACGAGCTGGCGCCCGACCACGCGCTTCCCGCCGATGTCCCATTCGCGCGTCGCCACGACGGCCCAGGCGACGTCCGGCACGCCGCGCGGCACGCGGCCGACGATCTCGCGCTCGAAGTCCTCCACGATCTCGGGGCGGCGCTCGTTCCACCAAGCAGCTTCCGTGGTGACTTTCGCGCTGCTCTTCAGCGTCAAGGGATCGGGCAAAACGGGAAACGGATTCGCGAGCGCCTCGTCGTAGTTGGCGGCATTCGCTGCGGCCGCGTCGGCGTTGCGGCCCGGGCGCAGCGCGCGAATGCCGAGCTGCTCCAGCATGTTTCGATGATCGTCGGCCGTGGTCCAACCACTCGCTTCGGCGCCGCTTACGGGTTGCGCCGACAGCTGCGCACTGTGAATGCCGCCGAGCACAGATGCCATCGCGAAAAGCGAAGCCAACGGCGCAACTTTGCTGAACATCCGGCCTCCCCGAGCGTGGACCCGCGCGGACTGCGTGTAGCGCGGTGCCGCATGATCCCGCGAATCGGCGCGAGGGACAACGGTAAGCCCGGCCAGTGGGCGCCGGTGGGCACGCGGTTTGCATCGTTCTGGGGCCGGCGAGCCGCCGGTATGACAGGCGAACCCCAATGAGCTTTATTTTGTGGTTAATCGTAGGCGGAGTGCTCGGCTGGGTCGCGAGCATGATCATGGGAACGAACGACAATCAGGGCAAGTTGCTCAACATCGTGGTCGGCATCGTAGGTGCTTTTCTCGGCGGGCTCCTGCTCGCGCCGCTGTTCGACACCGGCACGATCAATCAGGGCGACTTCAGCTTCAGCTCGCTCCTGGTGTCGCTGTTGGGTGCCGTGATACTGCTCGCCATCGTGGGCTTCTTCCGCCGCCGCCGGAGCGTATAACGTCCGCGTAGGTCCGCGGGCGCTCGGCGCGCAACCCAGCGCGCGGGCGCTCCCCGACCGCGAAGCTTGCTGGTATCGTGCCGGCCTGCCACGGCTCGCGCTATCGGTCGGGCGCAGCTAGAGTCTCGCGCTTATGCACTTCCAGCACTCCGCACGCAGGTCTGAATGGGGGACTTAGGATCGGCGTTCGCCGAAGCCGCTCGCCTTATCGCGGCCGCGGACCCAACGCTGTACGGCATTGTCCTGCTGAGCCTTCAAGTGAGCCTAACGGCCGTGATAGCGGCGACCGCGCTCGGCTTGCCGCTCGGCGCGGCGCTCGCGATCCGTCGCTTTCCGGGCCGGCAAGTGCTGCTCGTCACACTGAACGCGCTCATGGGTCTGCCGCCCGTGGTGGTCGGGCTGCTCGTGTATCTGCTGCTGTCCCGGGCGGGTCCGCTCGGCGAGCTCGGCCTCCTATTTACTCCGGCCGCCATGGTGATCGCTCAAACGGTTCTGGTCGTGCCCATCATCGCCGGACTGTCGCGGCAGGTGGTCGAGGACGCGTGGCACGAGTACGCGGAGCAGTTGCGCTCGCTCGGCGCAACGCCTTCCACGGCGGCGGCCACGCTGGTTTGGGACACGCGCTACTCGCTCGTCACGGTGGTCTTGGCGGGCTTCGGCCGAGCTGCGGCGGAGGTCGGCGCCGTGATGATCGTGGGCGGCAACATCGACGGCGTCACGCGCGTGATGACGACGGCCATTTCGCTGGAGACGAGCAAGGGCGACCTGCCGCTCGCGCTGGGCCTCGGCATCATCCTCGTCGCCGTGGTCTTTCTCATCAACGCAGCCGCGCAGATCATCAAAGCCGCTGCCGTTCGCCGCTACGGATAGACGGCCGTGCTGCCGCTCATTCTGGAGGACGTGTCTTTCATCGCCGGCGGCCGCGCGATCATCGACCGCGTGTCGTGCGAATTCACTCCGGGGCCGCGCACGCTGATCCTGGGCGCCAACGGCTCCGGCAAGAGCGTGCTGATGCGTCTCTGCCACGGGCTGCTGCTGCCGACGTCGGGCCGCATCGTGTGGCGCGGCAGCCGCGACGAACGCCGGCCGCGCGCTCAGGCGATGGTGTTTCAGCGGCCGATCATGCTGCGCCGATCGGCGCTCGGCAATGTGACCTACGGGCTCGCGCTCGCCGGGGTGTCGCGCGCGGAAAGCGAGCGGCGCGCGCGCCGCGCTCGAGTCGGTGGGCTTGAGCTCCGTCGCCAGTCGTCCGGCGCGGGTTCTCTCCGGCGGCGAGCAGCAAAAGCTCGCGCTCGCGCGCGCCTGGGCGCTCGAGCCCGAAGTCCTGTTCCTCGACGAGCCCACGGCCAATCTCGACCCCAGCGCCAGCCGCGAGGTGGAGCGCATCGTCGATCAAATCCATACGAGCGGCACCAAGATCGTGATGACGACTCATAATCTTGGCCAAGCGCGCCGCGTCGCCGACGAGATCCTGTTCTTGAGCGCCGGGCGCCTCGCAGACCACGCGCCGGTGGAGCGCTTCTTTGCGCAGCCATCGACGGCAGAAGCTGCCGCCTTCATCAAGGGAGAGCTGCCATGGACTTGAAAAGCCACGCGTTGCGCATCGTGCAACTGCTCCTCGCCGTCGCCTGTACGAACAGCGCGCTGGCGCAACGATTCATCACGGTGGCGTCCACTACCTCCACCGAGCAGTCGGGGCTCTTCGGGCACGTTCTGCCGACCTTCGAGGAGAAAACCGGCATCGATGTACGCGTTGTGGCGCTCGGCACGGGCCAGGCACTCGATCTCGCGCGCCGCGGCGACGCAGACGTGGTGCTCGTGCACGCGAAGTCCGCCGAAGAGGCGTTCGTGCGCGAGGGCCACGCCGTGCAGCGCTTGCCGGTCATGTACAACGACTTCGTGATCATCGGGCCGCAAGCGGACCCGGCCGGCATCGCGGGCGGCACCGATGCGCTAAACGCCTTACGTAAGATCAAGGAGGCGGCCGCGACGTTCGTCTCGCGCGGCGATCGCAGCGGCACGCATACGGCCGAGCTCGCGCTGTGGACGGCGGCGGGCATCGACATCGCCGCGGAGAAGGGACCGTGGTATCGGGAGACGGGACAAGGCATGGGCCCCGCGCTCAATACGGCCTCGTCGATGAACGCGTATCTGCTCGCGGATCGCGGCACTTGGCTGGCCTTCAATAATCGCGGCGACCTCGCCGTTCTCGTCGAAGGCGATCGGCGCCTCTTGAATCAATACGGCGTCATGCTCGTGAACCCCGACGCGCACCCACACGTGAAGCGCGCCGACGGTCAGGCGTTCGTGGATTGGCTGGTGTCGCCGGAAGGACAAGCGGCGATCGCCGGCTACAAGATCGACGGCGAGCAGCTTTTCTTTCCGAATGCCGGCGAGCCGGGAGCGTGACGCGCAAGCCGGCGCTAACGGCCGTTCGCGGACGCAGCAAGCTTCTCGACGGCGCGCGCTGCGATCGGCGATAGGTCCACGAGCTGCTTGTGGTGTCCGTCCACGATCGCGGCACGCATTGCGGGTGTCCAGAAGCGCGCGAGGTGATCGGCAACCGTAACGGCGATCTTGTCCTTGTCGGCGCCGTAATCGCTGTTGGCCGCGATTTGGTTCGCCATCTTGACGAGCTTCTCGACGTCCATTCGACCAGGCTCAGCTCGCCTTCGCAGGCTGACGCGCGCGATTCAAGTGAGCGAGCTGCTCCTCGGTGAACTTCGCGAACTTCAGCTGCCAATCGGACAGCTTCGTAACCTTCGACGCCTGCACCGCCGTGACCTTGTACTCGGGGCAGTTCGTGGCCCAGTCCGAGTTGTCGGTCGTTACCACGTTCGCTCCCGAGAATGGATGGTGGAACGTGGTGTAGACGACGCCGGGCTGGATGCGCTCGCTGATGACGGCGCGCAGCACGGTCTCGCCCGCGCGGCTCTGTAGGCCGACCCAGTCGCCATTCTCGATGCCGCGCTGCTCGGCGTCGTGCGGATGGATTTCGAGCACGTCCTCGTCGTGCCACTGCACGTTCTCGGTGCGGCGCGTCTGCGCGCCGACGTTGTATTGGCTCAAAGTGCGGCCCGTCGTGAGTAGCAGCGGGTACTTGCGCGTCGTGACCTCGTCGGTCGGCACGTACGGCGTTGCCTTGAACATGCCCTTGCCGCGCACGAACTCATCCACGTGCATCGTCGGCGTGCCGTTCTCGGCCTTGTCGTTGCACGGCCACTGAATGCTGCCGAGCTGGTCGAGCTTCTCGTAGCTGACGCCCGTGAACGTCGGCGTCAGGCGCGCAATCTCGTCCATGATCTCGCGCGGGTGCGAGTAATTCATCGGGTAGCCGAGCGCCTGTGCGAGGCGCTGAGTCACCTCCCAGTCGGCGAGGCCCGCCAGCGGCTCCATGACTTTGCGAACCGGCGAGATGCGCCGTTCCGCGTTCGTGAAGGTGCCGTCCTTCTCGAGGAACGACGAGCCCGGCAAGAACACGGTCGCCAGCTTCGCCGTCTCGTTGAGAAAAATATCCTGCACGATCATGCACTCGAGCGACGACAGCGCCGCCGTCACGTGATGCGTGTCGGGATCCGACTGCGCGACGTCCTCGCCTTGGATGTACATCGCCTTGAACGTGCCGGCCACGGCGGCATCGAACATGTTCGGAATGCGCATGCCGGGATGAGGCTCGATCTCGACGCCCCATGCCTGGCTGAAGACCGCGCGCACGGCCGGGTCCGAAACGTGCCGGTAACCGGGCAGCTCGTGCGGGAACGAGCCCATGTCGCAGCTCCCTTGCACGTTGTTTTGCCCGCGCAGCGGATTTACGCCGACGCCTTCGCGGCCGATGTTGCCCGTGCACATCGCGAGGTTCGCGATGGCCATCACCGTGGTCGAGCCTTGGCTGTGCTCCGTGACGCCGAGGCCGTAGTAAATGGCCCCATTCGGCTGCGACGCGTACAAGCGCGCCGCGCCGCGCACGAGCTCGGGCGCCACGCCGGTCTCCTCGAATAGGTGCTCCGGCGAGTTCAGGGGATCGAGGATGAACTCTTTCCAGGCTCTGAAGCCGTCGTTGTCGCAGCGCTCCTGGATAAACTGTTTGGCCTCGAGGCCTTCGCTCATGATGACGTGCGCGAGCGCATTGACGACCGCAACGTTCGTGCCGGGGCGCAGCTGCAGGTGGTAGTCCGCCTGCACGTGCGGCGAGCGCACCAGGCCGATCTCGCGCGGGTCGAGCACGATGAGCTTGGCTCCCTCGCGCAATCGGCGCTTCATCTGCGAGGCGAACACGGGGTGCGCGTCCGTCGGATTCGCGCCGATGACGACGATGACGTCGGACTTCATGACGGAGTCGAACGCCTGTGTGCCGGCCGACTCGCCGAGCGTGGCCTTGAGCCCGAAGCCCGTCGGCGAGTGGCACACGCGAGCGCACGTGTCGACGTTGTTGTTGCCGAACGCGGCGCGCACGAGCTTCTGGACGAGGTAGGTCTCCTCGTTCGTGCAGCGCGACGAGGTGATGCCGCCCACCGCGTCCTTGCCGTACTTCGCCTGAATGCTCCTGATCTTGCTCGCGGCGAACGTGAAGGCCTCGTCCCACGACACTTCGCGCCACGCCTCGTGGATGGTCTCGCGAATCATCGGCTTCGTGATGCGATCCTTGTGCGTCGCATAGCCGAAGGCGAATCGGCCTTTCACGCACGAGTGGCCGTGGTTCGCGTGGCCGTCCTTGTTCGGCACCATGCGCACCACTTCTTGGCCTTTCATCTCGGCGCGGAACGAGCAGCCGACGCCGCAGTACGCGCACGTCGTGATGACCGAGTGCTCGGGCACGCCCTTCTCGACGAGCCCGTTTTCGGTGAGCGTGGCCGTGGGACACGCCTGCACGCAGGCGCCGCAGGACACGCACTCGGAATCGAGGAACGGCTGGTTCTCGCTGGCGCTCACTTTGGAATCGAAGCCGCGCCCGTCGATCGTAAGCGCGAACGTGCCCTGCACTTCCTCGCAAGCGCGCACGCAGCGCGAGCAGACGATGCACTTCG
>CAMPKU010000126.1 GCA_946887385.1 uncultured Gammaproteobacteria bacterium
CCCCGCCGCCGCCTCCCCTGCCAGCGCCCCGCCCGCGCCCCCCGCCCGCACACCCGCCCGCCCGCGGCCAGACCGGGCCTGCCGCGCAGCGTCCCCGGACACGCCCCTCTCATGTCAGGCGCCGCCGGGACCACCTTTCACTCTTGAACGTCGTCTACGCTCGCCTGCCCCGACCATCTCTGTCGCACATGCGCCCAAGACATCCCCGCCGCCAATATCGCGCTGAACAGCACCAGCACGATCCACGACAGCAGCTGCGTGCTCTCGCGATTCACGAGGTCGAAGTAGAACAGCGTCCACAGCACCGTGGCGCCGAGCGCGATACACAACATGAGCCCCAGCGTGCCGAGCGAATGCGCCGCCGTGCGCACGAAGAAGATCCAGCCCATGAGCAGCCCCAAGCCCGCGAACAACACGAGCGGCGCCAAGCCGTCCCATTGCGCCCTCGCCCATTCGTAGTAATTGAAGCGCGAGGGATTCCACGTGAGGCACACGAGGCCCAACGCGAACAGAAACCGAAGGCCGATGCCGCTGAACCCGATCGCAGATGCTGCCACGCCGGTCCCCTTTAGCTCAGTTCAACGGTTGCCGCCGCCACTCGTAGCCGTCGCGCACGAGCTCGTAGCTCGGCCAGTACTGCGGATCGAGCTTCATCGTGATGACTTCGGGGACCTCGTTGAACGTGACCGTGTTCAGGCGCACCGATTCTTTGTCGCCCAAGCTCGTGGCGACGCGCACGAACGACTCGAGATCGGGCGTCGGCTCCCCGTCCACGGCCACGATGCGCCGGCCGGCGAACAAACCGGAACGGCTGGCCGGCGAGCCGAAATTGAAGAAGCTCACGTACACACCGCCCGAGCCGACGCCGCGCTGCACGGCCAGCTCGCGGTGCGGCGCTTGAATCAGCGCGCCGGCCCACGACACCACGCGCTCGAGCCCCAGGCCGTCGAGCGCCACCGTGCCCACGCGGCCCGTTACCTCGCGGCCGCCGCGCAGCACGGTGATCTCGACGCTCGGCTGCTGCGAAGCACGCTCGACTTGCCGGAACGTGTTCACGAGATCGCCGTCGATGCTGAGCAAGATATCGCCGGACCTGAAGAAGCGCGACGCCGGCGAGTCGGCGACCGTGGTGGCCACCGTCAGCACTTCGCGCTTCGTGGGGCTATGCGCCTCGTAGCGCTGCACCCACTCGTCGGGCAAGTCCACCTTGCGCGCCGTGGCGAGCGGCATCTGCGCCCACTCCACCTCGAGCGAGCGCAGCGGCTCGGCCGCGCGCAGGTTGTCGATCATGTCGACGATCACATCGGCCTGTACGCCGAGGTTGACCTGCGTGAGGTCGCGCCCCGACTGGTACGCAAAGCTCGCCCACATGCCGAGCACACGGCCTTGCAAGTCGACGAGCGTGCCGTCGAAGTCCGACGGGCCGTTCACGAGCGTGACGACGTCCAAATTCGTGTCGCGGAAGCGCAGCGTGCGTGACACCGGGAATGCGGCCGGCGAGACGTTGGCCACCTCGCTCGATTGCGACAGTATTCTGAAGTCCGGCCCCAAGCCCACCACGGCGACGTCGTCGCCCGGGGACAGCGTTTTGCTCAAGAACATCGCGCTCTTGACGGGCGTGTCGCCGATCAGTTTCGGATCGTACGAGACCACCGCGAGGTTGTGCAGCGGGTGAATGTATTCCACGCGGCCCGGGATCTCGAGCGATCCGGCGAACGTGAGCCGCACGTCGCCCATCGCGATCGGCACGGTATTGCGGTCGACGACCACCCAGCCCCGCTGTGCGTCGGCCACGAGGCCCGTGCCGTAGTAATAGCGGTCCGCTACGCCGGACACCGTGTACGGCATGTCGAAATTCACGAGCACGAGCGAAGGCGTCACGGCCTGCACGTGGCGCTCGCCCTGGCGTGGGAAGGTGGTGCCTTCGCTGGGCTCGATGGGCTCGGGCGGCGGGCCCGGCGCCAGCGCTTCGCACGGCCACACGCCGAGCGCGTCGTCGCGGTGGCAGCGTTGCGCCGGATACCAGCTGCGGTCGTTCGTGACCAGCCGCTGCCGCTCGGTTTGCGGCTCGTCGAACGTGACGAAACGTACGGGCACCTGCGCGTCGTCCGGCAACGACTCGAGCGCTCGCTGCAGATCGTCGAGGTCGTGCAGCGTCTCACTGCCGATGCCGGTGACGATGCTGCCGCGTGGGATCGCAGCCTTGCCGAATACGTAACCTGAGTTCGCGACGTACACGCCGGCCACGCTGCGATGGAAATGCCGCGCCTGTTGGTACGAGAGCTTGTGGAACACGCCGTCGCCGTACTCGATGTACTCGTCGGGCGTGATGGCGTGCAGATCGTCGACCATCACGCGGCGCTCGAGCCGCTGCCCGCCGCGCTCGACGAGCACGGCCACCTCGCGGCCGACGGCGCTATCGAGCATGGCCGCGAGCGGCACGAACTCGGCCATCAGCTTGCCGTCCACCTCGACGAGCACGTCGCCGACCTCGAGCTGGCTCGCGGCCGCCGACTCCGGAATCACTTGCTCGACGACGAGCATCCCGGTTTGCATGGGATACGTCTCGCGCACTCGGGCCTCGGTTTCGCGCGTGAGCCCCAACCGGCGCAGCTCCGCAAACGGCTTGTGGACGAACTCCGTCTGGAGCGTGCCGCGGGCCACGTCTTCGCCGCTTTGAATGTTCTGCAGCGCCACCTCCACGCGGTCGAGCGGCAAGAAAAAGCTCGACGCCGCCTGACTATTGGCGCCGGCATTCAGCGCCACCACGCGCCCCTCGATGTCGACCACGGGCGAGCCCGACGAGCCGCCCGACGTACCCGAAGCGGATTGTAAATAGAACGTGTTGAAGTCGTTGTAATTGCCGCGGCCGTAGTTCGGCGCCTGGCGGTCGAGCCGCGCGATCGTGCCGGCGAGGATCGAGAGCTGCTCGCCGGCGTCGTTGCCGATGACGCGGATATCGCGGCCGATCTGCGCGGCTTCCGGCACGAGCGCAAGCTCGGTGGGCTTCATGAACTGAAGCTGGCTCGGGTCGTAGCGGAAAAACCCGAAGTCGTGCACGGGATCGCGATACACCGGCTGAAGCTCGACTTCCTCCTGATTAAGGAAGACGGCTTGCGCGCGCACGGGGCCCGGCGTGACGACGTGCCGGTTCGTGAGGATGAGCCCGCGCTCGGCGTCCACGACGAAGCCCGTAGCCTGGCTCGATGAATTGCGTTCGGTGTCGAACGCGCGCGTGCTGTCGATTTGAATCGAAACCACACCCGACGCGATGCGCTCGAGTGTTTGGTTCCAGCTTTGCTCTTGCGCAGCAAGCGGCGCGGCCGCTACGAGCAGGGCCAGCAAGGCCCCACGCTGCAGTACTCTAGTGTGGCTCATGGCGGTCGATTCTATGCTCGCGGCGGAGCAGGTGACCAGCGCAGCCGGTGTTTATGCGCAGCACTCAAACCCAAAGCTTTCTGCATTAGCAGCCGTTTGACGGGCTGGGCCGCGTCGACGGCGCGAAGCCCGAGCCCCCGTAGGGGCGCGGCCCAACCGGGCAACCCGAACAGGCGGTTTAAGCCGTCAAAAGCCGCGAGCATTGCAAGGTTGTCGCCCTTGCGCTGCCGCTCGTAGCGGCGCAGCACCTTGAGGTCGCCGACGTCTTCGCCGGCGAGCAGCGCGTCCTCGACGACGGCCGCGATCGAGGCTGCATCAAGAAGTCCCAAGTTCATGCCCTGGCCCGCGAGCGGATGCACCGAATGCGCAGCGTCGCCGAGCAATGCGGCACGCTGCGTGGTGTAGCGCGGCGCGTGCAGCGCCTTGAGCGGAAACCCCACGCGCGGCGAGCACGCCGTGAGCTCGCCCATCACGCCGGCGCTCGCCGCGCCGAGCTCGGCTAGAAATTCGGCGTCGCCGGAGGCGAGCAAGCGCTCGGCTTCCCGTGTCGGCAGCGACCAGACAACCGAGCTGCGGCCGTCGCCGAGAGGAAGCAACGCGAGCGGCCCGCCGGGGAGAAAGCGCTGCCACGCGGTTTCCTGATGCGACGCCGAGCTCGTCACGTGCGTGACGACGGCTGTCTGCTCGTAGCCGTAACCCGTCGTCGGCAAATCGAGCATGCTGCGCACGGCAGAGTCGCCGCCGTCGGCGGCGAGCAGCAGCGTTCCTTGCATGCGCCCGCCAGTCGCAAGGTCGACGAAAATCTCGCCGGGCTGCACATCGACGGCCTGCACGGCGGCACCGGCGACGAAGCGCGCCTGCGGCGCCGACGTGAGCGCATCGCCGAGCGCGCTGCGCAGCAGCGTATCCTCGACGATATAGCCCAAGTCGGGCTCGCCGAGGTCGGCGCAGTCGAAATCGAGCGCGCTGGCGGCGTACGCGTCGGGCCCTTCCCAAACCCGCATGCGCCGATACGGCGCCGCGCGCGCTGCGGCCACGCGCTGCCATACGCCGACGTGCTCGAGCAGCTGCTGCGAGGCGCGCGATAACGCGTACACGCGCGCATCCATGTCGTCGCCGCGCCAGCGCGGTAACGGCCGTGCGTCGAGCACCACCACACGCAATCGGTCGGCGCACCGGCCCGTGGCGAGCAGCGCGGCCGCCGCCAGCCCTACTACGCCCGCGCCGGCGATGAGAACGGTGGGTGGGCTCGGCATTGCGGGGCGTCAGAGCCTGAGACCGCGCGCGAGCCGCGGGAGCCGCCCGGTCTTGCCCATCGTTCGGCGCGCCAGCAGCGTCTTGGCGCCGGGCAGCAAGTCGAACGCCATGAGCCCCAAACCGCGGCCCAGCCCCAAGCCGGGCGCCGCATCGCCGAAGAGCTGGATCAAACCGTGCGTGAACGAAGACACACGTTGCCGATCGCCGGTGCGCCACGCTGCGTAACGCTCGAGCAGCTCGGGCGCGCCCGCGTCGGCCGGTTCCCCCGCAACGCCGGCCGCGCGCGTACCGTCGGCAATGACCTCGGCGAGCGTGGCCACGTCGCGCAGTGCGAGATTGAAGCCTTGGCCCGCCACGGGGTGCAGGCGCAGTGCCGCGTCGCCGATCAGCACGGCCCGCTCGCCGTGGATGGCGCCGCTCGCCACGCGCGTGAGCGTATATAGATGCCGCTCGCCGATGCGCGTGAAGCGCCCGACTCGCTGGCCGAACGCAGTTTGCAGCTCGGCGCGAAACCCCTCCGCCGGCAGCGCCGCAATGCGCTCCGCATCGCCCTCGGGCAGAGTCCAGATCACGGCTGCGCGGCCGCCCGTGAGCGGCAGCAACGCAATCGGTCCGCGCGGAGTGAACCGCTCGAACGCGCGCCCCTCGAGCGGCACTTCGGTGCTCAAGTTGAAGATGACGGCGCGTTGACCATAGTCGTGCTCCACCGTCTCGACGCCGAGCGCGCTGCGCACGGCGGAGCGCGCGCCGTCGGCCGCCACGACCAGCTTCGCGCGCACGGTTTCGGCGCCGCCGTCGCGCTCGACCGTGACGGCGGCGAAGTCGGGTTCCACTGCGAGCGCCGCAACTTTCGCGGGCGCGAGCACCGTCAACCGCGGCGCGCGCTGCAACCGCTCCCAGAGCACGCGGCCGAGTGTTTGGTTCTCGAGCGTGTAGCCGAGCGCGGGAACCTGTTCGTCGCGCGCCTCGATGCGCGCGGCGCCGAAACGGCCGCGCTCCGAGATGTGAATCGAGCGAATCGCCTCCGTGTGACCCTTGAGCTCGGGCCACAGCTCGAGGCCCGCCAGAATCTGCTGGGAGCCGTTCGCGAGCGCGGTGACGCGCGCATCGAAGCTCGGTTGCGCCAGCAGCTGCGGCTTCAGAGCCTCCACCAGCACCACGCGAAGCGGCAAGTCCGCAAGCGCGCACGCGAGCGCGGAGCCGACCGCGCCGCCGCCGGCAATCAGAATGTCGCAGTCGCCGCTCGCGCCGCCCGTCACTTAAGCCGCGCCCATGTGGCGCTCGATCTCGGCCACTGTGGTCGGCAGCCCGCGGGTCAGCACGTCGACACCCTCGCGTGTCACTTGCACGTCGTCCTCGATCCGGATACCGATACCGCGCCAGCGCTTGTCCACGCTCTTGTCGAAAGCCGACACATAGACCCCGGGCTCGATGGTCATGACCATGCCGGGCTCGAGCAGCCGCCAGTGATCGGCGACTTTGTAGTCGCCCACGTCGTGCACGTCGAGCCCCAGCCAGTGCCCCGTTTTGTGCATGAAGAACTGCTTGTACGCCAGCGACTTCACGAGAGCCGGCACGCGGCCGGCGAGCAGCCCGAGCTGCTTCAAACCGCGCGTCACGACGCCGACCGCGGCGTCGTGCGGGTCGTTCCAGTGATTGCCGGCCACGGCCTTCGCCGTGGCCGCTTGGTTCGCCTCGAGCACCACTTCGTAGAGCTCGCGTTGCGGTGCGCTGAAGCGGCCGTTGACGGGAAAGGTGCGCGTGACATCCGAGGCGTACATCCCGAGCTCGCAGCCGGCATCGATGAGCACCAACTCGCCGTCGACGAGCGCCGCGTCGTTGGCGCGGTAGTGCAAGATGCAGGCGTTGGCGCCGGCGGCAACGATCGGCGGGTACGAGCACTCTGCGCCGTAGCGGCGAAACTCGTGCAGGAACTCGGCCTCGAGCTCGTACTCCCGCATGCCGGGGCGGCACGCGCGCATCGCGCGGCTGTGAGCGTCGACGGCGATGCGCGCTGCTTGGCGCATGGCGCCCGTCTCGGCGCGGCTCTTGAACAGCCGCATCTCGTGCAGCAGATGATCCAGAGCCACGAGCTCGCTCGGCGCATGACCGCTCTGGCGCTTCGCGTTCAGCGTCTGAATCATGGCGAGCAGCTTCTGGTCGAACTCGTTGCCGCCGATGGAGTAGTAAACGCGATCGCTGCGCTCGAGCAAGCCCGGCAGGATGTCGTCCAAATCCGCGATCGGAAACGCGTCGTCGGCGCTGTAATCGGCCACGGCGCCTTCGGGACCGGCGCGCGGCCCGTCCCACTGCTCGCGCTCGGGATTGCGCTCGCGACAAAACAGCAGGAACTCGCCCTGAGCCCGGCCCGGCATGAGCACGGCGACGGCGTCGGGCTCGCTGAAGCCCGTGAGGTAGTAGAAGTCGCTGTCCTGGCGAAAGGGGAACAAGGTGTCGCGGCTGCGAACGCGCTCCGGCGCCGCGGCGAGGATGGCGATGCCGCTCGTGCCGATGAGCTCCATCAGATGTTTGCGGCGGCGTGCGAACTCCTTGGCATTCACGGGTTGAGGTGCCTCGCCTGGTTCTAATGGAGATCGTGCACGGCCGCGGTCCGCTCGGCGCGCAACTCCTCGTAGACGATGAGCACGCTCACGCGCACGTATTCGTGGATCTGCGCGAGCGCGAAGTCCGGCTGGCCTTGGCCCGCGGCCTCGTCCTCGCTCAAGCCGGCGCGGCTGATCTCGGCGAAATCGCCGAGGATCTCCTTGAGCGTCGCACCTTCGGCGGCCGTGCGAGCAGCGCCGGCGGCCGCAACACCCACGCCGCCCAAGAATCCGTGGCACCAGAGGGCCAACGCCTGCACCTGCTCGTCGAGCGGCGCATCGTCGCCCGGCAATAGCGGCTCGAACTTCAGATCGCCGTCCACGAGCATTCTCGCGCTCGCGCTCACGAGCTCCGCAAGCTCCTCGGCGACGGCCGCGGCGTCGAGGTCCATGTCGTCGAGGCAATCGGCCAGCCAACGCTGCGCGGCCGGCACGCCGCCCGCACACAACGCTCCGCACAGGCCGCCGTGCAGTTCCGTGAGCGCAACTACGGCACCGGCGTTCACCAGCGTATCGCGCAGTTGCTCGTAGTCGGGAAGTGCAGTTGGGGCGCTCGGCGTCACGTGAGGATTTCCGCGCAGTAGCGCGCGCTTTGAGGCATGCTATCACCGCCGCGCGCGTTGTTGACCCTCATTGAGCGCAGTTCTATATTGCCCCGCATGACGCCCGACCAAGCCAATCACCGCTTCGACTTGGAGCTGCGCCGCCTCGAAAAGCGCCTCGAAGAGCTCGTGGTCATTTGCCGGCAGCTGCAAGAAGAAAACCGGTCTCTGCGGCAGCGGCAAGATTCGCTGATGTCGGAACGCGCCACACTGCTGCAGAAGAACGAGCAGGTGCGCGGGCGCGTCGAAGCCATGATCGGCCGGCTCAAGGGCATGGAGCAGGTTTCGTGAGCAGCGCCGGCACCTTCGCCCACGTCACGATCAAGATTTTGGAGAAAGAGTACAACGTCGCGTGTCCGCTCGAGGAGAAGGCTTCGCTGCTGGCGTCAGCTGAGCTGCTCAACGGCAAGATGCGCGAGATCCGCGACAGCGGTAAAGTGGTTGGGCTCGATCGCGTGGCCGTGATGGCGGCGCTCAATATCGCGAACGAGCTGCTCAAGGCACAGGGGCAGGACGCGGAGCTCAAGAACATCGTGGGCTTGAGGATTCGGGCGATGCGCGAGCACCTCGATTCGGCACTCGGCCCCGCGAAGCAGCTCACACTATAATAGGCCTCGGTGCTCCCTGCGGTGTTCGACGCGGACGAAGGTCTCTCGGACCCTAAATCATGCCTCAGGGGTTCGGTTCTGTCGGTGATGGTGTGCAAATCCGGTCTTACCGGGAAGCCTTAAGTCCTGACGGCGTACCCCACCTGTTGCTCCGGTTCGAGAGCAACGGTCCATGACGGCACAGGCGGGGAGCACCACTCCAACTTCGGATGCCGTACGCCGGCAGCTGCGTCGCGAGATGCGCACCCGGCGCCGCGCGCTCGCTGACGACGTTCGCGCGCACGCCGACCGCGCGATCCATGCGCATCTCCTTAGCTTGCCCGAGCTCAAGCGCGCGCAGCACATTGCCGTGTTCCTCGCGTTCGACGGCGAGCCGTCGCTCGCGCCGCTGATCGAGGCGGCCAGACGGCATCGCAAACGCCTCTACGTTCCCGTGCTGCGCGGCTTGACCATGACGTTCGCGGAGCTCGAGCCGAGCGCGGCGCTCGCCGCAAACTTCTTCGGCATCCTGGAACCGAAAGTCGGCCGCAAGATCGATGCGCGCAAGCTCGATCTCGTCCTCACGCCGCTCGTGGCGTTCGACGACCGCGGCGTGCGCGTCGGCGTAGGCCGCGGATATTACGACCGCTGTTTCCGGTTTTTACGCCACCGCTCGCATTGGCGGCGGCCGAAGCTGCTGGGTGTGGCGTACGAGCTACAACGCGTGCCGGTGCTGACGCCGAGCGCCTGGGACGTGCCGCTTTGGGGAGTGGTCACCGAGGCTGGCGTGCGGCGCTTTTAGCGAAAGGAGGGAGCGATGGGCCACTGGTTGATGAAGTCCGAGCCCGATGTTTTCGGCATCGACGACCTCGCCAAGGCGAAGCGCAAGACCACGCACTGGGACGGCGTACGAAATTATCAGGCCCGTAACTTCATGCGCGAGATGCGCCGCGGCGATCGCGCATTTTTCTATCACTCCAACTGCGAGGAGCCGGGAGTCGCGGGCATCGTGAAGATCGTGCGGGAGGCATATCCCGACCACACGGCGTTCGATGCGGCCGACCCGCACTTCGATTCCAAGAGCGACCCGAGCAAGCCGCGCTGGTACATGGTGGACGTGCAGCTCGAGCGCAAGTTTCGCGGAGTCGTCACGCTCGCAACGTTGCGCGAGCACGAGAATCGCGCACTAAAAGGGCTCGCGCTGCTGAAGCGCGGCAATCGTTTGTCGGTAACGCCGGTGAGCGCGGCGCATTGGAAATTCATTCTCGAGCTCGCTCCGTAGCGAGCGATGTACGCGCGAGAAGTCGTTCGTGATACGACATGCGAGAGTGTGCAATCAATCACACTCTCACGTTCGCTCTCGCGAAGCGGATGCGCAAAATCTATAACACGCTGGAAATCCTAATCGTTTTATATATACTCAACGCCGTCTATCCCGACAACGGAGACTACCCATGGCCTCTATGAAGAAAGTGTCATCGAAAAAGAAGTCATCGCGCCGCAAGAAAGCGAAGCGCAAAGTGGCGAAGCGTCCGGCAAAGCGCAGAGCGAAAAAGCGCGCGAAGAAGACCCGGACGACGCGCCGCAAAAAACGCTAAGGGATTAACAGCGTTTAGTCGGGCCAGAAACTTTGGCTCAGACGAGTGTAGTGCCCGCCAAGTTGCGGGCACTCTCTTTTTGGGCAGGGGCATTTCGATGACACAGGACACGAACAAGCATGGCGCAGCGACCGCTGCGTTGTCTTACATCAAGGATGGCATGTCGCTCGGAATCGGCACGGGCAGCACAGTGGACGTGTTCATCGAAGTGCTGCAACCGTTGGCCGGCAAGCTCGGTCCGATCGTTTCGAGCTCCGCGCGATCGACGAAACGCTTGGCCGAGCTCGGCATGCAAGCGGTGGAGCTCGGCTCGACGGGCGATCTCGATCTGTACGTGGACGGAGCCGATGAAGCAACGAAACACCGGCACTTGATCAAAGGCGGCGGTGGGGCGCTCACGCGGGAGAAGGTCTTGGCGGCCGCGTCCCGTCGTTTCATTTGCATCATCGACGAGACGAAGCTCGTGCCCACCCTCGGCCGCTTCCCGCTGCCGGTGGAAGTGATACCGATGGCGCAGTCGTACGTCGCGCGGCAGATGGTGAAAGCCGGCGGCCAACCGATTTGGCGCGAGGGGTTCGTGACGGACAACGGTAATCACGTCATCGACGTTCATAACTTGAAGATCGCGAATCCCCTCGAGGTCGAAACGCGCTTCAATCAAATCGCCGGCGTCGTCACCGTCGGCATCTTCGCGAATCGACCTGCGGACGTGCTGCTGATCGGCGGTGCCGGCGGCGTCAAGGTGATTCAGTAGCGGCTGGCTGACAGCCATTTGGCCATACTTATGGCTGTTGGCTGTCTATAGTGTCCGGCTAATGGATGCAGCCCGAACCACCCGGCCTCAGCGTTGACGTTGTTGCTGGCGCTCCGCCTCGCCCAGCCAGTCCGCCATCGTCGAGTCGTTCATGGCGTAGAACGCCCAGCCCTGCGCGGTGCCGCTCCATCGGTAGTCCTTGATCGTCATATCGATGCCACGATCGATGAGGTAGCGCATCCCGTCGTAGTCTTTGAAGCCGACGAGATGGTGCAGCAGGCTCGCCGGCTCGTGCGAGCTCCAGCGCGTGTTGATATCGGCGCCGCGCTCGAGAAGAAAATCCGCTGTCTCGAAGTAATGGTTGGTGACGGCGAAAGCGAGCGCGACGTCGAGCACCTGCTGCGCCGTGGGCGTATCCCACTTCAGATGGCTGCGCGCCCGCGCGTCGTTGTACGGGTAGTGCCGGCCGACGTCACGCAACGCGCCGGCTGCGTCGAACCACTGCCGGACTCGGTCGAGATCGCCCGTGCCAGCCGCGTGCGGCAAATCGTCGGGCACAGGCCAAATGCGTGTGAGCAACGGCAGGAGGTGAATATTCGCGTAGACGAATGCGAACTCCACGGCTTGCGATGGCGGCGGCGGGCGGCATCGGACTATGGCCGGCTCAAGATCGAGCAGCGCAGTGATGTGCTCGCTGCGGTCATTGAGCGTGGCCACCTCGATGAGCCCAGCCTGAAACCACACGAACGCTTCATCGAGCAGCCACCGCTCGCGCAGCAAGCCGGCGACGAACGCCGGCAAGTCGCGCTCGTGCAGGGCGCGAGTGACCTCGGCCATCACGTACGCCTTCCAAAGCCCGACGGCTGCGGCATGTTCGGGCCGGTGGTCGATGAAGTACCTGACGAACGCGCCGCGGCTCAAGGTGGCATCGACGTGCCCGCCGAGCGCGGGATCGAGCTCGATCAGCCGCTCGAGCAGCATCGACGCGACTGCCTCGTGACCGAAGGCGCACGCGCGCACGAACGCTCCGGCGACGGCCGCGGAATCGTGCCTCTGCTCCTCGAGCACGGTGCGAAGCGCGTGCTTATCGCCGAGCGCCGCAACGAACGCGAGCGTGCGCGGAAGCAGACGCTTCCGCTGAAACAGCTCGAGCAGCCCTCGGGCTCGGGACTCGAGAATGCCGTCGCAAACCGACGGCGTCACGACCGCGCCCGCGTCGATGAGGGCTTCCGCGCAGGCCCCGCGTGTGAACCACTGTTCTCGCTGCGGGTCGCCGGCGTCGCCATACGCGCCGGTCGCCATTCCGAGCAAGCCGCCGTCTTCGTCGTCGGCCCGCCACGAAAGCAGCGCGGGATACTCCGCCAATAGACGCTGCAATCCGGCGACGTCGTTATCGTGAATGACGCGTTGCGCCTCTGTGATGGCCCAGTCCAGTCCCTGCCCCGCGCGCTTGCGCACCTCGGCGGCCAACTCTTGCCAGCCGGCGAAGCCGTAGTCGCGCGCGATGACGAGCTGCGCATGGCGCTGCGTCAGCGGCGGATCGAGATTGGGCAGGTGCACGCGCGCTCGTGCGAGAGCAGCGGCGTCGCCGGTGGCGACGTCGCGCGCGAGCTTCTTGGCCTGTTTACGGAGGGACTCGAGCGACGGGCGCGGCGGCAGCTTGAAAATGGTCATGACAACCTCCTTTCATTTAGTGCCTGTACCCCGCTGACGCCAGGCTGAAAGAAGGTGCTTTACGCACACGGGTCGAAC